>NZ_CP043028.1:1970500-2298500 GCF_008935055.1 Pseudobutyrivibrio xylanivorans | reverse complement strand
TCATGTGTACCGAAGCTGTTATCCTCAACTACACCACCCCAGTGAGTGTTAATCATCTTCTTACGCTTTTCCTTTGGACCGATTCCGTCCATCCAGTGATACTCGTCTGCGAAGCAACCGCCTGGCCAGCGAAGTACAGGAATCTTCATTTCCTTAAGCGCTTCCACTACGTCAGTACGCATACCATTTACGTTTGGAATGTCACTGTTTTCGCCTACATAAAGTCCCTCATAAATACAACGACCAAGGTGCTCTGAGAAGTGTCCATAAATTTCTGGAGCAATTGTAGATTTCTTATTCTCGTTGTTTATAACTAGTTTAGCCATTATTCTTCTCCTCGTATTTTGATATTATCCTTTTACCGCACCTGCAGTCATTCCGTCAATAATGTATCGATTAAAGATTAAGAAAATGACCAATATAGGTAAAATTCCAAACATTGAACCAGCGATGAGCACATCGTAGTTGTTTCCGTATGGTGTCAACAGTGTGTTAAGACCAATTGGAAGTGTAAACTTCTCTGCTCCCTTAAGTACAAGCAGTGGCCAAAGGATTGCATTCCAGCTACCCATTGCACAAAGGATACCCATTGATGCAAAGGCTGGCTTTGCCAGTGGCAAAATAATTCTTACAGAAATGCTGTACTCATTACATCCATCAATACGGGCTGCATCCAACAAATCCTTAGGAAGACCTGAAAGATACTGTTTGAAGAAGAAAATCGTGGATGCACCGCAAAGACCGATAATAATTACACCTGTATAAGTGTCGATAAGCTTGAATGCAATTATTTCCTTATAAAGTGGAAGCATAAGGATCTCAAATGGCACCATCATTGTTGCAAGAACGATTGTAAATAAGAGATTCTTAAATTTGAAATCGTACATAGTCAGACCATACGCAACAAAGTAACAAATCAAAAGTGTCAGTGTTACAGAAACAATAGTGATAACAAGAGAGTTCTTATACCACATGAAATATTTCTGGCTGTCTGCATTACCACTGAACAGGTAAGTATAATTGTCAAGATTCATAGTAGAAATATCTAAATCAATTGCGAGACCTCTACGTATAAGCTGTGTTCCTGGTCTGAAGGATGCAAGCAAACCTGCAAAAACCGGAAATACGATAATTAATGAAAGAATCAGGAAAAAGCCTGTTCCTAAAATTGTTCCTACTCTTCTTTGAGGAGTACCTGACATTGTTTTTTGCTTTGCCATATTACTGCTCCTCCTTCTTAAATGTTCCGTTAAATATCAACTGAACGAAATTTATAATAAGTGCTACTACAAGTAGTACTACACCAACTGCACATGCATAACCCATGTCGTTCTTTTCAATACCACGCTTGTACAGGTAACCTACAATTGTAAGGCCAATGTTGTTTGGTGATGAGTTTCCTGCCCATAACATGTATGACTCAAGGAACATTGAAAGACCTGCATAAACTGAAATTGTAAGTACGTAAACTGTAGTTGGTTTTAAAAGTGGCAATGTGACATATCTAAACTTCTGCCATCCTGAAGCTCCATCGATATCTGCTGCTTCATATAAAGCAGTATCAATAGATTTTAGACCAGATAAGAAGTAAAGCATGTTTACACCTGTCCATCTCCAGCAGGCTACAATCAAAAGGGCAAGCATACCTGACCAGCCCATCTTCAACCATTTATAGGTTCCAAGTCCAAGGAATGATGAAATGATATTCATCTGACCTGTTGTGTACTCTGTAAACATAAGGCGGAAAAGTGTACCAGAAATAACTACTGAAGTTAATGCTGGCATGTATAGAATTGCCTTCCACACACCTTTAGCCTTAACTAGATGACTATCCATAAGCACTGCAAAAAGCATTGGGAATGGAATAAGAAGAACCAGAGTAAAGAACATGTACTTCACGCTGTTCATAACAGCGATGTGGAATACATTATCCTTTAAAAGCTTTGTGTAATTTGCAAAGCCAATCCATTCTGAGGTGATAGCGCCAATATCCTGGAAGCTCATTGTGAATGCAGTGATAAGTGGGTACACCCAGAAGAAAAAGAAACTAAGAATAAAAGGCACAACAAAAACATATGGTGCAACCTTTTGTGAATAAAAGATTTTTCTAAATTTCATAACGCCTTCTACTCCTTCTGATTTTTTAAAAGAGGATGCCTGCCCCTCGGCAGGCACCCTTGTATTTGAAATATCCATAATTCTACTCCTGTTAACGGGAAAGCTTACTGCTCCATATCAACAGCATCCTGAGCCTCTTTCAAAGCGTCAGCTACTGAGTAATCTGGATCCTCAAGAACTTCATTAAGTGTTGTTGTGCAGATGTACTCGTTAATTGTTGGGCTGATTGAAACAACTGAAATCTTTCCAATGTTGTCCATTCCAATATCATTTAATACATCATATGGATAGTTGATGAAGAACTTGTTGTACTGGTTGTTGTCATCATGTGCGAATGCATCATCACCCCAAAGAGCTGAGTTACATACATCAAATCCAAGTGTATCCCAGATATGCTGCTCGCCCTCTGCTGACATCTTTGCCCAGCATGTAAACTCTGCTGCAAGCTCTTTATTTGCTGACTGCTGTGTTACAACTGTACCTGTACCACCGATACCAACTGAGCACTTCTGACCAGCCTTGAATACAGGACACTTAGCGATGTACCAGTTGCCTGACTCCTCTGGCATGTAGTTTGTGAAACGTGACATGTACCACATTGCCTTAGGGAATGAAACGATGTTGTGATCCATGATGTTCTGGAAACCAGCCTCAAGATCAACATGTCCATCTGGAGAAATCTCTGCAAGACCTGACTTTAACCAGCTCTGCTGCATCTCAAGCATTGTCTTAACTGAGTCAAGCTCTACGTTTGCAGGATTATCAAATCCACCTGTCCAGTCATCACCGTTCTCAGCCATTGCAAGCCAGAGCCAATCTGTTCCGCCTGTATCAACTGATGTCCAGTACTTGCCCTCTTCGTTAACTGCTCCAACATACTCTTCACCAAGCTTTGCGTAATCATCCCAAGTCTTAACTGCATCAATCTTTGCGATTACATCCTCCTGGCTAAGTCCCATAGCCTCGCTCATTGCAGCTACGTTGTAGTACATTACTGTAGCACCTACGTGGTATGGAGCGCCATAGTAGTTTCCATCTTCACCCTGATATGTTTCCATTCTTGATGTAACCATTGTATCAAGGTAATCCTTAGCGTAATCATTGAGAGGTACTAACCACTGGTCAAGACCTTCAACTACGTTAGGGAACTGACCTACCTCTACATCACAGATATCAGGAGCACCTGTACCTGCCTCTAAAGCTGTAAGAAGCTTTGTGTGCATATCACCATATGGATATGTTGTACATGTAATTTCGATTGTGTTGTCTGGATGCTGCTTGTTCCACTCCTCAGCCATAACACCGTAGTGCTGTCCGTGAAGTTCAACGAATGTCCACATCTCAAGATGTGTTCCGTTTGGATCACCAAATGTGTTTGTTACTGCCTCTGCCTCAGCAGTCTCCTCTGCAGCTTCCTCTTCTGTAGCTTCAGCAGCGTCAGGATCAACTCCTCCCTCTGAAGCAGCGCCCCCGCAACCTACGAATAAGCTTGCTGCCATTGATGTGCAAAGTAATGCACTAAGCAATTTCTTCTTCATTCTTCTCCTCCTTTTAATCAAAAAGAAATTTTCTTTCGTTTAGTTTTGCAACTTCATTCATTAATGACTGAGGCTTGATAGTCATTTAATGTTGTTCTGCAAAACTCATTAACGATTATGTAATTATCATACGGCTCGTATTTCACTAAGTCAATAATTATTTTAGATATTTCTAAACTATTTTGGATATTCTTTTATTATACACAAATTCGTCACAGAGTTTTTGGACAATTTTACTATAACGGTTGAAGTTAATGGTCTTCAACTAGATAAAGTGATGGCATTTTTACTTTTAATTAAAATAATCGATATGATTTAGAGGTCTTTTATTGACATAATAATCGTTTATTTTTATAATATGTATAATACTTTATCTTGCTAAAGTATTTTTAGTGGGAATGAAGTATAAAAGCAAAGGAGTATAAATAAAATGATTCACATCACTTCACTAGACGAAGGACTGGAATTGTTTAAAGCCTTAGGCTCAGACGTGCGTATCCAGATATTAAACATACTATTGGAAAATGATCACATGAGCATGAACCAGTTAGCCACAGAGCTGAAGCTTTCCAACGGTGCCCTCACAGGTCACATCAAAAAGCTTGAGGAGTGCGGACTTATCTCCACCTCCAATGAATCTGCTGCTCACGGCAATTCGAAGATATGCTCAGTTATTCAGGATAAAATCGTTGTAGAAATTGAAAAGCCTGTTGATTTGGCTAATGTATTCACCACCGATATCAAGGTGGGCCAGTTCTCAAAATACGAGGTTTGCCCTACCTGTGGTATTGCAAACAGTAGCTCAGTTATCGGCGAGATCGACGACGCCCGCTACTTCAGCCATCCTGATCGTTTCAATGCAGACATCATCTGGTTCACAAAGGGATTTGTGGAATATTCACTTCCAAACCTTATCCCTAGCAACAATAAAATCACTCAGATTTCAATCTCCTTCGAGATTTCCTCTGAGGCACCAGGCATAGACAATAATTGGCCTTCGGACATTTCATTTTCACTTAACGGAACCAAGCTTGGCATGTGGACAAGCCCTGGAGATTTCGGTGGAGACATTCTTGGAATGTTCACGCCTGACTGGTGGCCACCAAACTGGAACCAGTATGGCCTGCTGAAGCTTCTTGTTATCAACCGCCACGGCACCTTCATCGATGGTCTTCAAATTTCGGATGTGACTATCGACTCGCTCAACCTGAAGCAGGGTGCACCAATGGATTTCCGCATCGCAGTCGAAGACGATGCAGAGCATGTAGGCGGCATCACGCTCTTCGGAAAGACCTTCGGAAACTACGGACAAGATATCCGCGTATCGATGAACTATATGCCTAATAATTAAAGTAACGAATAAGCCTCCAGTAGGCATCAAGCTCTGAGGTTTCTGGCGCGAGACATGTAGTCGAGCAAAGAAACTCTCAGGCTTGTAGCCGTAACTGGAGGCTTTTGTATTACCATCTCTTATTTGGACACCTAGATATCTTGGCCGTTGCGCGAAGCTCGACGTAGCATCCGCAGGACATGCACGTGCCTGCGTTGAGCTTTTCGCATTCCTTGCAGATACCAAGGCGTCTCTCATATTCTGCTTCCGAAGCCATATCCTCCGGCTTCAGTGCAGCCTTATATTTTTCAATCATAGCAGTGTCTGCATCGATCATATCTCGAAGCAGACACCGTGTACAAACTCTGTTATCTATCATAGTCAAATACTGGTCTTCCATCCTTAAATTCAAACTTCATAAGCATGGCATGGCGGTTTGGATTGTAGAGAGGGTCACCCACGATTTCCGTCTCTGTCCTTGCATGATAAACCAGAATATCATTGCCTTCCTCATCCACAGTGAATGAATTATGACCTGGGCCGTATACCACATGCTCAGTAGATGAAGCAAGCACTGGATAGCGCTCCTTCTTCCATGAAAGTGGGTCCAGCAAATCACTGTCCTCATCTGCAGTCAGCATTCCCATGCAATAATTGATTCCTGTATCGCTGGCAGAATAGGTCATGAAAATCTTGCCGTCACGCTTAATCACAGCAGGGCCTTCATTTACCCAATAGCCGTGGCGCTCCCAGTCATAGTCTGGTGTTGTAAGAAGCACCTGGTCTGTCTCTAACGTATATCCGTTTTTCATGCGGGCAATGTAGAGATTTGAAATCTGCTTGCCAACTCCCACCTTTTCAGCCCAGATATAGTACCACTGACCCTTATTCTCAAAAACAGTGGCATCAAGAGAAAAGGCTTCAAAAGAAAACTCGTCAGAGTCTGCTCTTGTGATTTTACCCTTTTCAATCCAGGCATCCTTCATAGGGTCGTCGCCCTGACACTCCAAAACATAAGGGCGAAGCGCCCAAATATCATCAACATCACTTCCAGCAAAATAGATGTACCATTTGCCGAAAAGATAATGAATCTCCGGTGCCCAAATATGCTTAGACATAGGGCCCTTGTCGTGCTTATGCCATACCTCAAGCTCTGCAGCATCCTTTAGCCCCTCAAGACTGTCGCTGCATCTGAGTACAATCTTATCATATTCAGGCACAGATGCGGTGAAATAATATTTCCCATCAGTGTGTCTGTAGACATAGGGATCTGCGCGTTGCAGAATCCACGGTTTGTTAAACTTAAAATCCTTGTCCATTTTCATATAATCTCCCTTACTAATTATTCATACTTAACTCCCCAAACTGACTGATTCTCGCCTACTGCCGAGAATGTCATCACGTCAGTGCCTGCCTCATCCCTCATCTGGCAGAACACGCCGCTGTAGTCAATTCCATCGATAGTGACACTCATATAATAAGTGCCATCCTTCATCTCCCAGGTGCCTGTGGAATCCTTGCCCTCGCAGCTGCCATCCTTGTTTAGATAAATGATAACTGGATTTGCAATATCACTTGAAATATCTGTGCCCTGATTAATCACATAATAGCGACCAACCACATCTTCCTTGCTGTAGCCTGTATCAGAAACAGTCTCCCCCTGTGTCTGATAAGGAAGCTCGCATGGCCAGCCCTCCTCATTCATAATAAGCTGATGAACTCTTGGCGAATGTCCCTCACCGCCATCGTTGAATCTGGTGTGGTACACAATATATTTCTTTCCATCACTATCAACAAATGCTGAGTTATGACCTGTTGCCATGTATGCCCTGTCCAGGCTTGGCAGCTTATAGTTTCCAGAAAGCTTCAGCCCAAAGTTTTGATGCATTGCACTCTTTTCTGGGAAGCTGTCATTCATATCCACATAATCTCCGTCCACGGTCTTTGAGCGGAAAACTCGCATCTGGTAGCCACCAGTGCTTGTGAGCCCACCGTAGGATACAAACAGATAATAATAATCTGTATCGCTGTCGTACATTATGTATGGCCCCTCGATTGAGATGTGTCCACCGCCAATCAGCTTCTTGCCAAAGTAGGCATCAACACCATTTGCCTCATCACCCTCTGGATGAATCACAAGACCTGTTTTAGGATCAAGCTCTAAAAGATAAATACCGCCTGACCATGAACCGTAGGTCATCCACATGCGACCATCCTTGTCATAAAAAACTGTTGGATCGATTGCATTAGGATAATCCTCGTAGTTATAGGCGCCTGCCTTTATATAATGCTTCTTTGCATATTCCTCATCAACATATTCGAGAACATCCGTATATGCGATATTTTTATTGGTAAATCCGGAATAGATTAGTGCTCCCTGCCATTCAAATGGTCCCTCCGGAGTATCACTGATACCGAAGCAAAGATTAGATGCATTCCAGGTACTGGTGGTGCAATAATACATCACGTATTTTCCCATGGTCTCGTTGTAAATCACATCCGGTGCCCACACATGGGTCTTCTTGTCATCAGTTTTAATAATGCTGTCCTTACTACCAGAGTATGCAAAGGCCTCATCAGCCACCTCATAAATCTGTCCGTAGACAGGATTTGTCTTGTTGTAGCCGTCTGCCACCTTTTTCCAGTTTAAAAGATCATCACTTTTGGCCGCAGTCATATGCGAGCCGTAAATATAATAGGTTCCATCTACTTCTAATATGGATGGGTCATGGACTGAAACGCCCGAAGAAACGTCGCCTGTGGCAATGCCATCGTAGCTAACTGTATAGTTTTTCACTTCAGATTCAGAGCCTGAACAAGCCACTAGACCACCTGCCATAGAAATAGCCAGAACACATGAAAGCAAACGCTTCATGCATCTTACCTCCTGATAATTATTGGTTTGGTCCAAAGCATCAAGCCCCTTTATATGCTTTGAATTGGCTTCCCCTTGAGGGGAAGCTGTCAGCTTTGCTGACTGATGAGGTGTAACACTTCATCATTAATTTATTTTACTATATCATCATTACTTTAAAATAACAATAATTATTTTAAAATTAATTAAAACAAAAAAAAACAACCGATGCAGGCTAACCTCCCTTTTTGGGGGAGGCGCCTACACCGGTTGGGGGTGTTAGTTTAAATTATTAGCTTTTGGTTCTAGTCCTCTCATCTATCAGATTTCTTGAACAGTATGAAGAACAGGAATATTGCCATAGCTGCTGCAAGTATTCCAAGCCATGCGAAGTAGCTAAGGCCAAATAACAATCCGTTATTTGTATCTTCCACTACAGTATCAACTGTTGCAACTGCTGCTCTCTCCTCATACATAAGTGCATATGTTGAGAACTCACCTGTTGAAATAGTAACTGTATCTGGATCATTGTCCTGATCCTCAAGGAGTGTAGTCTTACCCTGATGTGCTCTCATGATGAAATATCTATCAGACAAGCCCTTATAGCTGTCTGGAATATCAATCACGATATCGATAGGGTCAGTATCAGTAATCTGACTCCATTCACTATCATCAATTCTGAAGTATAAGCTGATATCGATATAATCTGCCATTGCCAGATTTGGAATTGACTCTGCGTATTCTGTCACTCCGTCTTCGATAATCTGCTTATCTGCTGCAGGTATTGTAGCATCATCAAGAGGTGTTACCTCTACTCTGATTTCAAGGACACTACCTGCTGCAACTGCTGCTCTCTGCTCATCTGTAAGAATTGACTTTGCAACTGCTGCTGCATCAACAAGACCTGCATTTGTTCTTGTAGTGTCTGTAGATTCGATTGTAACGATAACCGAACCTTCGCCTATTACAAAGGCAATTGGTCTATCCTTTACAGCGACAGCTTCCATGTTTTCAAGGTCTTCTGCCAGGATAATCTCGCCGCCTGATGCATCAAGCTTATCAAGTAACTTCTGCTTTGTCTCGTTACTCATATCGCCCCAGATGTCGCCACGGTCGATGATGTTACCCTTGCCAAGTCCCACTTCTTCGATTATTTCCGTAATTGCTTCTCTTGTACGTGCAGGTGTAGTCTCATCAGCATCTTCCTGCGTTAATTCTGGCAAAATCTCCTCGAGTACTTCTTCATTAGGAATTACAGGATAGTGTACTTCTTCATCTCCACCGCGTGGTGTTGGAGTTGGCGTTGGCGTAGGTGTAGGAGTTACCTCTGGTGTTGGTGTTACTTCTGGTGTTGGAATTATCTCTGGTGTTGGCTCTGGGCGGGTTGGAACGCTAAGTGACTTAAATTCGTACTTTCCATTAATCTGGATTTCCAAATCCTGACCTTCGAAATTGTACGCATCCCCATTGTAATCTTCACCGCTTAGAGCAAATCCACCATTTGCATCTGTCTTAAGATAGAATATCTTATCTCCAACAAAAACATCGTACTCTGTATTAGGCTTTAAGCCTTCAATTCTGTCAGTATCGTAATTTACTGTTGGCTCATAAGAGACATCTGTCTTAATCTTCAGACCTGTATCTACAGGAAGTGTAGCTAATTCCTTGCTTGTAGCTGGTTTTCTAGCCTTTACCGTATATACGGTATCACTTGGTAAGTCAGTAAATAACAGTAGTCCGTCTGATGCCTTCACCCATTCCATTCCAGGGATTTCATTTCCATCAGCGTCATACAAACGATATTCATAATCTGACTTAGCGCCTGTTAATCCGTTAATAAAGATTACAGACTCTGAAAGAGTAACCTGCTCAGTATCTTCAGTGATTAACTCTGTTGATGTCTCGCTGCCTTCTTCTACAAACTTAATAGGAGCTAGACGAGTTGGAATCTTAAGTTCATCAGATGGATAATCATCTGCTGAACCTGACTTCTTTACAACTACATCCTTTCCAACGAGACTAAAGTCCTTGCCATCCTTGTCCTTACCTTCAAGAATGAGATTTCCATCCGCATCAGACTTTACCTTGTAAACTGTAGATGTATCTCCATCCTTAACAGTAATATCATATACTGTATTTGGCTTGCAGCCGTCGATTACCTCTTTGATAACATCTATCTCTGGGTAAACAACAGGATCTGTCTTTACTTTGACAACGATAACTGCATCAGAAGCAGGAGAGCCTTCTGTAGCTGGTGTATCGCCGTCAGCTGGTTTACTCTCTACCTTTGGCTTTCTAGCCTTGATGATATATTCTGTTTCACCAAGAAGCATCTTATCAAGCTGGAGCTTGCCATCCTTATCAGTCTTGCTGTATAAGTGAAGAGTTCCATCTTCGTCAGGCTTAACCCAGTCAAACTCTTTCAGCTCTTCACCGTCAGGACCGTATACACGATACTCAAGTTCCTTCTCTTCTTCTGAAAGACCTGTAATTCTGATTTCCTTCTGATAAATCTTAATCTTCTCAGTATCAGTTTCTAAGGTTTCATCATGTTTGCCCCACTCCTCTTCACTAAATGTAGGAGCTTCTGGACGAGTATCCGTTACATCGATAATTGTATCTTTGTCCTTAGAGCCTTTCTTTCTAACCTTAATCTTCTTGCCATAGAGTGAGAAGTGCTTATCTTCCTCATCGTCACCATCTACCTTGATTATTCCATCTTTGTCAGATTTCACTACAATCTTCTTATCTGGAGTAGTTGGATCACCATCGTCATCGTAGCTTACTTCATATTCTGTATTAGGCTTGAATCCACCGATTTCATCCTTCTCATTTGGCTCACCTTCAAGTACAGTCTCGTCGCCTTCTGCACCTTCCTTAGGAGTTAAGCCTATACCATCGTTTGTCGTAACAGTCAGGATTGTACCTGTTGGCTTAGAAGCTGGCTTCTTTTCTGTTGCAGGCTTTCTAGCCTTGATTGTATATTTCTTTCCTTTCTCTAATCCCTTGAATTTGACATTTCCATTCTTGTCAGGCTTAACCCAATCCTGACCGTCGATTTCATTGCCATATTCATCGTAAATACGATATTCAAGTTCCTTATTCTTCTTGTTGAGATCAAGTATTTCGATAGACTCCTGGTAGATGTTAATAGTATCAATATCATCTACTATTGGCTTGTCAGATGTACCTGCTCCTGTTGTGCCATAAATGTCTGTACCGTCTGGTGTAGGAGCTGATGGACGTGAGCCTAATGTGATAGGGTCAGACACTGCTCCTTCGCCTTCACCTTCCTTCTTCTTTTCCTTTACCTTGATTGTCTTGCCTTCAAGGTCATAGCCCTTACCATCTTTGTCCTTACCTTCAATATCAAACTTTCCGTCTTTGTCAGTCTTTACAATAATTGGTTCGGTGCTATCGCCTACATAGATTTCGTATGTTGTATCAGGCTTAAATCCACCAATTTCATCATCCACGTAATCTACTACAGGATCATCCATATCCTTGGTAGTTACAGTTACTACATCATCAGATGGTAATGAAGCTGGCTTTTCGCTTGTTGGAGCGATTCGAGTCTTTACAATATATTCTGTACCAAAGTCTAAGTCTGTAAATACAACCTTGCCACCTGTTGGCTTAGTCCAGTCTTGACCTGCAACTTCTACAAGCTTGTCATCAACCTTCTTGTATACGCGGTATTCCTGAGTTGGCTCTGCTGGATTGATGGTTATAGTTGTACCCTTAGGTGTAGTATCACCAGAAGTAGGTGGTGTAAAGTTCTTATGCTCGCCATCTTTTATAATCTCAGGGCGTTCGCCTATGTCTTTACCTATAGGGTCTTTGTCTGAACCAGATTCTGAAATCTCAATATCTTTATCTAACAAATCATACTCTGGTCTTGGTGTACCACCTGTTCCACCTGTTCCGCCTGTTCCAACTTCTGTACCCTTAAATGGGATACGTCCATGCTTATCAGTTTTTACTTTAATCTTCTTACGTGGAGTCGTAGGGTCATTGTCGTCATCTATGCCTATCTCATATTCTGTTTCAGGCTTGAGACCTTCAATCTCCTCATCCTCGTAATCGATAATAACATCATCTGGTTTTACATCATCAGTCTTTACTTCCTTAACATCCTTAGGCTCTGAACCTGGTGTGTCATCTGTAGGCGCAATTCTAGCCCTAATGATGTAATCTGTGTCGTAATCCAAATCATCAAAGATTACTACAAGGTCCTTATCAGGCTTAACCCAATCACGGCCCTCAAGCTCATTTCCATCCTTGTCGTAAATTCTGTACTCTAAAGCTTCATCAGCTGGTCTGATTGTGATTGACTTGCCCTTTGTCTTTAATTCATCGTCAGCAACTTTGTCAATATCATCAGTTGATGGACGGTCTTCTATATGAGTTTTGATAATAGGCTCAGAATCTTCTCCATCTGGTGAATCAGGGTCATCTGACTTATCTTCACTAATGGTAATTGGTTCACCTGCTAAATCGTATGGTTCACCGTCTTCATCTGTACCCTCAAATGGAATACGTCCATGTCTATCTGATTTAACTTTGCGCTTTCTCGTCTTTCTCTCATGAGTTGTAGGATCTTCATATGTCTCTGTTATCTCGTACTCTGTATCTGGCTTGAGACCTTCGATTACCTCATCCTCATAATCGATTTCAACATCTGTTCCATCTGATTCATCCTTGGTTGTTACTTCAATACCCTCTGATGGCTCAGAACCTGGTGTTCCACCTGTTGTATCTGTTCCGCCTGTTGTTCCTTCTGTCTTCTTAGGTACCTTTCTAGCTCTTACGATGTAACGCTTGTTGTAGTCAAGGTCCTTAAATATTACTGTGCCATCGTCATTAGGCTTAGTCCAACCGCGACCTGGAATCTCGTTTCCTTCTTCATCGTATATACGATATTCCTGATCTGGATCTGCATCATAAATGGTTACAGATGTACCCTTAGACTCAATATCTTCCTCTTTTGGTTCCTTTACCTCAGTACTATCTGGACGATCTGGAATGTCCTCTCTGATACCAGTTGTATCTTCTTTGCCTGGCTCAACGATTTCAAGCTTCTTACCTGTGAAATCATATTCCTTACCGTCTTCATCCTTACCTTCAAATGGAAGCTTTCCTCTAGAATCAGTCTTTACTCTGTGTCTTCTTCCTCTTCCGCCAGTTCCACTTGTGCCTTCTTCACCTTCTTCAATCTCGTAAACATCGTATTCGGTGTTAGGCTTAAGGCCTTCGATGTTCTCGTCTTCATAGTCAACATCTACATCTTCATCAGTAACATCATCAGTCTTAACTGGCACACCTGCTGTAGGCTCTGAGCCTGGCTTACCTGATGTAGGTGCCTTCCTTGTCTTAACTGTGTATTCCTTGTCATAATCTAAGTCTTCGAATACTACTTTATATTTTCCATCAGTATCCTTTGTTGGCTTAACCCAGCCGTAACCTGAGATTTCGTTACCTTCCTTATCGTATATACGATATTCCTGATCTTTTTCTGCAGGCTTGATTGTGATAGTTCTACCTGTAGCGTCAACAACACCTGGCTTTGTTGGGTCATCTGTATCACCTGTGCCTATATATATTGGTGTAACAGGGTCATCTGATGTTGGACGACCTTCAATATCCTTTGTTATAGGTTCACTATCAGTCTTCTTTGGATACTTATAGAACTTGACTGGCTTTTTGCCTGTCAGGTCATAAGGCTTTCCTGTTCTGTCTTTGCCTTCAATTGGAAGCTTTCCTTCCTCATCTGTCTTTACTCTGATTTCTTTATCAGGGGTCTCAGGATCATCGTCATCATCGTACTCAACTACATAGTCAGTATTAGGTAAGAGACCTCCAATAGTTTCATCTTCATAATCAACATCTACGTCATCACTTTCAGTACCAGTAGTTTCCTCTATACCCTCATCAGGATCTGATGCAGGCTTATCATCTGTAGCTGCAAGTCTAGTCTTGATGACATATTTTGTTTCTGGCTCAAGGCCGTCAAATACCACGACTGGGACGTCACCTTCTAAAGTAGGCTTAACCCAATCTCTTCCTTCAATTTCATTTCCGTCTTCATCGTATATACGATATTCCTGCTTCATGTTTGCAGGCTTAACTACAATATATGTACCTCTTGTTTCAACCTCGCTGCCGGTTCCAGATGGAGATCCCGTGTCTATAGGATCAATTCCAGTTGGGGCTGGACGGCCTGATATAGGCAAGCGAGGAATAACAGGTTCAGGGTCATCTTCACCACCATCTGTATCTGGTTCGCCTATAGTAATATCATCGCCAGTAAAATCGTATGGGTCGCCATCTTCATCTGTACCCTCAAATGGAATACGTCCATTTCTATCAGATTTAACCCTGCGCTTTCTCTTCTTCCTCTCATGAGTTGTAGGATCTTCATAAGTCTCAGTTATCTCATACTCTGTATCTGGCTTGAGGCCTTCGATTACCTCGTCATCATAATTAACATCAACATCTTCTTCATCTGTCTCATCATCAGTTTTAACTTCCGTGCCGCCTGTTGGCTCAGAAGCTGGCTTGCCATCTGTTGCTGCCTTTCTTGTCTTAACTATATATTCCTTGTCATATTCAAGGTCTGTAAATACAACCTTGTAATTTTTATCTGTATCCTTTTCTGGTGTAACCCAGCCATGACCAGGAAGTTCATTTCCTGCGCTATCGTATATACGATATTCCTGATCTCGCTCTGCAGGCTTAATTGTGATAGTTCTACCTGTAGCTGCAACAACGCCTGGCTTCGTTGGGTCGTCAGGATCACCTGTATCTATTGGCGTAACATCATCAGCCTTTGGACGTCCGTCGATTTTCTTCTTAATAATCTCCTCAGGTGAATCATCATCGCCATCATCATCTGAGCCTGGCTCTCTTATAATGATTTCTTCGCCAGTAAAATCGTATGGGTCGCCATCTTCATCTGTACCCTCAAATGGAATACGTCCATTTCTATCAGATTTAACCCTGCGCTTTCTATTCTTCCTCTCATGAGTTGTAGGATCTTCATAAGTCTCAGTTATCTCATACTCTTTATCTGGCTTAAGGCCTTCGATTACCTCATCATCATAATCAACAGTTACATCGTTTTCTGTAGTAGTCAAAGTTATACCATCAGAAATCTTGGATTCAGGTGTTGAAGCACTTGCTTTCACATGAGCCTTGATAGTATAGCTGGTATTCTTCTTTAATCCAGTAAGTGTTAGCTTATTGCCAGTAGGAGATGTCCAATCCTGTCCTGTAATCTCCTTTCCTCTTGCAGTATAAACACGATATTCCTGATTTTCTTTACTACTATCTAATGTAATCTTTATTGACTCAGCGCCAATATCAATATCATCCTCATCCTCGTTTAAATCCAATGCAACTGGACGTGGATTTACATCAAAATACTGAATACCTGATTCTTCACTTAATTCAAGAACTCTAATAGATTTTCCAAATAAGCTGTAGTCATTACCATTGTTGTCCTTGTCTTCAATCATGATACTTCCCTTAGAATCTGAATCTACTCTGAAGTATTTTCCTTTGGAATCTCTATATACTGTAATTAAATATGTTGTGCTTGGTGTAAAACCATCAATAGTTTCACCATTGTAGTTAATTTTACCGTTAAGCTTATTGAAAGTATTTGCTACATCAGGGTCCAAGCTTGAATAATATTCAAGAGTTGTAGACTCGCCATTTTCAAGCTCACCAAGATTAAATGTTAAAGCTATACCAACATCATCATTATTATATCCATCAGTGCCTGTGTAGTTTTCTTCAAGAACTTCTGTAGGCATGCTGTCATCATCTTTCCACAATCTTGAATCATAAGCCGAACTAGGTGAAAGACTTCCTAAAATAGAAGCTCTTGCTCTGTCATCAAATGCCGCAAAGAAGAACGCCTCCTGATTTGTTCCACCCTTTGCAACTACCATTGCGCATGCATTTTCAGAAGGTTTCGATGAATTAGGATTACTAATAACCTTGTTATAGGTTGAATACGTTCCACCCGTAATTTGAGCGTTTTGGTCTGGATCAAACGAACGAACCCATCGCAAATCTGTTATTTTCTTTCCAGTATTGTTTGTAAGTGTAACTTTTGTTAAGAAGCTATAATCTTCCTCGTTGAAGGAAACGGTTGTAACCATCTTAACACCTTCACGAGTAATACCTGTTGTTGTAGCCTGTAATTCACCTTTTTCTATCACTGACTCATCTACTGTAGTAGGAGCCTGCTTAGGAGTAGGCCAACCAACTCTATTTCTTTCTGCATTAGGATTTTCATAAGTAGTTCCATCAATTTTATAGGCTACATTGTATCGCTCTTCTGGACTACCCGGAAGGAAGAAATCACATGTTGTAGGAGCATTTCCCTCACCAAATCCATCTTTATCTACACTAAGACCTATTAAATTTCCACTGTAAACAGGATGGAATCCAGCATCAGTATTAGGAGAACCTGCTGTACCAAAAGAACCTGTCTTTGCAATACCTACTTCAATAAAACGACCACCTAAGAATACATCACCACTAGTATTTGTATCCTTATGAGCGCCAACTACACCTGCACTATCTGTTACCTCTATCTCATAATGAGAGCCATCCTCCATATCTAAAGTAAGAAGCTCCTGAGTATCAAATGCCTGGCATGATACCAGATACCACTGACCATCTGGACTTTCTTCCATCCATGGCTTAGGATGCCCCTGTGTCGATTCATTAAAGATGTACTTTCTAACATAAAATAGTGACTCATTAGAGCTTGTAGCAGCAACTACTGTTCCTTCAATCTCCAATGCTTCTAAAATCTCAGAAAGCGCAATTGTAGTACCACCAATAAGCACATATTGGAATCCACCATAAGTAAACTCTACTGTATAGAATGAGAATCCTGTGGTCTCAGCCTCTACTGTAGAAGCGTAATTATCAGTATCAAGCTTTTCTGCTGTTGGAGCTGCTGGATTTTCATCAGTAATATGATAAATATCAGCCTCCAAATTGTCGTTCTTAGCCTCTTCAAGAGTAAATGCAACCTTTACTCTTCCCTTAGAAGTATCAGGCTGAAGCTCGTTACCATCTTTGTCCAAAATTGTAATATCAAATGTATAAGATGCAGCTACCTTATCAGAAGCTTCTCTTTCACCTTCAACAGCTTCCTCTGCTACTGCTTCTTCAGCTGCTGTGGCTCTTCTTGCGTTCAAAGTCGCATCCTTAGGGAATACGCCCTTGTCTGCCTTTACAGTAATTACAACACCGTCAACTGTTACAGACTGCTCAAATTCGAACTGAGTCTTAACAATAACTACAGTGATTGTAGGAAGCTCTGACTCTACAATATATTTAGGACTAATGACAGGTGTATAAACATATGTTGCACCCTCAACTGTTCCATCAAAACTAGGCGCAGAACTCTTCTCGGCGTCTAATTTCCATGTAACATCCTTAATTGTAATCTCTTCCTTTGTTATGACAGTCTTCACCTTAAGGTCCGCAGCTTCTGCCTCTGCCGCTTCTGATGTAGCTTCATCTTCAGCTGGCTCAGCATTTTCCTCTGATGCTTCAGCTGTTGATGCTTCTTCAGATTCTTCTGCAGGAGAAATAATATCTGCTGTAGTATGTGAAACCTCAGCAATTACACCTCCATCTGCAGCCTTAGCTGTAATAGCAGGGAAAACTAAATCAATAATAAATGCAACCGGATCAACTAACGCCTCTGGCTCAGCCTCTTCCACTGGAGCTGCTTCAGGAGCTGGCTCAGGAACTGCTTCAAATACAGGCACTTCCACTGGAATTTCCTCTGGAACTGACTCAATTGTTGGTTCCGGCTCTATAGCTGGTTCTGACTCTGCAACTGGCTCTGGTGCCTCTGTTATTTCAGGCTCCACTTTCGGTTCTGATTCTACTGCTGGAGCTTCTTCTTTAACTGACTCTGCAGTCTCCTCTTCCGGAGTCTCCTCTGCAACAGACTCTGCACCTTCCGTCTCAGGATTTGCAATTTCAGTGTTTTCTTCTGAAACTGCATCTTCTATTGCATCCTCTTCCTCAGACTCTTCAACTAAGACTTCCTCGGAATGCTCAATTATTCCCGTCAACGTACTTGGGAATACTATGTCACTTTCGGATGAACCAACCTCCAGGCGCTGCTCTTTTACATCGCCCTCGAGGTCAGCTATGCCAGTGAGGACATAGCTTTCGCCTCCTTCTTCTGCCATAACTAATGTGGGATCAAATCCCATTGTAAAAACCATAGCTATGGACAGAACCATTGATACGAATCGGCTAAAATAACCTCTCTTCATATTCAATTCCTCCAATTTTTAACCCACCAACGTTACTTCTATAAAAAAACAAGCTCAAAGGGAAGGCTTGGAAAAAGTCCAAACTTTACCTTTGAGCTTATTGGATTCAATATTATTTTCTTCTGGCTTTGGGCCGCACTTCACCTGAAGTATAACCATTTCTATTCTGCTTTGGATCAAAATTACTCTATCCATAGCAACAAAACCTTTCAAATACTGCATTCGGCCCGAACATCATTCGTACACCGACATAATATGTATCGTATTAATTGTACCTTCGGGCAATGGTTATACTGCGTATAAATTTTAAAATTTTTGTGATTTCCGTAACTCTTTTTCTAATTTTGTGGTATTTGAAACAAAAATTATTTTATTCAACACACTCTTTAGTTTTGATTCTATTGACTAATCCAGTACTGATGTCACAAGGAAAGTTGCAGAAGCCTTATCCTTGCCATCACTTAAGGAAACTATACCTCCTGTTAGTGTCAAGTATTTTCCTGGCTGAGCTACACTTTCAAAGCTTACGCCTTTTTTATCTGACAATCCTTCAACGGTTTTAAAAGACTGATTTGCTGCAGATTTTTCAGTGGCCTTTGTGTCCTGACATAGGGTAACTGTGCCATCAGAATTTGCTGTGATATAAAGACCTGGTTTGTTTTCAGATTCAATGGAAACGTAGGAAGCATTTTCTGCATCAGCTTTACCTGGTCGAATCACCCACTGCTCGTCCTTGGTGTTTACAGGTGATTCTTCCGATGAAATTAGCTTCACATCCTTGTATGGATAATCACTGTCCATTGAGGAATTAAGGAATGCCTCATGAGCAATGTACTGACTGCCATCCATGGTGGTGATTGCAGACTTCATGCCATCAATTCCTGCTGCACTCTCCTCAAACATATCTATGGTGTAATCCGTATTTACGATAATTTCCTCTATGCAAGCTGTTCGCCTGAATCCACTTCCCGCTGGCAAAGAACCATTGTGATATACAAAGTAGGTCTTGCCCTTGAAATCAAAAACCGCCATGTGATTTGTGTTAGAGGTGGCGGTTGGAGTCATAATCATCTGCGTCTTACTCCACTTTCCAGAAATCAAATCATCTGTGGTAGCGTAGGCCATGCACTCTCTCCACTGATGAGCGAAGAACAAATAATATGGGCCATCGTAATTTCCATGGCCATCACTATGGCGATAAATCCATGGTGCCTCCGTGTAGCTGTCGAGCCCTGCTGTGCGAGTAATAATATCATCCTCTCCCGGCGTCTTTCCATTGGTAATCTTGCCGTCACCGTTAACATCCTTTATAGAAATCATATCTTCATTAAGCTCGCAGACAAAAAACATTCCATTGCCCCAGGCGAGATAGCGATGCTCCTCACCACTCTCATCTGTCTCAATCCATGCTGTTGGATCGATGTCGTTGTAGGTGCTGGTGTTTGGCTTTGTGACAGAGCTTTTCACCAGCGGCTCACCAATATCTTCAAACTTTCCTGTTGGCGAATCTGAAACTGCCACACCGATACACTGCTTTCCCGTCTTGTCCCAACTGCAGTAATAGAGATAATATTTGTCCTTGCCATCTGTAGGATCCTTGTGCTTCATCACCTGTGATGCCCATGCAGAAGTATCACCACTATCCCAGCTCACATCCTCCATGGACATTACCACGCCTTCCGCATTCCAGTTCTTCAAATCCGTAGATGAATAGCAAAGATACTCTGGAATGTTGTAAATAGATTTTGCAACCTCCTCGTCTGTGGACGCATCATGCCCAGTGTAAAGATAAACCATGTCACCATCCACCAACACCGATGGGTCTCCCCCATAGACAATATTCTGATTGTCTGCAACCATCGGATTTCCTGTGGTGCATTTTTCAATCGTAATTTCCTTCGGCGCTCCGCAAGCTGTGAGCACACCCGCGCCCACCATCGCAAGCGCTAACATTCTTCTCCTCAATGTGTAATCCCCCTTCGCGTAATTAGCATTTAGTTTGCATATATATAAACTATTTTAACTATATGTATAACATTATTTTTCGTAAAACGCAAGTGGAGAAAAAGGCCCCTAGTAGCCATCAAGCTCATGGGTAACTCAAGTGAAACATGTGTTGAACGGAGTTAACCATGGCTTGTAGGCGTAACTAGGGGCCTCATACAATGGTCGCTATATAATGTTTTTTATTTATTTGAGCGTCTCCAGATATGCATCTTCTCAGCCTCTGCGATGAGCTCATCGCGGAAGTCAGGATGTGCGATTGAAATAATCTTCTCTGCACGTTCCCATGCTGAAAGTCCCTTGAGACAAACCTTGCCGTACTCAGTAACAAGATAATGTGTGTTAGCACGTGTATCAGTTACGATTGAGCCCTCTGCAAGTGTAGGACGAATACGGCTCTTTACTGTGCCATCCTTTGTTGTGAATGTAGATGAAAGACAAACAAAGCTCTTTCCACCCTTTGAAAGGTAAGCACCGAGCACGAAGTCAAGCTGTCCGCCTGCACCAGAAATGTGCTTTGTTCCAGCAGACTCTGCATTAATCTGTCCGAATAAATCAACATCAACTGCATTGTTGATAGAAATGAAATTATCAAGAGCCGAAATCTGGCGGATATCATTTGTATAATCAACAGGTGCACTCATAAGCTCTGGATTCTCATCCATGTAATCGTACATCTTCTTTGTACCAGCACCGAAAGCATATGTCTGACGGAATCTATCGATATTCTTCTTTGCACCAGTAATCTTTCCCGCGCGAGCAATATCAACAAAAGCGTCAACATACATCTCTGTATGAACACCAAGATCCTTAAGGTCCGACTCGGCAATCATTGCACCAACTGTGTTTGGCATTCCACCAATACCAAGCTGTAAGCAGGCACCGTTTGGAATCTCCTCAACGATAAGCTTAGCAACAGCCTTATCAACCTCTGTTGGAGCTCCGCCGCCACCCATCTCAAGGATAGCTGGGTTCTCACCCTCAACAATAGCATCAACCTTTGAAATGTGGATGCCTTCCTCAAAACCACCAAGGCAACGAGGCATGTTCTCATTAACCTCTACGATGATGTGCTTTGACTTCTCAACTGCAGCCATAAGGTGTGACGCATTTGGTCCGAAGTTGAAATAGCCATGGTTGTCCATTGGAGTTGTCACAATCATAAGAACATCGTTTGGCTCAATGTGATCACGATAGTATCTTGGAAGCTCAGAATATCTGATTGGGGCATAGAAAGAGCATCCTCTGCTGATAAGCTTTCTCTCGATGCCACCCATGTGCCATGAGTTCCATGTGAAATGCTCTGCTGCATCCTCTCTATCAAAAATAGCTGGCTGCTTCATAAGAATACCGCCACGAACCTTTACGTCTGTAAGCTCATCAGTGCGTGCTGCAAGTGCCTTATCCAATGCATCAGGTGTGCCAGTGCACCAACCGTAGTCTACCCAGTCACCGCTCTTTACTACCTTTACAGCCTCTGCTGCGGTAGTGAGCTTTTTCTTGTACTCAGCTTGAAAATCCATAATAACCTCCGCTCGTTAAAAATTTATCAATTAGCTAAATTTTACCACTTCTGGGGAGCGGCTTCAATAAATACATTGTGTTTTTTGGAAAAATCACTCTAGTTCTTTTTAGTTCTACTGCAAGGCCTATCATATTTTCTGTCTTGGTCCATACAACCAGTTGCGTACCCCAACAATCCTGTCTTTTTCAGATTGAGAGGTACAATTAGCCTTCAACGGTACCCCAAGAATCCTGCAAATTAGCTAGCTTGTGGCGCCACAGTACCCCAAGCTTCAATTTTTCCATTATTACGGTGGTATCAAATCCACTTTCCGTACCTCAAGCTATTCAGCTTTTCCCCGTCTTGTGGTACCAGCGTACCTCAAGATTACAAAAGTCCACATTCCTTGTGGTACCAAAAACCTCTCTGGGTACCCCAATTTTCAAAAAATCTGCTTTCTTGTTGCACTGAAGAACAACAATCCCCTCATTTCATCCAAAAACAAAGGGCCCTCGTATTTGATTATTCCGATTTAATATAAGAAATAGCCCCAGCTTAAACCTGCCAGGGCTATTATACGTCAACGATTCTTAATTATTTTTCCTCAGTCTTTTCGAAACCATAGGTACCTATGTAAGCAAACTCATTGTCCTCATTGTATATACCCACAGTTACATTAACATTGCCGTCCTCATTTTCCTTAATTTCCATGCCAACGTTGTATGTTGTATCTTTATTACCATTAGGATCCTGAACTTGAGAATACTTATACTCTTCATCAGGAATATGCACATACCCTGAAGATGTAGTAGCCTCACTAGGATATTCCTTAGCCATCTTGGCCTTATAATTGGTCTCATAATCAGCTAAATACTGTTGCTTTTCTTCCTCGCTAGCAAATGGATGCTTTGTATAATTCTCATCAGAATAATAACCTGCCAATGTACCAGTCGTCTTCCATATATTAGTGCCTTCCTGCTCTACTTCCTTTGCTTCTTTATATCCTTCTCCTGAATATGCATACTGGTACACATCGACTCTGTTACCTTTCTCAGATACTTCTCCTTCATCCTCATACTCGTAATATTCGTCACCCGTTGGATCATATTCCTCACTCGAACCTGATGAACTTGAAGTTCCTTTTTCTCTAGGAGCTACTATTATTTCGCCAAACCAAGATACGTTTTCAGCAGTTGATGCATCATATCCATCAGTGTAATAAACAGGTTTAAATTCGTTTATTGTATCTATTGTAAAGTACTTATTCTCATCTTCATTATTTCTATATGCTGCATATGCAGAGTCAGCTTTAACAATGTAAAGTTTCAACTCCTGATATTTTGACGAAGCTGTTTCTGTACCTGTAGATGAAGAATCAACAAATGCATTAGTACCTACTGTTCCAACAAAAGTTAAACCTGCTGCTTTAGCAATTAATTCATCTACTTTACTTGTTGTTGCTACAATAGTTACTCCGCCACCAGAATTATTTTGCGCTGCAATCTCAGCAGCTCTATTAACAGCATTCTGTACTACTGAAAAATCAGTTGTACCAAGCTTTAATGCAATCTGATAAGCTGCAGGTGTAATCTTAACAGTATCTACAGCAAGAGACTCAACTGTGATACCTTTTTCTGCACAAGCTGCAATTGTAGTAATAGTTCTATCTTCCTTAGCTGCAAAAGCTACATAATGCTCATAGTACTTGATGATATCTGTACCAAACTGTGCCTTTAAATCAGAATATGCTGAAGCATAAGCTGATGGGTCAAAGTTTGCATTACATGTACGTCCTTCAAAGATTCCACATAAACAGAAGTGTTCAAATAATTTATCATAATCACTGCCTAGCTTTTCAACAAGCTCTGGGTTCTGAGCCTTATAAAACTCAACATCAAAAATAGATGCCAAAACCTTCTTCTCGGCAGCGGTTAATTTTCCATACTTAACCTGATCTGGTGCTGTTGCCTGAGTAAGGCCAGCTGCATCAGCTGTAATAGCAGGCGTTGCTACTGAAGCAACCATTGCAAAAGCCATCATAAATGCCAATACCTTTTTTCTTCTCATATAGAATACCTCCACATAAAAATAGTCAGCTCAACACTTCTCCCTTTAGAGTCTGACTATTTGGAATTCTACACTCAAAAAAAGAAAAAGCAAGTATATACTCCAATAATACATACATTATTCACAGACAATTCTCCATTTAGTCACAACTTCTCACATCAAAAATTCCGCTATTTTATCTTCAACATTTTTCAAATCAATAACATCATTCTCTGTCTCCATTGTGATGATCAAGTCTCTTCCAAGGAGAAAACCATGTTTTTCATATGACAATATCTTCTTAAAATTCTTACTGCTATATCCTTCATCATCTACCAACCCCAGATGCTCCCAAATATATGTCTTTCTGTTCCTTACATTTAAGACTAAGAAATCAGGATAATAAATGTTATCTCGCCCCAAAACTAGTTGCGGCTCATACTGGTAAGGTATCCCTTTTGCATAAAGCATATCTGCAATAAACTTCTCAGATTTGGATCTTACTATTTCCCCTCGCTTTGTTTTAATTGGCTTTGAAATTGGATAATTATTCTTTCCACCAGAATGCTTCTCTAACCAATCAGCCACATACTCATCAGTTGGAGTAACTAATGGCTTAACCAATCCTTTTCTTCCTTCACCAAGCTTTTCATATAATTGCTCTATGTCTGAATCCTCATAGTTCCGTATCATTTTTTCTAGACAATTCTTACGCTGCTTTAAAGTTTTGTTGGCCTTCATTTCATAATCCAGCTGCGCGATTTTCTGAATCAGATTTTTTCTTGATGTGCTAATATATTTTTCGCAATCTGTTCCATTTGATTTAAAATAATACTGGTATGATTCCTTCTTTTTTCTGACTCTAAGACTCCCCTCCGGAACCCCCTCCAAGCTTTTCATATTAGCCTCATTAATCACAAGCAAATCTTTCACTGCATTCAGCTCATTTTCAAAGTATTCTTTCATCTCTTCAGCACTCTTTTGTTTCTTCATAAATCCTCCTTGTGCAAAATAAAAATATTGTTGTTGGAAATCCTCATGTTTCCAAACAAAAGTATACGGTCCTTGCATGTTCTTCCTTGCTTGGAAGACGCTAGGCCAGATTTTTTGCCCTACAGCTAGTTTTAGCAATTTGGTACCCCAAGATTTTTAGCTTTTTAATCCTAGTGGTACTATAAGCTTCCAATGGTACCCCAAGGAAACAGCGAATCTCTATTCTTGAGGTAGTGTAGTACCCCAATCTGCAAGATTTCACCAATCCCGGTGGTGCCGAATCAGCTCATGGTACCTCAAGAAATTACACTTTTCCAAGTCTTGTGGTACCAGCACACCCCAAGATTAGTAAAGTCCACATTCCTTGTGGTACCAAAAACCACTACGGGTACCCCAATTCTCAAAAAACCTGCTTATCTTGTTGCACTCAAGAATAGCAATGCCCCGCTTCCTCAAAAACAAAGAATGCGGTGGTACCACCCAACAAACTGTACATGGACCACGATATTTAGTTAAGCCGCCAATGGATTTTTAATACTCGAATGAGTATGATTAATGAATTGTATCACGGAATTCAATAATAATAAAGCATTATTTCAAAAATCCCCAGTAGACAGCGCTAGCCATCCACTGAGGATTCAAATCAAAATCGGCCATTGACCATTTCTTTCTTAACAACAGCCTAATTCATATTCTATTTCTCTAGCCCGCCCATGCTGTAATCACTCTTGGAGTTCCAGAGAATCCACTCCTCGTAGCCGGCTGCGTAAACTGCTTCAATCTGCTGGCGGATTTCTGGGCCACCATAATTGATGTAGCCATCCACCCAGCTGGCGGTGAAGGCCTGAAGCCAAGGTCTAACCACTGCTCCATTAGCACCCTGACCACCAGCAGCATTTCCACTGGAAGCTCCATCACCAGAACGCAATGATTCCAGTGCTTCATTTGAGCCTTCAAGCGCAGCATAAATTGTGTCATAAGGAGCTGCGTCCGGCACGTCCAATCCGAACTCGCCTGCAGCGTAATGTGATGGGTAAATCATTGGGCAAATGACATCCAGATTAGAAACCAGTGTTACGTAGTCCTGGCCTACATGCTTTGCATCCGCAGTGCTTTTGATAATTGTTCCAAAGACATCTGCCGCAACAGGGACAT
This sequence comes from Pseudobutyrivibrio xylanivorans, assembly GCF_008935055.1. Lineage (NCBI taxonomy): Bacteria > Bacillati > Bacillota > Clostridia > Lachnospirales > Lachnospiraceae > Pseudobutyrivibrio > Pseudobutyrivibrio xylanivorans. The sequence continues at coordinate 2,272,639 of NZ_CP043028.1, read as the reverse complement.
TATACTTATGTGCCTCATCACAAACTCTGCCAAGGAACTGTGTGATGTAGCTCTGACGATTGTCATCATCAGATACTGCGCCATACAAAGCTTCCTCTGCATTCTGTCCAATTGGAAAACGAACATAATCCAGCTGGATTTCATCAAAACCAAGCTCACAGCAGCTGTCCACAAGACTTAAAATGTAATCCCAAACCTCTTCCTTGGTTGGATTAACCCAAGCATTTCCATTTGCATCGGTAACAGGTGAGCCGTCTGAAGCAGTCAACGCCAATTCCGGATGTGTGGCTGCCAAAATTGGATCCTTAAAGCATGGGATTCTTGCAATCACATAGATATCATTTTTCTTAAGTTCAGCCAAAAGCTTTTCTATATCCTTAATGTAAGCAACACCGGCATCCATGCTGATTACATTTTCATTATTCATTTTGAAGGTGACATTTCCCGCATCATCCTTAACATCAATTACCACAGCATTCAGCTCTGTTTCATTCACGAGACTGATGATGTCATCCATCCTCTCAGAGCCGGCTGTTGGGCCTGTCACATATATTCCCTTGACCTTCAGATGATTATCTCTCCAGTCAGCCATTGAAGTAGGCACTTCTTCCTCGGCTATAACCTCAGCCTGAGCCATAGCCTCTATATCATCCTGCGTTTCCTGAATCTCACCAGACTGCAACACAGCCGCAACTCCACAAAAAACAATCAATCCTAGAACTGCTGCAGCACTTATATACTTCTTCATAATTCTCCCTCATTAAAAACATACTAAGCAGTATTGTATCACAAGGATACTATTCATGGTATATCTTAAAATTCACAAAACCTGCTTTTGACTTTTACTTGGTGAATGTAACATGAACACAATTATCCTAAATCTTGTTTGGTAAGGTCATTTGTAGTCTATGACAGTGTCTGTGTATATCAAACAGTTGCTTCAAAGTGCAAAATCAATAAAAATACACCCACTAAAAGCTACATCAGTAGCATTAAGAGAATCTATTATTTTGCTCCAATTCACCTATACAGACCTGCAAGGTGGTGGGGACCATGTCCAATCTATCCCTATATTAAAAGATATACCATGAATAGTATCATCACATGCTGGTAGCAACCGTCATCGACAAATGCTGACTATGGAAAAATAATGTTTAGTGTTATAATTTAATTATCCAATTTCATTAGGAGGTAAGACGATGGCAAAACAAGAAATTGAAGTTGCTGGTGCTAAGAGGCAGATAAAGATTACCCCTTTTGAGCATCACACAAAATATCATGAGACAGATCAGCAGGGAATCATCCATCCTTCCAACTATACCAACTGGATGGAGGATGCCTGGATGAATTTGATGGAACAGATGGGCCTTGGTTTCAAGCAGATGCTTGATATGGAAATCAGCTCGCCTGTAGTTTCCCAGAGCATTGAGCATAGAAGCTCAATCAAATTTGATGAGACGGTAATTGTCGACACAAAGCTACTGTCCTACGATGGTCATGAGATGGAAATTGCATATCGTATATACGATAAAGCAACTGGTGAGGACCGTGCTGTTGCTCGCAGTGTTCACTGCTTTGTAAACAAAGCAGGAATCCCTATTTCCATGAAGCGTGCTTATCCAGAATTAGATACCAAATTCTTTGAATTTAAATAGCGGGAATTTGCACAATAAACTCCAACATAAAATAATCCCTGATGGTTATTATACCACCAGGGATTTTTTATGGATTACTTGGATGGTAACTCTGGGCGCTCGCCCTCACTAAATCCCTCTGGTGGTTCACCATCTGGCTTCTGACCACCATTTCCACCTGGGCCTCCATTACCTCCGAAGCCGCCACCTGGACCACCTCCAGTGGAGGTTTCTCCAGTGATATTGTTTTCACCTCCGTTTTCAATAATTGGACTGTTACAGCCGCCTGAAGCTGTAACCTTTCCACCGTTGATGATTACCGATGCCTCATCTGCATCAAGTGCTCCTTCAGGAACCTGTGCACCTGTAGCATTCACTTCACCACCATTAATAGTGATGCATCCATCATAATTTCCATTGCAATCAATGGCGTCACCATTTGTGCTTGTCACAGTAATTTTTCCATCATTTATCTCAATGTAATAGCCTGCGTTGATTGCATCATCCACAGTTGTGATATCGATTTCACCACCATAGATATAAATTGAGCCCTTTGCCTCCAGACCCTCATCATCACTTGAGCCAGTGATTGTTCCACCATTAATCACAAAGAGGTCTTCACTTTCCATCATGTCGCTGGCCGCTTCAATATTAATGCTTCCTCCGTCGATAGAAATCAAATCATTGGCATGAATTCCATCTGTGCCCTTTGAAACAATATTGATATTTCCCGACTCAATATAAAGCTTGTCGTCAGAGACTATACCGTGCTTGTGATTTGCAGTGATGTTAAGAGTGCCATCACCAAGGATGATAATATCGTCCTCGCAGGAAATAACTCCCTTTCCAATCTCCTCACCTGATGAAGAATCAGTTGCATAATCGGAGCTGTCCTCAAGAGTATTTGTTGTGCCACTAGCAAGCTCAATGTAAAGATTCTTCACCTGTGCGCCATAAATAACAGGTCCATTTGTGCTTGTAAGCTCCACCCCGTTCAGGATAAGCTTCACATTTTCCTCAGTGTTAATCACAATAGATGTGGCGCTTGAACTACCTGTCAGAGTGTATGCGCCCCCCTCAGTGATGCACAAGACACCATCTTCATTTGTCGCACCAGCTCCATCTATTGTCATTCCTGATTCTGTAAATGTAACTGATGCTTTTTCCTCCCAATCCGTATTTACGGTAAGAGCTTTATAGTCATCAATAGTCGATGTAGCATTCTCTGAGTTTGCCACCTTCGTAGAGGTTACCTCCGCCGTGGTGGCACTCCCAGAATCTCCTGTATTTGAAGCTGATGTGATTGCTCCACATCCAGCCAATGTTCCTATTATCATAAGCCCCATAAGAGCCAATACTATTCTTCTTTTCATAATTACAATTCCTCTGCTTCATTTGCATCACAACGTCCACAAACAACTGTAAGATTTCCGTTTCTCATTCGGATTTCATCCAGGAAATTCTTCTCCTGTTTTTCATCGTTGAGTCGGATACGATAATTAATTTCGTACATTGAGCCCATGTTTGTTGTTCTAACTGCCACCTGCTTTGCAGTCTTTGTGTACTTGGCAAAAAGATCGTCGAATATATCGCTATAATCCAGGTTCTCTGGGATTGTCACACGTAAATCCTTTTCATCACCATCATGGTTCGCATAGCCTGTGAAAAATAATCCGAAGTGAATTGCACAAACGAGAGCTGTCACGAGTGCTGCCAGTGGCAACTCGCCGATTGCACAAACGATACCAATCGCCATTGCAAAGAAAATGAATCCGATGTCGCGTGAGCTTCCCTGCAATGATCTGAATCGTACCAGTGAAAACGCTCCAACTACCGCCAAGCTTGTTCCAAAGTTTCCATTAACTGCCAGCATTACTATGCAAACCAGTATCGGTAAAATGATAAGTGTCCTTGCAAAATTCTTTGATGTCTTGCCAGTTTTGATATATGTAAGTGAGATTATAAGTCCTAAAATTCCTGACGCTAATGCGTCGATAATCGCGTCAACTATTGTGAATGTTGTCTCAACGCTTGATGCCTGAAGTGCTGCTAAAATTGATTCCATTTTTTACTCCTTTATACTGCTAACGAATGTTCTGCTGCTTCCTTAAGCTGTTTCTTGTAGAAATTTCCATACTTGGAAAATGATGTTGGATAACCCCTGTATTTAGACAGAAGCCTTGCAAACCAAAGTGGCATTGCATCTGATATTTTAACCTCCATCAGCCGCTGTCCTGGTTCCAAAAGATATTCGTTATCCTCATCACTGTACAGTGTCAGGTTCCAGGTACGACTTCTGATGTTCTGATCAAAGGTAACTCTGAACTCTGAATCCTCCTTACCATACATTGCCAACCGGTCATATGCGATGTAGCGCTTCGGCTCGATTGGATAATGTGAGAAGAAATAATCTATCTCTTTGAAAATCTGATTTGGATGACTTGGCATTTTTCCATCTATCAGATAGGTTTCTGCCTCCTCCATTGGAATTGCCACTCGCCTTTTATTGACCAGTCCCTTGTACTTCTTCTTTATCTCAAGAAAACACATGCTATCGTAGGTCGGCTTGCCGTAGCATCTGACTCGAAACTTCTCTTTGTATTTTGGTCCCTCAATGGAGGTTCGAATCAGCTCATCATCTGGTGTATCGTAGTATATATTTCGAATTGTGTGCAGTCCGTACTCATCTTCTAACATGTACTCATCCAGCTCCTTCTTGAATGCCAGATATGTCTGCTCATCCAGTAAAAATTTCTTTTCGTATCGATTAAAAACTTTTTGAATTTGTCCCATAGGAATTCTCCTTCCTGCGAATTTGTGAATCTCTATGCTGCTACTTTACTGTACGAATGTGACGGACAGGTGAGCGCAGTCGGAAGAATTGCGGAAGACTGACGGAAGATTTCAAAAATCCACCAATACATCAAAAGCCCCAGTTACGGCTACAAGCCTTAGAGTCTCTCTGTTCGACTACATGTCTCACTGAGAGACCTAAGAGCTTGATGCCTACTGGGGCTCTCCTAGTTCTCGCAATATTCCAATACGCAAATACGAATTAGCCTTTCATGCCCATCTCCGTCAATAGACGAATGAGTTCCAGGTCGCTTTCCTGGATTCGAAGGTTGGTCTCGATGCGCTCTCCGGTTGAATCAGTGACTGCGATTTCAATGACTGAACCTGGAGTCATTGCACGTCCCTTCACCGCATTAAAAAATGGAAGCAGCTTTGGGTGATTTGAATTGAATGTCTCTGCTGCACTTCTAACTTTAAATAAATCTGCTGGATTAAATCCCATAAAATTCTCCTAATCCGCTGGTTATCTACTCCGCTGGTTGCATTTTCAATATACTCTTAGCTGTTACACTTACAAGCCTGATGATTTCTCAGTTCGACTAACGGGATACTCGCCCATGCAAATTGCTAAAGCAATGGGCTCGTCATGTTCTCGATTTGCTTTGCAAATCAAGAAATTTCTCACTTAAGAAATATCAGAGCTTGTCAGCTACAGCTATCTATAGGTACTGAGCAACCAGCTCATTATATACTCATATGTTTTTTAACCAGCTCACGTAATACTTCACATCAAATTATATATTTACGGATGATCTTTCGCAACTCTTCTTCCTTAATAGGCTTGGCGATGTAGTCGGTGAAGCCAAGGCGCTCATACTCTTCCTTGGCGCCAACAACTGCATTGGCCGTCTGCATCACAATTGGAGTCTCCTTGTTTGGATTATCAGGAAGATTATCAATGAGAGTCTTAAGCTCCAATCCATCCATGCCAGGCATCAGATGATCAAGGAAGATGATATCGTATTTGTTTCTCTTAATCTTCTCAATGGCCTCCGGACCGCTAAGAGCTGTATCCACAGATATATCAGTATTGTTTAAAAGCACCGAGAATACTCGAAGATTAATTGCCACATCATCAACCACAAGAATCTTGCCAAACACATCAAAGTTTTCGTGACGATCCATGACACGTCGATCTCCGTTAGGTCCCATGGAGAATGTTCCACAAGGCTCAACCGAACGGATTTCCTGAGGAATCATTACTGTAAATGTAGAGCCTTTTCCGAGCTCAGACTCTACCGTAATTGTTCCGTCCATCAAATCAACCAACTGCTTCGTAATGGTAAGACCAAGTCCCGTACCTTCTATTCGTTTACTGTTAAACTCACCAACACGCCTGAAGGATTCAAAGAGGAATGGCATATTTTCCTCAGCCACACCAATTCCCGTATCAGTAACCGTCACAATCAGCATCAGCTTTCCATCATTAATCTTGCCCTGAACCGATAATGTAACGCGGCCCTCAGGAGTATATTTAATGGCATTTGTCAAAAGGTTTGTAATTATCTGAATGATTCGCTCCTTGTCACCGCGAAGTGTTGAAGGAAGCACATCACTCATGTCCACCTCAAATGACAAACGATTTGCCTTTGCCCTTGGACGAACCAGTGCGTAACATTCGCGAATCATGTCCATCAAATCATAGTCCTCAGGGGAAATCTCAAATTTTCCTGCAGTAACCTTCGCTAAATCAAGGACCTCATCAACTATCGAAAGGAGATAATTACCTGCGCCATTAACATCTCTGGCATAATCAAGGATATTTTCTTCCTTACTCTCGCGAAGAATCATCTTGTTCATACCAAGTATGGCATTGATTGGTGTTCGCATCTCGTGGGACATACGTGTCATAAATGCAGTGCTGGCATCATGAGCCTGAACAGCAGCATACATTTCTCTCTCAGTATCTCTAATATCCCTCAATGCTCTGATGTAAGCCATTACCATCAGGAAAACAAGGCCACACATTAGATAAAACGGGTTCATGATAATCGGATGCTTTGTCTGATAGTAATACATCTGAAAAGCGCCCATAAACATAGCGCCAAGGACACCAATAAACTCTGGCCAGTATGCCTTCACACGGCCCGCTAGCAAATCAGGAATAGAAGTAAGAATATATGCAACCACAGTAAGGGCGAATGCAATAAATGAAATTTGAAGCAAATTGCTTAAATCAGTATCATTGTAGAACTGAAGAATAATAGCTACAAATACAGAGAATTCTTCCAGTACCGCCAGGCACATATAAATCATTCGATAGCGTCCCTGCTGCAGTCTGTCGAAGTAAAGACTCATTGCAATCGGAATCATTCCAATTGCTGTGTAGGTTAAATATGACAATAATGAATAGTTTGGCACGAACAGTTGTCGGCAGCTTGACTCAGCAAGCGCCCACATGCTAGCACAGATTACGCTCCAACCTGCAAAGAACAGCGAAATCGCCCTGTTGTACGCAATTTTTACGCTGACACCAATAATGAAAGCAATAACACCCAAAGTCAAAGACACTAATATCATAAGTAGTGTGTATCGCTCCTCTTCGTAAATGTGTTTTACTATGCCAAGCTGTGTTCCAATAATAAATCCGTCTATAACGCCTGAGTAATTATTATTTCCCTTTAATACAATCTTAATAGTTGACCCATTATCTGCTGGTGTGAGGGGAACAAAGACCATAATGCTCGGACTATGATCACCGAAAAGGCGGGTCTTAGCTGTAGAATAGGTATATCGCAATTTCTCGCCAACGTACACCTCCACGTCCTGCTTATTTGAATTGAAGCCCAAATAGCAGTCCTTGTCCTGCCATGCTTTCACCTTATTTCGCATGACAAATTCATGAGACCCCTCCGCCTCATAGTTTCCAGGAACGCTAATCTCCTCAACTATTCCATTCCAATGAATTCTCTTCCATCCCTCATTGAAATCCTCTATCGTCATGTCCGTGTAACTTCTCTCGTCTGAAAGCGAATATTCTCCCACGAAGGTCATAATGATAATAAAGAAAAATAAAAGGAGTCCACCAATTAATGTCAAGTTGTAAACAAAACTATTAGTACTTTTCATATCTCATCCCCATTTTGCAATCGTTGAGTAACACACAATTAGTCATCTTCTAGTATAAATTGTTGACAGTGATTAAACAACAAGTTACGAAAATAGTCACAAAATTATTATAGAATTATCATATTAAATTGTGGTCAATTGTGTTTAGGAGGGCAAAACATGGCAAGTTCTGAGCAAATTGCAAAGGAATATTACGACAAGGGAATTAATCTGATTCATGCCAACAGCGCTGAGCTGGGCATTGATAATCTGAATATGGCAAAAACAATCTATGAGGAGCTTAATGACACCAAAAACTACATCATGACTCTTCGTGGACTGGCCATTGCATACGGAATTCTGGGTTACGATTCGAAAATGCTCTACAAATGCCTTGATGCCTTTAATTACATTGATAAAAACAAGATTCAGGGCGCCAAGCATTACTTTTACACCACAATCTGCAACCGCTACATGCTCTTGGGCGATTATGACAGCGCTGTAAATTATGGAAAAATGGCGATGCAGGATTTGGAGGATTACGGAACAAACTTTGAGAATGAACCTCATTCCTATCTTGTTGCATGCCTGAACCTTGCCTATTCATATCTGCATATTCACAGATTTTCCGAGGCAGAGACCTACATAAAGCGTGCCACAGAAATTGCCAGAAAGAACGATATTCACTATCACGATTTCACCCTGGCTATTTTACATGCAAGCTTCCATCATCAGACTGGGGACGATGAATTTGTATATCAGCATCTTGAGGAATTTGCCGGATTTATGAAGAGCACTGAAATCACAATTCAGGATTATCTTGAGGATATAAAGCTTCTGATTGAAACCTTCTGCAACATGAATGAGTATGCCCGTGCTGAAGCTGTTGCCCAAAATTTGGACTCTACAGCAACCATTTCCAACAACTACCTGTTAAAGCTGGAAACTGCCAGACTGTATATGTACATCTACAAGCAAAGCGGCGAGGATGAGAAATATCATCAGGCCTGCGTTCGCTATGCAGAGGATTCAATCGCATATAAAGATGCCACGGCAGCAGAACATCTGTTGGAGATGGACACATCAATCGCATTGTCTATTGCAGATACTCCTACAGAATTAATATAATTGTCATTATGAAAAAGAAGAAGTTATGGATAATAATAGGTGTGGTTTTGGCTCTCGCCATACTTACAAAAGTAGAGCTGGAATTTAATCCATCATTCAGAGTTTTGGCATCGGTTGTGGACTTCTCCGAATCCACTCTGAACAGTCCCGATTATCTTGCCTACAATATCGACCTGAAGGATTTGTTCCGAAATTACACAAACGCAGATATCCGTTATTCAGGAAGCGCTTATATCAAGAAACTTAAAGGGTTCCCATATTCTATCAGCGGTAGCATCAAAGGTGAACGTTCCTGCGAGCAGCGCAAATTCTCCTGCAAATCCGATTTGAACGTGCTGGTTCTCAATGTGGGAGAAATGGAAGCCTATGCCGACAATGAAACAGTATATCTTGTTGCCCCACTTTTAGGTGACATTTCCTACGGTTTCAATACAGGCGAGAATCTCTTCCTTAAGGCGCCAGATCTTAATAACGATATCAATCAGGAATGGTTCCACAATAACAAACGAAACATTTTCAACTTTGTCCGAAACATTGGAATTGAAAAGACTGAGGAAAAATATATTGATGATGGTACCGAATGCAGCGAATTTAAGCTGACTATTCCACAGGGACAGGGTGATTTCATTTGGGAGCTGCTTGGCACAGATGCACCTGATCACGATATCACATGCTTCATGTATTTAGACAAGCGTAATCACACCCACAAGATTACCTTCGATTTGTCTCATAAGACCAAGGGTGCCTACATTTCAATCTTCGGAAAGAATTTTAGCACTATGGAGATATACGCTCCTCTTCCGGATGAAGAGAAAGTTGTTGCTACTATAAAGCGAAATGGTAACACCAACTATACCAATTCCTTCACCGACAACATTACCTACACTACCAACAAGGGCAAGGTCTTTTCAATCGATACAAATGTCCTTTTGAACTATGTTGATGATGGAATCAAAATCGAAGCAACTGATTTCTCAGTCACAGAAGACAATGTCGTTCTCGCACAGGGATATCTGAAGGGTCGCATTAAAAAGGTTGATGACATGGGCGACGTATTTAAAAATGCAGGTGTCGATTTATCAAATGTCACCGTCATCGATTGGGACACAATAAAAAATGACACCGCCTCTTTCGTAGACGATGTCATTTCACAAGCTCGTAAGAATGTTGATTTGTTCAACTTCTTTGATTAATCAGCCATCTCATCCATTGATGGTGCCAGGCTGAGAAGCTTATATAACAAATCATAAAGGGTTCTTGTTTCATCTGGCGACAGATTAACGCATTTGCCCATCTTAGCAGGTATGTTACATGCCTGCTTTTTTAATTCCTCTCCCTCTTTGGTCAAAGAAATAATAAGGTTTCGCTCATCATCCTTTGAACGCTTTCTAGTCACATATCCCTTCTGCTCAAGCTTCTTAAGAACAGGTGTAAGTGTGCCGGAATCCAAAAACAATTTGTCACCGAGAGCCTTGACAGTAAGCTCCTTCTCCTCCCACACTACCATCATTGTAATGTACTGGGTATAGGTCAAATCCAATGGATCCAGGTATGGCTTATATCTTTTAACAATCTCTTTTGAGCAAGCATATAGTGGAAAGCATAATTGATTAGAAATTTTTAAGCAATCGTATTTATCGCCCATGTCCATTCTCCTTGATATTAAAGATTCTTTGATACGAATTCCTTTAAATTATCCTTTGGAACAAAGCCAATATTCATATCAACCTTCTGTCCATCCTTTAAAATGATGACAGCAGGTATGTTCATTATACCATATTCCTTAGCTAAATCAGGATTTTCATCAGTATCAATGCTATAAAACTTTGCCTGATCTGCAAGCTCCTCAGAAACCTCTTCCAAAACAGGTGCAAGCATCTTGCAAGGGCCACACCATGTAGCATTGAAATCAAGAACTGAAACACCTGACTTATCCATAGAATTAAACTCTGCTGTTGTAATCTTCTTTACCATAATAATCTCCTTTCAAAAAAAACATTGAAACTATTTCACTTGGTTTAAATATGAAACTGCCGACAGTGCTGCCACGTTGCCTTCACCTGCGGCCTTTATGTACTGATATGGGGTGCCTGTGATATCACCACATGCAAACAATCCCTTGATGTTGGTAGCCATTGATCGGTCTACCATTACGTGGTTTCCATCCATCTGAAGTCCAGGAACTAGCTGTGATGGTGCAATCTGCTCACGCAGTATGAAAATACCATCTGCCTTGAAATCCTCTGAATCAGTATGAAGAACTGCCTGACCATCAATCATTTCGATAGCTTGTGGCTTCACATCTTTTGAAACCTTTATGTTATTTTCAAGCTTACCATTATAATCATATTGTGGCAAGTAATAGACCGTCTCAGCCCTCTCTGCAAGGAAACTTGCCTCTGCTTCATCCTCGCTGCTATAGGCAAGAATAATCGCTGTCTTTCCCTTGTACAAAGCTGCATCACAGGTTGCACAATAGCTTACGCCTCTGCCGAGATTTTCCATCTCACCGGCAAATGGCTTCATAGCTGTCATACCTGCCGCTACAATAACTGAAGTTGCTTCATAATCGCCACCGTGACACTGGATAGCAAAATACTGTCCCATTGAATAAACAGCATTTACCTTGTCCTCAGTAATTTCCACGCCCATAGACTTGGCATGGTCTAAAAATGCCTTTGCCATATCCTCGCCAGAAACATTTGGAAGGCCCAAATAGTTCTGGATAGTATGAGCTTTTGAAACCTTGTCTGATGAGCCCTTGCCTCCAAGTAGAAGCACTGACTTATTTCGAACCTTTGCTGTAATGGCTGCTTCAAGGCCTGCAGGGCCTGTGCCAATTACTGCGATGTCATATCTTTCCATATTGTGTACCTCCATATCTTAATTGAATTGTACACAATCTAATTGCATATGTCAACCCCCTACTCAATCAAGGGAACCTTCCCTCCCGGTGTAGGCCCCTCCCTTGACTGGCATGGGGCCTTCCTGCTCGCGCTTTCCATGGTTGTGTGAACACAAAAAGAGCCAGTGTACTAGGCACTGACTCTTTGAAACTGAAATATGCAATTAGTTCTTCTTACGTACAAATACGAAGACGCCTGCTCCTGCGAAAGCTGCAGCAACAGCTACAACTAGCCATACCCAAATTGGTGTGTGTGATTTTTCAATTGCTACTGGAGTTTCCTCGTCCTGGATTGTTGTCTCATCAGCCTCTTCTTCCTCTTCCTGAAGAGATGACTCCTGAACGATTTCTTTCTCTGCTTCCTCGACTACCTCTTCCTCAGCCTCTGTCTCGACGGCAGCAACACGTGTGATTTTTGTCTTAACTGGCTTTGCTGCGGTATCATCAGATGTGTTAAGGTCCTCTGTTCCAGCTGTGCTTGTGAGAACTGTTACAACTCTCTCAAAGTTTGCTGGTGTAGAAGTAGCTGAGCCTGAAGAACTGCTTGAGCTCTTTGAAGTGCTCTGAGACTTTATTTCCTCTGTCTGAGCTGGCTTAGTCTCCTCTGTCTTTGCTTTCTTACCGAAAAGCTTTGAAACATCGAAGCTCTTAACTGCTTCGTTGATTGTATTTACAAGCTTCTTTCCTGTAACATAAGTCATCTGACCAATGTAACCTGGAAGAGCTGCCATTGACTTGATTGAGTTCTTTACAAGCATTGGGAAATCAAATTTACCAATCTGTGTCTCATAGCTTGCATGTACATAGTACTCTGTCTTAACAGCAGCACCATTTTCATCTTTTACTATCTGGCCATTCTCGTCTCTTTCATAGCCATAAGTGTCGTTCCAAGCTGTTGAACCTACTGTTGAACAGTTATGAGTGAAAAGATTAAAATAGCTGTTTGCTGCAAATGAACTAAGCATTACATTAAGATCAGCTGCTGTGGCTTCTCTCTCGATAACCTCGTTTGGTCCCTGATCATAAGCATACTTCTGATTGAAGAGCTCACGGTTAATCCAAACACCGCCATCTGTAGTGCCATTCACAACATAGTCAACAAAGAGCATTCCATCCTTCTGAAGGATTGCTAAAATCTCAGCCTGATGCTCGCGAACATATTCCTCGTCAGCATTCTTGCCTGTTGCAGCATTCCAAAAATCAGCAAGCTTCTGATAATCATTTCCGAATATTTTCATAGCAGCTGGAATGTAGTTCTGCTCGAGACGCTCCTGTATAGAAGCCATTCCGTAGTTACCAATTGAGATATAATCGCCTCTGTTTAAGACAACTGTGCCAGATGTTAACTTTTCATGATTCTGCTCGATGTATAATTCCTGAGCAGCAGCTGCTCTCTCTGGCTCGTTTGCCTCAGTGATTTCATCAGCTGTACTTCTCCAAGAAACCACGCTGCCATCTGGATTATCACATGCTGCATCAAGGATTTCCTTGTAGTCAGGATTGGCAACATAATATCCGTAAAGCTTATCGATAGTAATCTCAAGATTATTAACATAGCTGGTGTAAACGATATACACATGACCGTGAGTTGGGTCACCTGTAGAATCGTCATGACGTGCAACAAGTCTTACTGAACCTAAAACTCCGCCCTCAAGACCGCGCTCCCATGGAGCTGTATCATCTGCATCATAGATGCCATCGCCGTCTGTATCAAGCTTGCATGGGTCAGACTTTAAAACTGCGTACTCTGTGTCGCCATCCTTTTCGATAACTACCTCAGCACCGTTTAATAATCCGTCGCCATCCAAGTCATCCTTGCTCTGAACTTCCTCGTATGAAAGATTTCCAAAAGCCCTCTTGCCATCTCTTGTGAGAATTGTTCCATCGCAAAGAAGCTTTGTCTTTAAATCTGAAAGACCATCCTCGTTGAAGTCCTCATCATCCTTTGCCTCAAGAAGCTCAAGCTCCTCGTCCTCAAGTAATCCTTCCTCAGATGTTTCCTCTGCTGGAAGCTCTACCTCAGGAACTACAAGCTCAGATTCACCTTCCAATTTAATTGCTTCTGCATTCTCTGGAATTACAACAGTTTCAGTAATTCCGCTCTCAACAGGAGCTTCCTCTGCAGGTTCTTCTGAAGATACTGTCTCTTTAGACTCTGAATCTGTAGCCTCTGTAACTGTCTCAGTTGATTCCTCTGCTGTATTTTCTTCTGTCTTATTCTCATCTTCTATCTCTGCGTCAGCAACTTCAATATCAGCCTTCTCAGAGTTGTCCTCTTTGCCAGTTTCTGTTTCAGGCTCTGCCGCTTCCTCTGAACCAGTTTCAATTGTTCTGGTTTGAAGAGTATTATCAGCAGCCGCCTCTGCATCAGCAGTATCCTGTCCAGCCTCTGCCTCTAATAAACTCTCAGCCTGAGTTGCTTCAGCTACAACATCATCCTCAGCATGAACCGAGAAAGACGCAAAAGAAGAAGCTACCAGGGCACCAGCAAGCGCTAAAGATACCACTTTGTAACTCTTTTTCACTATTTATATATCCTCCCTTTTATTGATACTAAGAAGCATTATATCATATAACAAAACTAATAGAAAACTAAAATTTAAAAATCAGTTCCCTTATGTAGAATAAACCACAAAACTCTATCCAAACTGTTCATGCCACAAAAAAACCAAGCCGAAATCGACTTGGTTTTTCTATCTCTGATTAATAATTTAACCCTCAAAAAGCTTGTTTACAAGATTCTCCTGACTCTGCATCTGATTCTTCATTGCCATGTTCTGAGCTGCGCCAACAACTCCACTGCTCTTATATCTTGTCACTGCATCTGCCATGTCAGCATCTTCTTTTCTAGACTGGGCAGCTGTAAGATTTTCCTCTGTATTGTAGTTTGAACGATAGCTGTGCTCAAGGCCATTTGTCTCAGCACCCACCTGGCTTCTCATCTTATTCAAAGATGCGTAGGTCTTATCAAGAGCCTCTGTTGAAATCTGATCTGGATTTCCTGAGATATCGAAATTCTCAAGGTCTGCCAAAACATTGCTAACATTAGTATCGCTCAGGTTTGTGGTGGCCGTTCCGGTATGAATATTCATATCACCGTTGCTGCCATCCAAAAGATTCTTTTCATTGTATTTCGCCTGGTTAATTGTCTGCTTGATTGTTGCAACAGACTCCTCATTTGCCTTCTGCAAAATCTGTCTGTCACTTGAAGAATACAGGCCATTCATCGCTCTGACTGTATTCTGTGTAATGTCCCCTAGAGAATCAGAAATGTTTGCCATCGCACCATCCTTAATATTAAGGGCATCGATTCCATAGGAGATGTTGCTTCTGCCAACCTTCAGTGAAGAAGTCTGCTTCATTAACTGTTTACTAATTGAAAGAGCCACTGCATCGTCAGCTGCTGTATTAACTCTCTTGCCAGATGCAAGCTCTTTTCCAGCCTTATTATGCTTAGCCTCTGTAGCTTTCATGTGATTCTGATTCTTCTGAAATTGCGCTGTGTTTACATTAGATTGAACTCTCATAATACCACCTCAATCCTAATATATTGTTACATAACTACATATTTCCTCATTCTGTAAGTTGATTATAACATCCATTTTCAGGAATGTCTCGTGAACAATTTTTGAACCTCTAACCAATATAAATCATCTGTTGCATACGCCCTATTTACCGGTAATAATCTTGTTGTATCAGACCCTAAATTCCTTTAAAATATTGGATTGTACGGAGGATAATAATAATGAGAAGTTTTTTAAAAAGAAAGAACATCGAGATATCGGTGAAGCGTTATTTGATCGACGCACTGGGTGCCATGGCACAGGGACTTTTTTGTTCCCTCTTAATCGGCACAATCATTAATACAATCGGAACACAGTTTAACATCGCCTATCTAACCACGCCTGTTGCCACAGTATCAGGTATTGAATACACAGTTGGCGGTCTTGCTGTTGCAATGAGCGGTCCAGCAATGGCTGTTGCAATTGGACACGCACTTCAGGCGCCACCACTTGTTTTATTTTCACTAATAAGTGTAGGCTTTGCCTCAAATGCACTTGGCGGAGCTGGCGGCCCACTTGCAGTACTTTTCGTTGCAATCATTTCTGCTGAAGTTGGTAAGCTCATTTCAAAAGAGACCAAAATTGACATTCTTGTTACACCACTTGTAACTATCGGTGTAGGTATTGCTCTTTCAGCATGGTGGGCTCCTGCCCTTGGCCGTGCCGCAAGCTCTGTTGGCACCCTTATCATGTGGGCTACAACCAAACAGCCATTTTTGATGGGTATCCTTGTTTCAGTAATCGTAGGAATAGCTCTTACACTTCCTATTTCATCTGCAGCAATCTGCGCTGCTCTATCGCTTACAGGCCTCGCCGGCGGCGCTGCAGTAGCAGGCTGCTGTGCACAGATGGTAGGCTTTGCAGTTATGAGCTTCAAAGAAAATAAATGGGGCGGCCTCATCTCTCAGGGAATCGGAACCTCAATGCTTCAGATGCCAAACATCATCAAGAATCCACGCATTTGGATTGCGCCAATCCTTTGCTCTGCTGTCACTGGTCCTATTGCCACCTGCATTTTCAAAATGGAAATGAATGGCGCTGCCGTTTCATCAGGCATGGGAACCTGCGGTCTTGTTGGTCAAATTGGCGTTTACACTGGCTGGCTCAACGACATCGCAGCTGGCACAAAAGCATCAATCACTACAATGGATTGGGTTGGACTCGTCCTCATCTGCTTCATTATCCCAGCAGTACTTTGCCCAATCATCAATAATCGTCTCATCGCAATGGGATGGGTTAAGCGCGGCGATATGAAGCTGCAGTAATTTTAAATTTTCATAAGAATACAAAAAGAACTGTATCTTGCAGCGATATCCAATTTTTTAGATTTTTAAATCTAACTTATTGGCATCAAACCAAGATACAGTTCTTTTCTTTTATTCTCTTATGCTACATATTCTGTTTTCCATTTGATAATGATTCCTCAACCCAGGAACTTTTTTATCAATTAGGTATCTAAAAACCCTATATACTCATTGCTAAATTGATAAAAATCCCTTAGCCTAGAGATTTTTTATCAATTGACCATCTAGAAACCCAATATATTCATTTCCTGATTGATAAAAATACTCCAAACAATGGAAAATTTATCAATTCAGTATCTATCATCCCTATATATTCATTCCCTGATTGATAAAAATACTCCAAACAATGGAAAATTTATCAATTCAGTATCTATCATCCCTATATATTCATTCCCTGATTGATAAAAATACTCCAAACAATGGAAAATTTATCAATTCAGTATCTATCATCCCTATATATTCATTCCCTGATTGATAAAAATCCTCCAAACAATGGAAAATTTATCAATTCAGTATCTATCATCCCTATATATTCATTCCCTAATTGATAAAAATACTCCAAACAATGGAAAATTTATCAATTCAGTATCTATCATCCCTATATATTCATTCCCTGATTGATAAAAATACTCCAAACAATGGAAAATTTATCAATTCAGTATCTATCATCCCTATATATTCATTCCCTGATTGATAAAAATCCTTCAACCACAAGTATTTTTATCAATTGAATTTCTAGAACCCCTATATACTCATTGCTAATTTGATAAATTCATTTCAAACCAAGAATCATTTATCAATAGCTATAGATAGTAAAAAAGTGGGTTCCTAAAGGAACCCACATGAATTTATAAGTTTTTGTGGGCTACTTAAGGAAAAAGCTCACAAAAGTCCTGCTTTGCATGATCTATATATCTGAAAAATCCTCCACCAGGACTTCGTCACGTTCTCTACTCTGGTGTGATTTCCTGTTAGCGTCTCGACTGGATTTTCTGCCAGCATCTCGGCCATATTCTCCACGAGAATCTCTGCGTGATTCGTGGCGTCTTCCACACTCTCTGCCAACAGCGCTCTTCACCACTGCGTAAACCACAAAATGAGTCACAAACATAGCAACTATGATAAACAGATGGGTGAAGAAAATGTTTGTAATTACTCCATTGTGCTTGAGTAGGTAGTCATTGGAGTAACCATAGAGGCACATAATTCCAAGATAAGCAAGGGCCATAAGCATCATCGGAATATTCGCTGCTGCCCTTTTTATGCAGTTCAAAAAATCTGTGAAACTGGCATCGAAGTACACGAATCGTCCAATCATTAAAGTCAAGAAATATGCAATAAACATATCGTAATTATTATCATCATAAATAAACTTGATATAAGCAAAGATGATTATCATATAAAGCATTCCAGTCAGACGGATAGATGCCATAGCCTCATCATCCAAATGCTCCGTTCTGAGTACCACATGATCAAGGAATGAATTTATCAGAATGGAAATTATCATAAACACCAGCAATATATAATCCTTGTAACTGTCCCAAAAAACCTTGAAGCTTCCACCTGTAACAAAGCGATTTATCAAATAATAGGCAGCCATGAATCCAATGATGGTTCCGCCTGAAAAAATCAGCTCATAGAACCTCTCAGACAAATAGTAAAACTCATGCTCCAACTTTGAGCCTGTCTTGTTTGTCTTCTTCGCATATACGTAAAAGACCAAAAATACAACAAGCATTAATACTATTGCAAGTAACAAAAAAATCAAAAACTGTGGCATTTGGAAATAATGTCGCACGTAATCCATATAAGTCATAGTCATCATTCTCCTACTATTAGTATTAGTCATAGTCATTCTTTACCTTTTCTATAGGTTCGACTATGCTGTTTAAGATACTGTGGATTGGTTTCATTCTCCTACCGCATAGACGGTTTTCGAAAGGCTCCAACCACAGTCTCTTTGTTTATTTGTTAATCAGTTAGTTACCGCATGACGGTTTATCAAGAAGTAGGTTACGATTGCAAGGAGCCCTGTGGATTTGAAACAGTATCAATACTATTATTAGGGAGGTCCTATATGATCTATGTAGGAATTGATGTCGCTAAAGACAAACACGATTGCATTATCAAAAACACTGTTGGGGAAGTTGTTTTCAAAACATTCACCATCAAAAACAATCTTGATGGGTTCAATGATCTTTATCAGAGAATAGAATCCGTAATGGAAGATGTATCAAAAGTAAAAGTAGGACTAGAAGCCACCGGACACTATAGTTACAATCTTCTTGGATATCTCTTTGATAAAGGTTTGCCCACCTTCGTTATCAATCCGTTACATACCAATCTGTACAGAAAAAGTCTAAGCCTTAGACAGACGAAAACGGATAAAGTAGATGCCAGTACGATTGCTTCTATGCTTATGTCAGATGTGAACTTAAAGTCCTACTCTGACACATCGTACCACAACGAAGAACTCAAGTCACTAACCCGCTATCGCTTTGATAAAGTAAAAGAACGGGCAAAGCTTAAAACTTCCATATCTCGTCTGGTCTGTATTCTTTTTCCTGAATTAGAAAAGCTTGTTCCTACTCTGCATATGAATTCTGTTTATTCATTGCTATACGAATTTCCAGGTGCCAAGCAAGTAGCAAGCGCTCATCTCACAAGACTTTCAAATCTACTGGCAGAAGCTTCTAACGGCCATTACGACAAGGATGTTGCCATAACATTTCGAGAAGCAGCAAGGGCCTCTATCGGTTCAACTATGCCAGCTAAATCCCTTGAATTAAAGCACACCATCAAACTGATACGTGAGCTTGATTCCGAGATTAATGAAATCGAAGAAGAAATTAAAGCTATCATGAATACCATCAATTCTCCAATTCTTAGCATTCCTGGAATAAGCTATCGTATGGGAGCTATGATCATAGCAGAGATTGGTGATTTTGACAGATTTGATTCTGCAGATAAAATTCTGGCATATGCTGGTTTATCACCATCGACATATCAATCCGGGCAATTAGATAACTGCCATCCTCGAATGGAAAAGCGAGGCTCCAGATATCTACGATATGCTCTGTTTAACGCCACTATCTTTGTCTGCCATTGGGATCCGACGTTCAATGCTTACCTTGCCAGAAAGCGTGCTGAAGGAAAGCATTATTATGTTGCCGTATCTCATGCCACGAAGAAGCTCGTGCGACTGATATATCAGCTTGAGAAAACTCGTCAGTCATACAACAAAGCCGTTTAACTAATTCCATACAAATCTTTTTTAATGAGCATCTCAGATGATGCTCTATTTGTCATGCAGTTTTCAAGGTACTGATTACGATGAAAAGCCATCGTCGCTTTATTTAAAACATTTCTGTTTCAAATCATTTTTTATTGACAATCTTTAATAGTTAGTCTTTTTAATTGTTCTAGCAGAACATCACCGATTATTTATCATAGCAGTTTTAACTCTTCAGATGTACATAAAAATAAAAAAATAATCCCAGTCCTGCGAAACCATTTGCGCATCAAAGGCCTTTTACAAAAGTATATTGGAGAAAATTGGGAACATCTCTCATCCTTCAGAAAATTGCAATTTCTGGAGTGCAGTTATCAATAGATCAATGTTTAATTACGGAAAAATTTTAGACAGACCTGTAGTAGGAAATGTTCCTTCTGGCTACGCACTTTGGACTCTTGCCAACGGAATCGAATACAACCAGGCTGTTTATTCTGTGACTGTTCCAACTGATATTACATCCTAATCTTTCTGGCAAACTCCAATCCTTCTTCGCTTCTTGAAGCAATCAAAAGTGGTCGTGAGCCCTGAATTGTCATAATGTGCCCCAGCACCTTCTCACGAAGTGCATCATCCATACCAAGGAATGGCTCGTCCAAAACAATGAAGTCAGCTGGCACGAAAAAAGCTCTTACGATTTCCACCAAACGGCGCTCAACATCTGTAAGCTCTGAAACGGGGATGTCCATTCGTTCCTCTAGCAGGAATCTCTTCAATTCCTCGATTGCTCTTCCCTTGCTTGCCCATCTGTGGGCCTTTTTAACGTTCCATATTGCATTCTTTCTCAAATTCAGCTGTCCAGCCTGAGAAACATAGGCACTGTGCAACGTAGGATATTTGTAATCTCCCATTCGTGCCACATGCCCGGAATCAGGCTGCTCCAGACCCATAAAAATCTTTAGCGCTGTGGTCTTGCCTGCGCCCTCAGGTCCTACAAATGCATAGCATCTGCCATCTTCAATTTCTACATTCAGGTCATCAATCACCTTGCGACCATCATAGGATTTTGTAATATGATCAAGTATTATAGTCATTTTTCAAGTCTCTTATTCTGTAATTCTTTTAAGCTGATTTGTGCCAAGGAATTCGCTGTATGGTAATTCTACCTCAATAAATCCTGCTGCATAGCTGCCTAAGTCATATGGATAAAAATAATAAACCGCATGGTCCTCGTACCAAATAATATTTCCAGAATCAATATGTACTGATTCGTATGCACTTGAGTATGCATCATCTGCATTCTCTGCAAAGTATTTATCTGAGCTCTTCTGGTAATCTTCCTTTACCTTACCTGCAACAAAGGTCTTGAACTCCTCCTCTGTTCCGCTATAGAAGTCGGAAATACCAAGCTCCTCACCAGTGGTTAAATCGAATATTTTTTCTTCACGATCTGGCATTCCGTGAGCACCACCGCCATACCAATAACCAGCCATACGAACCTCGAGGAATCTGTCATTAATTATTGATATATCAGAAACTGTAGTCTCATTTGTTTCGCAGCCCTGCTCTTCGTAGTCCTTATGCCACTCACAATCATCTGCATAAGCATCTGTAACAACCTCACCATTTTTAGCATCTGCATATTCAAGCTGCTTATTGATTTCATCCGCATGTGCAGAATATTTTGCATCTAAGACAAAGTTCTCACCATAGTTTTTTGAAACTGTCACACCGCAAGCTGAGCACTTTTCAGTATATGAGTAATAGTTTATTGTTCCATAATTAAGTGAAGAATATTCCTGCACAGTTAAGCCTAAATCCTCAAAAGTCCCACTGTACTCATTAAATCTAGCCCACTTCTCTTCGTTACCAAAGAATTGCAGCGCATAAATTTGACCATCAAATAGCCTGAATCCATCGACACCAAATCTGTCATTACCTGTGCCTGGGATTTTTGATGTGGCATAAAGCTTATCGTTCTGGTCTTTGCGACAATCGTATCGATACACAGTGTATTCATTTACACCATACTGCTTTTCAGTGGTCATCTGATAATAAACAATGCCATCCTCGTAATCCAAGTACCCATCCGAGTAGTTCTCACCATTGATTATATGAGTACTTCCATCCTCGAGACTGTAGCAAATCATTAGCAATCCATCACTATCATATTCGTTCAGGTAAAGATAATTCTTGCTGTAGCCCAAAAGATAATTATCACCCTTTTGGAAATCTTCAAAAGGAGTTTCACCCTCATGGGTAAGCTTGCTAAAACTATACTTCGTGTATTCCCCCTCTTCGTACCTTTCCTGCACTACAAGATAGCCAGCCTCATCATAGGTACGCTTTAAGCACTGATAGTACTTTGCAGGCTCTATGAGCTTTCCCTTATGTGCCTGCAAAATATCATTTATATCTGAAGCCTCCTCGGTGAAAGTCAATGTTTCAGGCTCAACACTGAAGACATGCTCCTCCTGACTGGCAATATCTTCGTATGTACGGATGTCCACATAGACCTTTCCCTTGTAGTAATCAAAAGCCATAGGAGACCAGATGTCAGCAGCGGAAAAATAGATAACCCATTTCTTTGAAGCTGCATCAATCGCATAGTAATTAAGCGTAGATTTCTCTCCAGAATAATTAGAGTAATGGAAATAGATTATTCCATCATACATTCCATCTATGGAAACGCCATACTCATAGTCCACACCGATTTCCTCGAATACATCCTTAAAATCTTCAAAGGTGTACTTGCTAATTTCCTTGCCATCAGTGTCTACCGTATATCCGATATTATTGTCGTAGGTTAAATAATACTGCTCGTCAGAAGAGCTTATAGCTTCAGTAACTGTCTCTTCCACACTCTCCTTAACATCAGTGATTGCAGTTGTAATATCATCTTTTTTACAGCCGCAGCTTCCAACTGCAAGTGCAGCGCACAAAAGGATTACTATAGATTTCTTCACTTGTATTCTCCTTAAAATTCTGTCCTTATTTCTCGTCACAAACCTGGAAAGTTAAAAACTTCAGATAATAGCTCTCGTCTGCAGCCCAAAGAATTGGGTGATCTGGAGCCTGTGTTCTAAACTCTACCTGACGTAAGCGCTTGTGGGCAGCCTGAGCGGCCTGGCCAATAACCTTTATAAATAAATCCTGAGTCATGAAGTGTGAGCATGAGCATGTGGCAAGATAGCCTCCATCCTTCACAAGCTTCAAGCCCTTCATATTAATCTCGCGGTAGCCCTTTATAGCATTCTTTGTAGCCTCACGTGACTTTGTAAAAGCAGGTGGGTCAAGGATAACTACATCAAACTTCTCTCCTGCCTCAGCAAGCTTTGGAAGCTCATCAAGTACGTTAGCCTGACGGAATTTTACTGTAGAATCAAGACCGTTTAACTTCGCATTTGCGGTAGCCTGCGCCACTGCAAAATCAGAAATATCAAGTCCTGTAACCTCAGCTGCTCCGCCGAGTCCAGCATTAAGAGCAAATGTACCCATATGAGTGAAGCAATCAAGAACTCGTTTATCCTTGCAAAGGCGCTGAATAGAAAGACGATTGTACTTCTGGTCAAGGAAGAAGCCAGTCTTCTGACCGTTAACAACATCCACCATATAGTGAACACCGTTCTCTACTATCTCTACATTTGTATCAAACTCTGCGCCAATAAAGCCCTTATAAGGAGCAAGTCCTTCCTTAACGCGAACCTTAGCATCACTTCTCTCGTAAACACCACGGATGTGATATCCATCAGCCTCCATGATTTCCTTTAACATATCCACAATCTTAAGCTTTAGCTTGTCGATACCCAGTGCAAGTGATTCAACCACAAGCACATCGTCATACTTATCAATAACAAGTCCTGGTATAAAATCAGCCTCTCCAAATATAACTCGACAGCAGTTCATATCTACAGGAAGCAATACGGATTTACGATATTCCCACGCTGCCTTCACTCTCATGCGAAGAAAATCATCATCAATAAGCTGATCCTTCTTACGAGTCATCATACGAATTCTAATCTTTGAATTTGTATTAATGAAGCCTCGGCCCATCATATATCCATCAAAATCATGAACAATTACAATGTCCCCATTTTCAAAAGAGCCCATTACACTATCAATTTCGTTATCAAAAATCCAGGCTCCGCCAGCTTTGATTGTACGACCCTCTCCCTTTTTTAATGTGACAATTGCCTCTGCCATATTTAATCCTCCATAATATCAATCAAACAAAAAGGTGAACCTGCAGCCAAGTAAGCCTCAGTTCACCTTGGTGTCACAGATGATTATACACTACTTTCCCGAAATAGTAATGTCATCTGCCATAATATATGGAATTACCCAGTCACCACTACAAAGAGTTTCCTTTGAAATAGCGATAATATTGTGTAAAACAGTAATAAGATTAAAGCTAATCATTGTTTCGGTAACAGCATGCTTAATCTCACCATTTTCGATGTAAAATGCATTTTTTGCAACGCCGGCCAACTCGCCGTTTACTCCTGGTGCGCCGCAGGAAATGAAGCCAACAATTAGTCCCTTTTCGATACCTTTTATCATATCTTCTAAAGCTGTATCACCAGGCTCAACTACGTATGCACTGCTTGAGTTTGGTGCAACCTTTCCGTTTGTTTTGTTAGCACCATAAAGTGTTGTGCAAAAATTTTTGAGCACACCATTTTCAATAACAGTGAAATCCTCACTTCTGAATCCATCAACGGTGTGAACCTCGTGTTCGATAATTCTAGAATCCCATGGCTTCAAAGAGAATGTAAATAAATCTGATGCAACCTTGCTGCCCATCTTATCAGCCCAAGGACTTGATTTATCAATGAGTACGCCATCACTAAGCGCATTTTCCCTAAATGTTCTCAATGCACTCATAAAGCACTCCGGTGTGAAAATAATCTTTCCTACGAACTTGCCCTCCACTGGAGTTGGCTTTGCTGACATCTCAGCCTCTTCAAGATCTCGTCTGATTCTGCCTAGCTCGATAAATGGAGTATCCAAATTATCAATTTTTATGTAAGAACCAGAGATACCTGATACTGCGTCCCCTTCTTTGCCAGCAAATTCAAGGCTAACGCCATAGCTACCCTTGTGGGTGACATCCTCTGTGCCATTGGAATTTCTGTAAACTGCATCTGTTCTTATATGCTCAAGAATTACCTGTGAAAGAAGAATCTTTGGATATTCATTTTTGATTGCTTCAATAAGCTCCTTTGCGCGTTCCATCAGCTTATCAATATCTGGTTCAAGGACGCCCATAGTGAATTCGCCGCCCTCAATCTCTGGAGCAAGACCAAAGCAATCGTCCGCCATACCTGATTTTGTAGTCTCAAGTAAATTATCCAGTGTCTCCTTAATTGTTTCCTTGTTCAAAGAATTAGTGCTTGTTTTGCCAGGCTTTTTATCAACGATAATTCCTACACCAACATTGCTGTCAAACAAAGTTCTAAAAAGAGAAAACTCGTCATCGATATAAGAAATCTCACGTGTAACTGTTTCTGAAACCGAGTACTGTGCAGTAACATCCCCCTGCTTTTCAAAATAATCCTTTATAAAATCACTGGTCTCAAAGAGCTTTTCCATATTATTCATATCTGCCATGTTAGCGTCCTCCTATGTTGATTTTGCACTTGATTGCCGGACCGCCCATAGAAACAGCCATTGGCTGCTTCTTGCCGCAGGTTCCAAATGGAGACCAGCTAACTTCATCAGAAACCATGTCAACTGTATTAAGCATATCGAAAGCAATGCCTGAAACTGTAGTATCAAGAATCGCTCTTCCAAGCTTACCCTTCTTAATTTCGTAGCCAGCAGTTATTCCAAACATAAACTCACCAGTGAGATCTGCCTGACCGTTTCCAGTATCAATCAGATAATAACCATCCTCAACTGAAGCAATCATATCCTCCAGCTTATCCTGACCTGGAAGGACAGTGGTGTTTCTCATTCTAATAAGAGGTTCATCCGAAAATGCGTAGCCCCTTGCATTTCCCTGTGGCTTTACACCGTACTTAAGGGCAGTCTCTCTATTGTGCATAAAACCAGTCAAAACGCCCTTGTCAACAAGCACTGCATCCTCTGCCGGAACACCCTCATCATCAATATAAACTGGAAGTGGTGTCTGTCCATCCTGATACGTATATGCGTAATCTACAATGCTGATTTTGTCAGATGCAACCTTCTTTCCAAGGTTTGGACCAGCCACAGAACCGCCCATAACAAGATCAGCCTCAACAGTGTGGCCAATGGCCTCGTGAGCAATCATTCCTGCCACTCTTGGGTCAAGAATAACAGTCTTGTAGCCAGCCTCAGCATAAACGCCCTCAGCCTTGTCGCAAAGAGCCTTGTAAATATGATCGACCTTTTCATAAACCTTGTCCAAGGACTTGAAATGGTCCTCAATATTTCCAAAGCCTCCCACAAGTTCAAATAGCTCCACAGTGCTTCCATCCTTTGCTGGCATCTTCAAACATACTGCAATTCTGCATCTTGGATATGCCACATGACCATCACAGGCATCAGAAGTATAGATGTACTTTTCCATTGTGTCCTCGCGGTAGTTCACTGTTCTTGATGTAATCTTTGGACAGTGTGCCACAACATAGTCATCCACCTGCTTTAATAAATCAATTATTCTCTTTTGCTCAAAATCAATAATGAATCTCTTAGAATTGATTAACTGAGAATTAATAGGAGGAAGTGCCACCTTTTCACTGCTGGCATACTTCCTAAGATAGTTAGCATTTTCAGTGGCTGCCTTGATAACCTTCTCTGCAGCCTCTTCACTGAACTCTGCCATTGAAGAAAAACCTTTAACCCCATTTTTGTAAACGATAGCGCACACGCCATTCTCCTCAGAGCGCTGATTTGTTGTCAGTATTCCCTGATGAAGAACTGCGAGGCGAAGTCTGTTTTCCTGCCCCCTGAGGACAGACTGAACCCCTGTTTCGAAACAGGACTTTTTTGATCCTAAAATGTCGCTAATCATAATGCCTCCATAACAATATTCTTCCTTGCGAATCAAGTGCACTTTTCCGCTTTAACACTTTAATTCACAAATATCCCAATAAGTTGATTTTACACAAAGAAATAACGCTTTTCAATAAAAAAGACCACTGGATTCATCAATCAAAAATCCAGTGGCCACTATAAAGAAGAGAATTGTTTTCTATTATGGAGCAGCCTCTATAACTCCATAAAAGCTTTTATGTTAAGCTGCTTTTTTCTTTCTGATAATCATTGTAATTCCAATGATAACGATAACTGCAGCAATAACATCACCAAGTATTATGCACTTCTGCCATGTAGCAAGCTTGTAGCTTACTGTTGAACCAGGAACGATGCCCTGCATAGCATTAGAATTTGCAACCATGTATAAAGTATTATGAGCAGCCTTTCTCATTGCAGCTACACCTGTAGCTGAAGTCTGATCTGTAACACTTCCATCAGCGAATGTGTTAAGCATAAGGTCATTTCCAGCTCTTACACCTGAATCAGGATCCATGTAAGCTGAACCACCAAAGTAATCTGACTCAACTGCTCCGTTAAAGCCCCACTCGTCGCGAAGGATAGTAGTCATGAGACCATATCTTGCGCCTGACCATGTGCAACCAATTCTGTTGTATGAACTCATGATGGCTGTAGCAGCACCAATTGTAGAAGTCTGAAGCTCACCATTTTCGTCATAGTAATTTACATCAGCCTTAGCTTCCTTAACTGTAATCTCGAAAGGTCTAAGGTAAATTTCACGGATTGCCTGCTCATTAGCCCATGTAGCAATACCATTTCGTCCGTCTTCCTTGTCATTAAGTGCGAAATGCTTGAGGTAGCAATATGAACCATACTTCATAACTCCACTAACCTCTGAAGCTGCAATCTTACCTGCAAGAAGTCCATCCTCTGAATAGTATTCGTAGTTACGTCCTGCAAAAGCATTACGATGTGTATTCATAGCTGGTGCATACCAACCGTTGAAACCATTAAATAATCCCTGCTCACCAACAATCTGACCCATCTCATTTGCAAGGTCTACATTCCAAGTAGCTGCAAGCACTTCCTCTGCTGGGAATCCAATGCAGATTGCATCCTTACCAGAAGCTGATACCCAAGTTGACCATCCCATAGGGCCATCATAATCAAGAGTAGCTGGCTTGCCGATATTTAAAAGCTCTGCTGTGTTGTAACCTGCATTAGCAAGCATGTTTGCAACCTCAGACATATCGAGCTCATCAAGTAAAAGCTCCCACTGCTCATCGTCATATGAAAGACCTCTTAAGTTAATAAGCTGAATTCCATTATCTGCCTTTGTTGTAGGCATCTTGTCAGCGTATACTAAACTGCCTTCAACATTACCTGTTAATGCATTTGTATTCTCGTCGTAAACTGTCTCGTGGGCAGTCTTGATGTAATCCTCTGCCTCGGCATCCTTTTCAGTAGGAGCTGTTGGATAAGTACCTGCAAAATCAGCTCTGCTGAAGTTAAGTGGCTTGCCATCTGTAGCAGTATCAACAAACTCAGCTGAAACATCATCAAACTGGTTTGTAGCTGTAATCAAATCACTTTCGCGCTTGTTGTCCCCTGAGAATACCTTTTCCTCAGCGTCGCGTGAATAATACTTTGTAGAATCAGCTGTGTCGATGCTTGCCCAGCTGTGAGCATTTTCGCTTAAGTAGAAACCGTATGTACCTGCATCAAGGACATATGCCTTATTATTCTTGTAATCGTATGATGCTAAATCATCCTCAGCAACTGTGATAGTAACTGTCTGAGACTGACCTGCCTCGATAACACCTGTTTTTGCAAAACCAGCAAGAACAACCTTGCTCTTTTCAATGCCACCCTTGATGTATGGGCTTTCTGCATAGATTTCAACTACATCCTTACCTGCTACATCGCCTGTGTTAGTAACCTTTACTTCGAAAGTATATGTGCCATCATTGTAATTTGCAGCAACATATTTCTTATCGAATGTTGTATAAGACAAGCCATATCCAAATGGATAAACTACAGCCTTGTCATAATCGAAACCTGCATAGTTGCCATCCATAGCCTCCGCTGCAGCTGTTTCGTAATATCTGTAACCAACGTAAATACCTTCTTCATACTCATTAAAGCGACCAGACTCATATCCACCAATTGAACCATCCACGTTTGAGTAGAATGTATCATCAAAATTTACATAAGTAGGGTCTGCTGTTAGGTCGCTGACAAAAGTGTCAACTGTACGACCTGATGGATTAACAGTACCATTTAATACCTTTGCTACTGCATTGGCACCCTGATCACCGATACATCCAACCCAGATAGCAGCATCAATACCATACTGCTCCTCATTTAAGAAACCAAGCTCCATTGCATTTGCTGTATTAAGAACTACAACAATCTTGCCGAATGCTCCTGCATCCTTCTGAGCCTTTACGTATGCAAGCATATCCTGCTCTCTGCTATCAAGCTCAAGATAGCTCTTGTCCTTATCTGCGTCTGTTGTAGCAAACTCAGACATATCTGTAGGAAGATCACAACCCTCACCACCAACACGGCCGATAAATACGATTGCTGCATCGCCGTATGTTGTAAAGCTGTCCTTAAGACTTTCTGGATAATCTGCAAGTGGAACCTCTGCGATGATGTCGCCCATAAACTTTGCTGTACCCATTGATGAAACGAAGCCACGGCCTGTATACTCAACGTCCATCTCGCCCATGCCTGTCATCATCTTTTCCTTTACAACCTCAGTTGAAATAGGATGCTTTGCATAGAAATCAAATAAATCATTATTAACCTTGAAGCCATTTGCCTCAAATGCTGTCTTGTAATCTACTGGTGAGCTTTCTGTAGCAGCACTTCCTGCACCTGTGTAAATAGGATCTACAGATGTTCTACCGAATAGTGAAACCTCGTTTTCATCTGTAGCAAGTGGAAGTGCCTGGTTATCATTCTTGAGAAGAACAATACCCTCCTGCTCAACCTCCTCAGCCTTCTGCTGACTTGCTGTAAGCAGGCTGTCAGCATCAGCATGCTCTGCCTTGTAATAATCTCCGTCCAATGAGCTTGCAAACTCATTCTGTTTAATAACTGCGTCACCCTTACCAAAGTACATATTCATTACTGTGTAAAGTGGACCTGTAAGGACAATGCTAACTATAATTGCAAGAAGTGCAACGATAGCAATAACAACTGTCCAAATTCTTGTGAATTTCTTCACGCTCATCTCTTCATCCTCCTTAACCTTATCAGGTTTATTTGTTGAGTCCAATCTATCACAAAAAATGTGGATTTCTCATTGTCGGTACGAAATGCAAAAATAGAGAACGAAATGTGCTATACTCTGGTTAGATTTTCTTTGAGGAGGTTATGATGTATCAGGCAGTAATCGTGGATGATGAAAAGGAAATATTAGATTCGACAAAGGCTATGCTTGCTGATTCCTTCAACAATCACAATGTTCAGGTAGCCTTTGATTTCTTTACCAACAGTGAGGATTTTCTCGCTATGCTTGAGCAGCATTTCCATTATGATATTCTTTTTTTAGATATTGAGATGCCCGGTTTGGATGGTATTTCACTATGTAAAGAAATCCGAAAGATTTCCCCTGATGCCCTTGTAGTTTTCATTTCAAACAAAGAAGAGCTTGTATTCCAAACCTTCGAAGTTCAACCATTCAGATTTATTCGTAAAAGCGAATTAAGGGAACTGACAGACCATCTTGTTACCTCCGTGATTTCCGAACTACAAAAAAGAAAACCCAAAACAATCAAATTCACAGAGACCAACGGAGATATCATTTCCTTCGATGCCAGAACAATCATCTACGCAGAGGCTCAACGAAAGGAATGCCGAATCGTCACCACCGGCAGAGATGAAATTATCAAGTTCAAATTCATGGATTTGGAAAATGCACTGAAGGATTTACATTTCATAAAAATTCATCGCAGCTATATTGTTAACATGGATTTCATTTCCAAAATAACCAAGAATTCTGTGATTCTTACAAACGGGGAAGAATTGCCAATCAGCAGAGGTTCAAGTGAAGAGCTTAAGCAACAGTTTATTACCTACTCTATGTAGATTTTGCTTATTATTTTCAGGAAAGGATTATTATGATTTATCAGCTATACCGCACTACAGAACTGGAAGGTGTTATTCACTTTGCGCTACTGCTATACATTCTTCATCAGGTTTTTCCAAAATACCGCAAAGGATTTAACAATATTTCTTTCTTCGGACTTAGCATGGGCACATTTCTAATTTTTAAATATGCCCCTTATTTCATTCCACAAATTCACTATAACCGCCCTTATTGGTATTTCTACTTTATCGCACTTCCAATATCACTTTTCTTTGCTCATCTATGTTTGGACGGCATTTTCTTTTTAAAGACAATTTATATATCATTTTTCATCGCATTTATTGAATTAAGTAAAATGATTTGCTCGCCTTTATACTCAATGGAAAATACCATGAACCCAACCACCTATGCCATGATAGACATTATTTCTGGTCTACTACTGTTTATCTTTTTGGTGCTTCTTGGCAAACTATTCAAGTACTCTGCCATTCACGTGGATGCTTCCTTCATAAAGCCCAGATTTTTCTTTGTATTATATCTGCCAATTAGTCTGCTTGTTTTTTACTGGTCAGGGCTTTTTGATATTCCATGGTTCAAGCGCTATCAGGATGCAATTTTGGCACTAATAATTTTGCCAATTATTCCAATGTTTTATGATTTCTTCTCCACCTTTTTGAAAGCATCCGAGGAACAGCGCCGTCTGGACCTGGCATTAACAGACACCAGGGCTCAGGTTTTCAGATACCGTTATTCTCTTGAATTGGAGGAACGCATAAAGAAGGAAAGACATGAATTAAAGAATAATTACCTATATATTCAAACTCTTTTGAATGAGGGGAAAGTAGACAAGCTTCAGGACTATTTAGATAACACAATTGGAGAAAAGCTATCACAGCTATCAGCCATCTCCACTGGAAACACAATGATTGACTACATCCTGAATCGAAAAATAGCCGAGGCTCAACGACATGGGATAAAGGTTTACTCTGAAATTCTCTTGCCTGCTGAACTTCCAATTAATGATGATGAATTCTGCACCATTTTCCTAAACCTATTTAACAACGCTTTTGAAGCGTGTAGCCAGGTGGATAATCCAGATATCCATATCACCATCAAATGCATTAAAAGCTACCTTACACTTGAAGTTTCTAACAAAATTAATTCCGAGCTATTAAGTAATAACCCAGAATTAAAAACAACCAAGACCGACAAAGAAAATCACGGTCTTGGTTTAAAAATAATCAAGGATGTTGTTTCCCGCAATGATGGCATATTCCAAACCACAATTGAGGGTAATTATTTTCATGGAAAGGTTATGCTTGCATTGGAGAAATAGTTCATATGTTTACTTGAAAAGATTTTTTAAATCCATAAGTGTGTCAAGTCTCTTGTAAAGGATTTTGCTCAGTTCTTCGTCAGGCTCAGTAAGGTCTGGAATCATCACCACATTACAGCCTGCTCCGTGTGCACTCCTGCAACCGTTTGGCGAATCCTCCACTGCAATTGTCTGCTCAGGTGGAAGGTTCAGCTCCCTGCAAGCATAGGCGTAAATATCTGGCGCTGGCTTGCCAAATTCTACCATGTCGGCGCAAATGATTGCATCAAAATATTCATACAGTCCAACTCGCTTAGTATAGCGCTCCGCCCTGTCCTTATCGTTTGCTGTGACAAGGGCTGTGAAAATCCTCTGTTCCCTAAGCCACTGGAGAATCTCCTTTGCTCCAGGCTTAAGTGGAATTCCATTTTCTGCAAGCATTTCTTCCACAAGCTGCTTGCGATAATTTCTCACTTTCCAATAATCAAAATCCTCGCCATACCATTCCTTAAATTGCTGTACCGCAAATGGCCTTCCAAGTGATCG
The DNA here is from genome assembly GCF_008935055.1 of Pseudobutyrivibrio xylanivorans. Taxonomy (NCBI): domain Bacteria; kingdom Bacillati; phylum Bacillota; class Clostridia; order Lachnospirales; family Lachnospiraceae; genus Pseudobutyrivibrio; species Pseudobutyrivibrio xylanivorans. The sequence continues at coordinate 2,240,034 of NZ_CP043028.1, read as the reverse complement.
AAGAATCAAAGGCTTCTCTTCCGACATCTCATAACCAAAATGCTCCAGTGTCTGTGGCCATGCGGTCTGATATAGCTTTTCTGTATCTGTAAGTGTTCCGTCCATATCAAAAAGGACGGCTTTAATTTCTTTTTCCATATTATTTCCCATAGCTTTCGCTCTCCAAAATTAGGTTTTAATCTTTGAAAATACTATCATTTCACAGTGATTAATACAAACCATATTCCGTAACAAATATGTAACACTATTGAAATATTTGTCCATAAATGGTATAGTGCTAATAATTATTTGTTATTATTTGTGGGCAGATAAATGGAAAAGCCCACAATAGCTTACACACCTGTTGCTTGCTAAAAGGAGAATGCTTATGAAAAAGGGACTTGTTATGGAAGGTGGTGCTATGCGCGGCATGTTCACCTGCGGTGTTATAGATGTTATGCTAGAAAATGGCATTGAATTCGATATTGCCGTTGGCGTTTCAGCGGGGGCAACCTTTGGTTTGAATTTCAAATCAAAGCAAATAGGAAGACCTCTCCGCTACAATAAGGTCTATTGCAACGACAAGCGATATGCCAGCTTCAAATCCCTGATTGAAACAGGCGATTTATACAATGTTCCATTTTGCTACGGCACCTTGCCATATGAGCTGGATGTTTGGGACACTGAAACCTTTTATAACAATCCAATGGATTTCTATTGCGTTGCCACAGACCTTCAATCCGGAAATGCGGTATATCATAAATGTGATAATCCTGACAGTACCCCTGAGGGAGTTGATATCAAATGGATTCGTGCTTCTGCATCCATGCCTGTTGTCTCCCGCCCTGTTAAAATAAATGGTCGAGCTTATCTTGATGGAGGCATGTCTGATTCCATTCCACTAAAATTTATGGAGAGCCAGAATTGTGACAGGATTCTTGTGATTGAGACTCAGCCAATTGATTACGTAAAGCAACCACAGAAGTATATGTGGCTCATCAAGATGGTACTCAGAAATTATCCAAAGATGATTGAAACCATGGCAAAGCGCCATGAAATGTATAACGAGGAAAAGGCATACATTCGCGCCCAGGAAGCAGCCGGAAAGGTATTCGTCATCCGCCCTGCTGCTCCGCTTAAAATTGGAGCCACTGAAAAGAAGCCTGAAGAACTGCAACGTGTATACGAATTAGGGCGCGCAGCCGCGATATCCCAGCTTGCTGCCCTGAAGGCGTATTTAGGCTAGATGCTGGTTTATCAATAATACTCACCCCCAGCCTATATATTTTCTTTTGGCAATGATAAAATAAAGCCTAAACTCAATGCTTTTATCAATAGATAGCTTGCCTGCCCCATACTATCGTTTTGGATTGATAAAAATATTTCAAAATCTGAATTTTTTATCAATCTCGAACGTAGTTATGATGAATTATGGATGACACATTGATAAATATTTCTATTTAAGAGAGCAATTTATAAATACATATCCCTCCATCCCTATTATTTCCATTTTCATTGATAAAAATCTCGTTTTAATAAATATTATTATCAATAAAAAACATAGATATAACGGCTAAAAGGCTACCTATTGATAATTTATCCAAACACTAAAAGCCATAGTTAGCTTGCTTATACAAAAATATAACTAATACTACAAAACGGCGCGCCTTTGCTCGTTATATTTTATCAATCCAGCTCACCATTTCTCCGTTTGATAATTTTGCATTGACAATTCCAGATTCACATGCTAGAGTAAATAAGTCTTTTTTCTAAAAATTATCCGGTTGTTCCCGTTTCTGGGGCAGTATTCCATTTTCATATTCAGAAAATAAATTAATAAAGAGGTACAAAAAAATAAAAGAAAAATATATCTATCAAAATAAAAGTATCACAAAGGAATTATTATCAATTGATTCTGAACTAAAGAAACTCCCTGATGGCGAGCTTAGAGTTTACTCAAATAACGGCTCTTATAAATGGTATAATTACCATAATAATCAACTGGCATATCTATCCCGTAAAAATAATTTAGCTTTGGCGCAAAAACTTGCACAGAAGAAATATCTTCTTCTAAAGAAGCAATATCTTACTGAAAAACTGCACACTCTAGATTATGAGAATGAGCTCCTTGAACCATTAGAAAATGCAATAGATTCTTTTCTTAAAAATCCAGGCTATTGTCAACTGATGACATCCAACTCTTTCGAGTCTAATTCTTCAATTGAGCAATGGATAAATGAAAGCTACAATTGCAACCCACATTATCCTGAACAACTATCTATACCATGCCCATCTGGGAAAAAAGTAAGATCTAAATCTGAATCCTATATAGATATGGCGCTTTTCCAAAAAGGAATCCCTTACAAATATGAATGTGAATTAATAATTCAGGGAAGAACTTTTTATCCTGATTTCACTCTACTCAATCCAATCACAGGAAATCTAATATATTGGGAACACTTTGGAATAATGGACGATTCCTCCTACGCTAAAAAAGCCTTCAATAAGATGCAGCTTTATCATTCGAATGGAATCGTACCAGGCAAGAATCTTATAACAACTTTTGAGACAAAGGAGAATCCTTTTTCTTATTCTGACGCAGTTAGTGCATTGTCTATGATGAGGCTATAGAAATTACTTTCACAACTAGGCATTATTACATTGTGGATTGATAAAATCTTCTTGGAGTGCACTGGTTTTATCAATTGCCACCACTCAATCATGCATTTTTGTATTTGGCGTTGATAAATTTCTCCTTGAAATCATTGATTTTATCAATAGCTACTACTCAATCCAGCTTTATTGCATTATGTATTGATAAAGTCTCCTCAGAAATCATTGATTTTATCAATAGCTACTACTCAATCTGGCTTTATTGCATTATGTATTGATAAAGTCTCCTGCGAAATCATTGATTTTATCAATAGCTACTACTCAATCCAGCTTTATTGCATTATGTATTGATAAAGTCTCCTTAGAAATCATTGATTTTATCAATAGCTACTACTCAATCCAGCTTTATTGCATTATGTATTGATAAAGTCTCCTCAGAAATCATTGATTTTATCAATAGCTACTACTCAATCCAGCTTTATTGCATTATGTATTGATAAAGTCCCCTTAGAAATCATTGATTTTATCAATAGCTACTACTCAATCCAGCTTTATTGCATTATGTATTGATAAAGTCCCCTTAGAAATCATTGATTTTATCAATTACCTGCTCCCTAAGTGGCATAGTATCGTTTTGAATTGATAAGTTTTTGAGAAATATGAAGATTTTTATCAATGTCATACAATAGTATGCTAGTTTGAAACTTGTCTATTGATAAAATCCACCGATATGACAGATATTTTATCAAAGCATGTCCTCAAAACCTTATTTCTCCATTTAAAATTGATAAGAGTGGACATAGCCATAGGACATAGCCATAGGACATAGTACTAAAGAAAGGACTGCATCATATGATGCAGTCCTAATTTGATTATCGCAATAAAACTTCTTGCAAATTGCCTATGCGAATTCCCACATGAATCATTATTTATACTTGCGGAACACAGCTACACTTGTGGCGCCTATTGCTGCGGCGGCAGCGACTAAGATTGCGACCACCACTGCTGGGTTAACGCCTTTTTCTTCGATAGCCTGAGGTGTTTCCTCATCCTCGATTGTAACAGTCTGAGACTGCTCTACTGAATCGTCCTTAGCAGGTTCTTCTGCTGGTTCCTCAGCTACTGGAGCCTCTTCCGGAACTGCTTCCTCAGAAGCAACCTCTTCAGATTCGTCCTCTGCTGTCTCGTCCTGAGCCTCTTCTGCGCTGGCAGAATTGCTTGCCTTTGCAACCTTCTTTGAAGTAGCTTTCTTTGCAACAGTCTTTGTGTCATTGCTTGCTACCTGAACATCAACTACAGCCTCAGGTGCCTTGGTCTCTGCAACAACTGCTGGAGATGTAGCAGGTGCAGCAGATGATGTTGTATTTGAAACAGTCTGCTGTGGTGCTTTTGAAGGAGTCTGAGTTGGAACTGGGGTAGGCTCAACTGTTGTAGTTGGCTCTGGTGTTGGGGTTTTCTCAGATGCCTCCTGGGCTGGTGCAGGAGCAGGTGCTGGGGCTGGAGCAGGAGCTGGTGCAGGTTCTGGATTAGGGGTTGGCTCTACAGCCTCTCCGCCCTGTGCAAGAGCTTCAGCACTTGGTCTTACCACTGTAAACAATGCCTGTACATCATTATCCTGGTCGCCATTGCCATTATTTGTAATAAGGTGAAGTCCATCAATAAATGTATGATGCTCTGCAGCCTTAACCTGTGGCATTGGGTTAAAAGCAGATGTCAAAACATCGATGAATGAAGTTATCGCATCTACTATCTCATCCAAGAGATTTTCCTCGTCGACTTCTTCTGCCTGCTCCTCAGCTGCCTCATCAGCCATAGTAGACTCTTCTGTATCCTCTGTTCTGCCATCATCAGCCACAGCCTCTACTACAGCATCTGCTGACTGCTCGACATCACTATTCTCTTCAACAACAAAATCCTCTGCCTTTTCGTCAGAAGCTACTGAATTCTCATCCCTCTCAGACTCTTCCTGCTTCTCAGAATACATAATCTCATTTGGAACATTTACTGAATACCAGTTGTTTCCAATATGAGTCATTGGCTTTCCTGGCCAGCCACCAAAATACTCGTGGTTCTCGCCATCTGTCCATGCATAGAGGTTTGCTCCATCAAAGTAATATTCCTGATCAAGCTTGATGTAGACTCTTGTCTCATTTTCTCCAAGTGGCTTTTCTTCTTCGATAACACGATACTTAGGTGACTCTGGCTCTGATGGTTCATCAGACTCAGCTTCCCTTGGTGGTTCCTTCTCTACTGCTGCCTCAGGTCTTTCAGAAATCAATTCAACATTATCAATCTGTGTGCCATCGCCATCATTAACAATAAGGTGAAGTCCATCATGGCTAAGAGCTGCTTCAGAAACACTTACTGAATACCAGCCACCACCAATGTGCTGCATAGCCTTTCCTGGCCAGCCGCCGAAGTATTCTTTGTTTGCGCCGTCTGTCCATGCATACATGTTGATTGCATCCCAGTCAGCTGTGTTGTAATAATAAATCTTTACCTCTCCAGTCTTGAGTGCTGTCTCTGTTTCAACTGGTCTATCTGTTAATTCCTTAGGAGGATCAAGCTCTGGATGGAGATTCTTCTCAAGCTTGAGATTATCGTTTTCAAGTGCCTCAAGTGCAGCTGCCTTTGAAGCATACTTGTATTTAGCACCGATGAAGTATACCTTCTTCAAGCTGTCAACCTTCATATCCTCTGTCTGACGCTTGCCATCATCTCCCTGAACATAGTTGTTGAAAATGATGTTGAGGTTTGAGCTTGGAGATGCAGCGATTGTCTTCTTCCACCAGCCATCGCCCTCGTACTCGCATTGCTGTCCTGGCCAGCCACCTAAATCAATATCGCCCCAGGTGTAGACACCTACGTTGTCCCAACCTGCTGCATTGTAATAATAAACTGTAATGGAATCAGCGCTGATGCCTGTAGCCTCTTCTGCTGCCTGACGTGATGTATATCTTGTAACCTCAAAGTTACCGTTTCCATTCTTGTCCTCTGGAACGATGTAGACATCCTCTGCATCCTTCGCGATTGAAATATCTACTGTCTGTCCACCGTCGCCATTAAAGATAATTGAAAAATCATCCTGTCCAAGCATCTTTACTGTAGCACGAACCCAATAACCTTCGTCACTGTCGCAAGCCTTTCCTGGCCAACCACCAAAGAGCTGCTCACTGCTATGCTTCCATGCATACGCATTTACGGATTTCCACTCATCAGTGTTGAGGAAATATACTGTCTTTGTAAATATTCCAAGAGCATCCTCTGCCTCAGTCTTTGAGCTGTAAAGCTTGTCAGACTTCGCTGTCATGTATTTTCCAGAAGTCTCAGAAATTGAAAACTCTGCTGACTCATTGCCATCGCCTGTAAATCTTACTTTGAATTCCTTGGCTGGAATGGTAACCTTCCACCAGTTATAGCCCTGATTATCACAGCTATAAACAGTATCGCCAACAACAGCGCTAACACTGCTCCAACCGTCGGTGTTATGAAAGAACAGCGTGGAATAGTCACCGTCTGCCAGCTTGTCCAATACAACAACTGACTTGGCAGGAACGGTTCCTGTAAGCTGACCATCTGCTACTGTGTAGAGTGATTCGTCTCTGCCTTCAACTGAATCTACATAAGTTCCAGAAGAAAGATTAGTCTCCGAATCAAGTGCAAAATCATTTTCACTAGCATTTACAATTACAACTCCTTTACTTCCTCTTTCAATCATAAGAATTGAAGAGTTATTACCAGGATTGCGAAGATTCTCAGCCTCGCCCTCCATTGCGGTTCTGAATTTGTTAACCGCTACAACCTCAGGTGCCTTGTAGATGTCGCTACCTGCTACACCAATCTGATTTGTTCCCCAAGGATTTTCTTTTGAGCTTCCATCAGGTCTGCTGAAGAAAAGTGGTGTGCCATCAGCGCGGGCTGCGATAATTGCCCAGCCAAGGATAACCTCCTTGTCATCAACCTCATTGTAGCTCTTGTCATTGATGTAGTTATCATGAGACTCTACCCATGTAACGAGCTTGTTTGAATCTGCCGTGTATGTCTTTCCTGTAGAAGTGTCATCGCTAATCTTGTAGTTCTGAAGCTTCTTTACAGAAACGTTACCTGAAGATGCAGCATTTCTGATTGCTCCACCATAGTTGCTGGCAACTGTTCCACCGAGCATATCCTGATATGCAGCCACACGAGAAGCATCTCCATCAAGAACCTCACCGTATACAAAAAGATCTGCATAATTCTTTGAACCATAAGCGTCGATAGCGGCCTTCATATTAGGATAGAAATTGTTCCTGTCCTCCTGGCCTGCGTACTCCTCTGCCACCTCGTCATCTGGAAGTGCGATGTGCTTTGCAGTATCAATTCTGAAGCCGTCTGCACCACATTCGATACAATCCTCAAGGAAATCATAGAAGTACTTCTGGAATCCAGGATTTTCTGTATCAACATCTGGAAGTCCACCCATTGCATCGTAAGTTACAGATACACGCTTGTCGTACTGCATACCACCATCGTCGCCATTTTCAACCTTTGCACCGATGTGATAAAGGGCATCCTCTCCACCTGCAGCTGCCTTTAAATCCTCAGAAACCTGATCATATAAAGGTGTTGTATGGTTTGGAGCGATATCTACGATGATACCAATGCCATACTTGTCAGCCTCTTCGCACATTGCCTTAAACTCATCACGTGAGCCAAGCTGATAGTTACCAATCTTCCAGTCTGTTGGCTGATAGTGATAGTACCAGCGACCTTCGTCTTCTGTCTCTCCGTAGAGAGCCATTCCATTATGAATAGAAAGACAATCGTTGATTGGTGATGTCTGAACTGCTGTGTATCCTGCTGCTGCAATCTCTGGCAGCTTCTCCCTGATAGTATTAAAATTCCAACAAAATGCGTGTAAAATTGTGCCATCGTGAATCGATGACCTTGTGACAGCAGATGCTGCCTGAACATTGTGCAATCCGCTTCCAGAAAGCGCAGCAATATTAGCTGCTGGCATACCTGCAAGCAATGCAAGACTCAATCCAGCCGAAGCAACGCGCTTCGCCCATAGTCCCACTCTTCTCATTAAATAAACCTCCCTAAAAATAAAAATATCGATGCCGGCCTAAGACATCTGCGCAATTAGTTGCGCTATGCATTTTTAGAGATTTCCTTCCCCCGATACATAAAAATATAAGGCTTTGCCGCCAAAAGGTCAATAGCATTATTTTGTCATATAGTGCGCAACCAAGCGCAACAAAATTCCTTGTTACAGCTACAAGCCCTAAAATCTCTCTGCTTGACTAGATGTCCTGCTAGAGAGATTTAGGAGCTTGCAGCTTACAAGGAATTACCCCTTAACTGATCCAGATAATCCTTCTACGTAGAATTTCTGCAACCATATAAATAAAATTACAATAGGTATTGCTACTATCACTGCACCCGCAGCGAACTGTGTATAGTATCTGTCGATACGTCTGAAATCTGTCAGCCAGTATAAACCTACTGCAACTGTATATGAGCTCTGCTTATCTCCGAACAGCATACTTGGGAAAATATAATCTGACCAAGCTGCAAGGAAATTTACAAGTGCCGTATATACGATAATTGACTTTGAAAGAGGCAATGTAATGTGAGTAAAAATCTGCAAGCGTGATGCCCCATCAATTATTGCCGCTTCATCAACAGCTCTTGGGATAGTATCGAAAAAGCCTTTGCTAACGTGATATCCCATTGCTGCTCCAGCTGCACTTACGATGATAAGTGCCACAAGCGACTGATTAAGTCCTATTCCCTTAAGGATGTTATAAACTGCAATCAGTGACATAAATCCTGGGAACAAACCAATAATCATAAGCACATTCATAAATGCTTTTCTTCCTGCGAACCTTGTACGGCTCAAGGTAAATGATGTAGCAAGAATAATCAGTGTGTTTAATACACATCCACAGATAGCTACTATGAATGTGTTTAACCACCATTTTCCAAATGGTATTACACTGTCTTTTGCAAACAGTTTAGTGAAATTAGAAAGTGTAAGTCCCTTAGGGAAGAAATAACCAACATAATATCCCTGCTCTGCACGAAGTGCTGTAAGTAAAATCCAGAGAATTGGAAACATCCAGATTATTCCCATTATGGTAAGGATAATGTAGCCAGTGTTGGTTTCATTCACCTTCATAACAAAGATTAATGTCAAAAAGGCAAAAATCAAACCACCAAAATAGCCTGCTCCAAGGTCTCTGTTTAAAAATCCTGATGCCAGCCCAGCCTTTTCGACTATTGTTTTTGTTGAAAACAATAAGATTGTGATTGCCACTGTGTTAACTGCCTGAATGTACTGCCATATCTGTACTTTCACCTTTGATTTTGAGATTAAATTCAAAATAACAAATGCAAAAGATAATATCGTAAATACGATAGTTCCATAGACCACTACATTGAGTCTGCTTGCCTTCTCTGCGTCAGCTAACAGTCCTGCTATCTTAAAAAAGCTAAACTTATCTCCATTTAGATTCACATAAGGCAAGAATAAACAGATAAACTGCAATACACCAAACAAAACTGCCCTTGTGAAATATTTTATATTTAGTCCAATAACCGCCTTTTTCATCAGCTGAATCCCTCCTCATTCTTAAGTGAATTCGACCTTGAAAATGAAATCAGGGTGAAAATCGCTGAAATAACAAAGATAATAATTCCAATTGTTGCCGCCAGATTAAAGTCGTTACTATCCTTAGTCAGCTTGTACAACCAGGTAACTAAAAGGTCTGTCTTTCCTGCACCCTTGTAGTAATCAAGTGTGTGTGGTTCACCTGCTGTCAGGAAGTAAATAGTGTTGAAATTATTAAAGTTGCTAATCAGGTTTGAAATCAGATATGGAGTAGTTACAAACCACATATATGGGAAGGTAATCTTCCTAAACATGGTCACAGGTCCTGCTCCATCGATTCTAGCTGCCTCATATAATTCCCCTGGAATATTCATTAAAATGCCGCTTACCATCAGCATTGTTACCGGAACACCAATCCAGAAATTAACAATGATTACTGAGAATCTAGCCCAGGTAGCATTTGATAAAAATGGAAGTGATGTACTTGTAAATCCCCACTGCTGAAGAAGCACATTGAATATTCCCTTTTCACCTAGCATAGTAGCTACTACTCTAAGTGAAATAAAACCTGGTATTGCCATTGTGAAAACAAATATCGTTCTCCAAAACTTTTTAAATTTAATACCCTTTGAATTAATAATCATTGCCAAAATCATTCCACCAAAATAGCAGGTGAATGTAGCTGCAAATCCCCAGATAAGGGTCCAGCCAAGAACAGGCCAGAATGTAGATGCCAGTCTGTCTCCTGTTGAAAGCAATGTTATAAAATTCTTTATTCCTACCCAGTCAAAAAGATTTCCTGGTGGCTGATGATTCTGATCGTAATTTGTAAATGCCATCAAAATCATATACAGAAGTGGCATTACCGTAAATACGATAAGACCAACCACTGGAACACTGAGTAATAGAAATCTAATGTTATTATTTGTAAGACTTCTTAAATCCTCTAAAAAATTATTGTTATGCTTGCCAGCCATTGCTCTATCTCTGGCAGCCTTTCCAGATGAAACTGAAAAGAATCCAATTGATAAAGCTACAATTGAAATGACTATTGTTATTACTCCGTACAGGAGAATAAGCATGGAGTTATCTCCAGCTGTCATTTCGTATATTCCAATTTCCTCATTGAAATTCATACCCTGCAGTTTATCACCGAGAGTTATTAGCTGGGCGAGATTTCTCGCCCCACTAATAATCATGAAGAGTATGTATGAAATTTCTAATGAAAGAAAAATCAAACCTTTAACTATCTGTCCGTGAATAATATTTAAAAGTCCCCAGACAACATAAGATAGCTTTGTATATAATTCTTTAATCATAATCGCTTCTTCTATTCTGTAAGAGTTCCTGTAATGCTATCAACTAATGAATCAAGCTGAGCCTGAAGATTAGCTGATGTGATATCGCCATAGTATATTCCTTCTCCAAGAGCCTTCATAGGATCCCAGTAATCACCCATCTTTGGAATGCTTGGCTGATTTGTCGCGTAGGATGCCTGCTGGTTAAGTGCCTTAGCTACGAAATCAGATGAGATTGCTTCGCTTGAAGCTAATGACTCAAGTACTGGAATATCGCCCTGATTCTCATATCTTGTAAGGCTGTTTTCTGGATTTCCCATAAATACTGCAAGCTGCTGTGCTGCAAGTGGATACTGTGTATTTGACTTAACAGTGATTGTCTTGAAATCTACGAAGTTTGAAAGCTGAACCTTGTTGCCTCCGATTGTAGCTGTAGGAAGTGCAACTGCTCCAAGCTTGTCTCCAAGTGCCTCTCTAAATTCTGGTGCTGACCAAGCTCCCGATGTGATAGCGCCAAGGTTTCCTGCCTTGAATTCAGAACCACCTGCTCCATCTAAATCTTCGATGTACTTAGGATTCTCTACAAGGTCAACAATGTACTGTCCGGCTGCAAGACCAGCCTCGTTGTTGAATGTGCAATCTGTTGCATCCTTACCGTCATCACCGAATAATGTACATCCATTTCCAAGGAAGAACATCTCTGAGTACCATGAATCAGTGATGTGTGTACTGAAGTTGTACTTTCCATCTCCTAAATCCTTAGCCATGATAGTATCCAGATCCTTCACCTCTTCTTCTGTAAGAAGATCTTTGTTGTAATACATAAAGAATGTGTTTGGTGAAAATGGAACTGCATAAGTGATGTCATCAACTGTAACTGCATTTAAAGCACTCTCTGGAAGCTCATCCTTGATTGTCTCGTAATCCTTTGTGATAGGAAGAAGAAGTCCTTTTCCTGCAAGATCAGCTACACCGCCTGATGGTGTATAGAAAATATCTGCTGCAGTATCAGCATCTGTATCAAGTGCCTGTGGCGCCTCGTCAATACCAACTACTGCAATCTCATAAGTGATATTGAATTCATCGTGAATCTCATCAAACTTTTTTACCATTGCATCTGTAATCTCTACCTCTTCCTCAGGTACCCAGATCTTAAGTGTGACATCCTGTGTCTCTCCTTCCTGAGCTGTAGAAGTTGCAGCGCTACCCTCGCTACTTCCGCTGTTGGCTCCACAGCCTGTCACTGTGCCTGCTACCATTGCTACTGAAAGCATAGTAGCTACTAATCTTTTCATTTTCATTCTTTGTTCCCTCCATACCTTTTGTGGTTTTGCGTTTAACTCCTTTTGGAGAGTTAAACATTTCTCTTCATTTGTTTCTTTGGGTTTGTTTTAGGTTAATCGCTTAACTAAAATATAGTCATCGAACCCTAAATCGTCAAGGGGGATTTTAGTACCATAAAAGTGTAGTAGTTAGAGAGTAATTAACTCTAACTTCTGCACTTATTTTTTTATAATAAGGGGAGTAATTGGTCTGACGTGGGGCTTTTTGGATTAATCATCCGCAATAAAAACCGTTAACCAACCCCTTATTATAAGCATTCGATTAGGCAGGTAGGGAGCGACACCCGCGTAACCAACTAAACTGAATGGTAATAAGTGCGGTTGGAACAATTACTAAATTTTATGTAGAGGGAGGTTTAGAATGATAAGCGTAGGTGTTGATGTTTCTAAAGGTAAAAGTACTGTATGCGTTATGAAGCCATACGGAGAAATTGTATTAAAACCGTTTGAAGTACAGCATACAGAAAGTGAGCTCAGCGAACTTGAGAAGATGTTAAGGAAGCTGGATGGCGAAGTAAGATTGGTTATGGAAGCCACAGGTGTATACCATTTGCCATTGCTAACTTTTTTTCTTGAGCGTGGGTATTTTGTGTCGGTAATAAATCCATATGCCATGAGAAAATATGCTAAAGATAACAGCATTCGTGGCGCTAAAACAGACAAATTGGACTCAATTGTCATAGCAAACTATGGTATTGAAAAATGGTATAAGCTTCAAAACTATGACAAAGATGAGGCTATATATGCTGAGCTTAAGTTGCTTGGGAGACGTTACAGATTCTATATGGAACTACACATTAAAGCGCTTCAAGAATTAACTCATATGTTAGATTACACAATGCCAGGCTTAAAAACTAAATTTAATAGTTGGGATGAAAAGAATAATAAAGATAAACTTAGTGATTTTGTAGAACGCTTCTGGCATTATGACCTGATTATCGGAATGAGTCGTGATGATTTTGTGGTGGCCTATTGTGAGTGGGCTAAAGAAAAGAAATACCAAAAGAGCCAATCAAAAGCTGAAGAAATATATGAATTGGCATCTAATGGTATTCCTACGTTATCTTCAAGTACTCCATCTACAAAAATGTTAGTACAAGAAGCTATATCTGTGTTGAGAGCAATTGATGATACCCTCAATACAATTCTAACACGAATGAAGGAACTTGCTAAGAGTTTACCTGAATATTCTACTGTTAGAGCAATGGGTGGGGTTGGTGATGTATTGGCACCTAAGTTGATTGCTGAAATTGGAGATATAAGAAAACTTCATAGCGCAAAAGCACTTATTGCTGTTGCGGGAATAGATCCTCCTCCATATGAATCAGGACAATTTGTAGGTTCAAACCGGCGCATAACGAAAAGAGGTTCATCAACGCTACGAAAAGTAGGGTATGAAGTTATGCGAGTGTTGAAGAGTCACCCTGAACCAGAGGATAATGCTGTATACAATTACATCCTGAAAAAGGAAGCTGAAGGTAAAACAAAGAAACATGCAAAAATAGCAGGTTTAAACAAGTTTTTAAGGATATATTATGCAAGAGTAAGTGAAGTGTATAAATAGAAAAATATAGTTAAAGGCTGGTCTACCGCCAGCCTTATTGTGATGCAATTAATTATTTAAAAAGTATATTTGAAATTCATGCTTGATTTTTGTTAGCAGGTTTTTATTTTGTGATTAATTGACAAAAAGAGCCCAATTTAATTTGGCTAAAAAACACAAAAAAGGCTTCCCCAAAAATGGGAAGCCTTAAACCTCATCCGTCAGCTACGCTGACACTTCTATTCACTTATATCCTTGACTGACTGGCGTTCTATCAGCTGCACTGGCAGATGCAGATCCTCGCCACCATCCTTTTCTCCCTCAAGAATCCTAAACATTCCTTCCACAGCTGCCTTAGCCTTGGCAGCGAAATCCTGAGAGATTGTAGTAAGCTTAGGTGTCATAAATTCACACTCCGGTAAATTATCAAAACCTACCACGGAAATATCCTCCGGCACCTTAAGACCACACTGCTTTATTCCTTCCATTACACCAAAGGCAACCACGTCAGACATAGTGGCTACCGCAGTGTATTTCTTCTTTGCCAGCATTACATCCAAGCCTACGCTTACTGCATTTTTGTAAATAGTATCTACCTTGAAAATATCATCCTCAGTAAAATCTATATCAAGCTCCTTCAGGGCTGCAGTAAAGCCCAGATATCGCTCTCTTACTACTCCTGCCTCATGATAGTCAGGGCAGACTAACGCTATATTTCTATGCCCCTTTCCAGCCAGATATCTGGCAGAAAGATATCCACCTCTATAGTCATCCAGACCAACATTAACTGTATCCTTGATGTCTGAATATGTATCAAGAAATACTACAGGCGCACCCAGAGCGTCCTGTATTTCTGCCACATCCTTTTCCATTACACCAAGGAAAAATGCTCCATCCACATTCCATGAAGAAAGCAGAGGTATTACCGTCCTGCAATCTGGAACACATCTTAACATCAGATAATAATCCCTGTTTCTTACAAAACGCTCGATGGCAGCCACCATGCGGGCATAGTATGGGTTCATGAGGAAATCATCCTCAGCCCCGATATATGGAACCACAAGGCCCAGAATCTTACTCTCCTTTTTAGCCAGAGAGCGGGCCATGGCATTTGGCTTATAGTCTACTTCTTTGATGATTTTTTCTATTTTTTCTCTGGTTTCCTGAGAAACCTTGCTATTGTTACCATTTAGAACATTTGACACTGTAGCGGTACTAACCCCGGCAAGTGCCGCAATATCTTTTAAATTCATCTTTATTTCCCATCCTTAGATTAAACGATTAACCACTTATAACTATAAGCCTTTTACTAATTAAATGTCAATTAATTCACCTACATTAACTCAAGCAAAGCATCCTTAACCATCAGGCTAATATTTGCCCCTGAAATCCACTGCTTTAACTCATCCATAGACTTACAGCTTCTGACAGCATCAAAGGTTCTCTCCTTTTCCAAGATATCCATCCAGCCATTCTCAAGGATAGAAAAAGCTGCCTGCTCAATATCATTCTCCACTTTAAGCTTTCCTTCAATTTCCCAGATATAGTCCTGCTGAACTGGAATCTCAGGAGTAACATGGTTCTCCACTTTTCCTTCCAAACCAATAACCTGTATTTCGTATATACGTTTTTCTGGAATAAGTGCAAGATTTCCCTCTGCCCCATGGATTACTACTCTTGTCACACCCTTTTCAGGTATATATTCTGTAGTGAATTTCGTGGTGACAAAATCTCCATTCTCAAAATTCTTACTACAACCATCATCCTCAAACATGATAAACTCACCATTTTCTCCAGCACCGATAAGAAGCTTCATACTAGCTGGATTACTTACATCATTTCCTACGTTCAGTGATAATGGCACAATTCCACCAGCCTTAATAAGAACTGGAATAGAATCAATAGTCCTGTAGAGATTTCTTCTGCCCTCTGTATATCTGTAACCTGTAAAAATGTCGTACCAGACGCCCTCTGGAATAAGCATATTTGCCTTTGACATACGAAGATTCTCATCTGTCTTTTCAGTAATTGCTCCTACCAAGAGATTATCTCCGAAGAAATATTCATTGCCCACTTCATATGCATCCCTCTTATCGTTTATACGATAATACATTGGCTCCAAAAGCATCTGACCATCAGTGTACATCTTGTAATTCATGGAATAGATGTATGGAATCAGCTGATGACGAAGGCGCATAAACTCACCCATAACTCTTCTATAAGGCTCAGAAACATTCCATGGTTCCTTATTGAAGAATGGGCTGCAGCTGCTGTGAAGTCTCATAATTGGTGAGAATACACCAAACTGAATCCATCTGATAAGACGCTCCTCATCCTTTGTGCCCATCATGTGGCCTCCGATATCATGGCTCCACCAGCCGTATCCAATGTTTGAGGACAACGCTGTGAAATAAGGCTGAAAATCCAGACTCTTCCATGTGGCTACAGTATCTCCTGAAAATCCCACTGGATATCTGTGACTTCCCACACCGCCATAGCGTGAAAAAATCATGCCACGTCGATTGTCTCTGTTTGAATCCTCATAGTGATAATGGTTCAGAAGGAATAATGGATCTACAGCATTTTCCTCGCCAGTACCCTGCTGCCAGTCAATCCACCAGAAATCCACACCATCATCCTCATAAGGATTCATTACTATATCAAAATAAGCTTTTCTAAATTCAGCATCTGAAAAATCGAATTCAATTGGTCTTTTGCTGGCCGGATCCACTCCCAGTCTCTTTGCCATCTTTTCATACATAGACTCAAATGCTCTGATTCCATCAGCCGGATGTAAATTAAGTGTTGTTGCAAGTCCCCTATTTTTTAGTCCCTTCAAAAATCCCTTATGATCTGGAAATAAATCCTTATTCCAGGTATAGCCTGTCCATCCCGTTCCGTACTTTGGATCAACATTTGTAACATGCCAGTCCATATCCAAAACTGCCACTGAAACAGGGATATTCTCCTGCTCCATTTTATCTAAAAGCTGATTGTATTCCTCTGCTGAATAGGCATAATAACGGCTCCACCAGTTACCAAGAGCATATCTTGGAAGCATAGGTGTCTTTCCACATAGTGTAAAGAAATCCTTCAATCCTCCTCTGTAATCTTTTCCATATCCAAAGAAATAAAGATCATGCCCTTTATTTTCTCTTGCTACAAATTCTCCATCAATCAGCAATGCACTGTCACTGTCATCAAGGACAGCAAAACCCTTTTCTCCGAAAATACCATATTCAAGACAGACACCACCATCTGCGTTATCAAGTGTACGAGCAGTGCCGTAAAGATTTCTGTCAGAATTACCATATACGATGCTATAATGCCAAACCTCACCACTTTCCTTTAGCTCTATCGTCAATCCATCTGGTGAGAATTCTTTGCCATCGTATCTAAAAATCAAATCATCTGTCTCTAAAATAAGGAGCCCATCCTTGTGAAGGGTTGTGTACTCCACCTTTGGAAATGATCTGTTCACCACCATCTGAGTTGGGGCATCAACAAAATCATAATCAGCCTGGTACTCCATTCGAATAAGTCTGCTGGTAAGCACAGTTATCCTATATTTATTTCCAATTGTCATCGTCGACCTCTCTCTACTACATAAAACTATAATTACAGAGCTCGAACCTTTTGTTGGGATAAAAAAAGATAAAAAAGAATTTTAGACAACAAAAGGTTTTCGCCATAATAAGCGAAAACCTTTTAACCCATGTCCGTATTATACGTTGCACCAAATCTAATTGCAACTATTATTTTACAGAGATGTAAATTTCTGCGTTGTATCGTTAAGCTGTTCAGTAACCTCTGTGTTCCTGTCCATTGCCTTGAAAATGTTCTTTATACCAGTAACAATCTCGGCGGAATTCTCGGCACTCATTGTAATTGCTGTAGAGCTTTCCTGTACTGAATTTGTAATTGTATCAACAGAATCTACCATGTCTTTCATGATTACATTCAAGCTTTCTGCCTTCTCCGTAAATTCTGTAAGCATATCATTCATAACCTCAGCTGTGTGACCATACTTTTCACCAGTATCTACGAATTCATCGTAATCTCCTATTACGGTTCCATTGATGAATTCAAGAACCTCTTCTGCATTGGATGCCAATGTCTTTACAGCTGCTGTTACTTCACATGCAATTTCTTGAATTGTGGCTGCTGTCTGCCTTGAATTTGCTGCCAGCTTACTGATTTCATCAGCGACAACTGCAAAGCCCTTTCCTGCCTCACCAGCGCGAGCCGCCTCAATAGAAGCATTAAGAGCAAGAAGATTTGTCTGACTGGCAATGTCCAAAATGTCATCTGTAAGGTCACTAATCTGACTAACCTTCTCAGAATCCTTAACTGATTTTTCAAGAGTAGCTGAAAGCACCGACATTTTCTCGCCTACATCTGCCTTCTTTGTATTTACCTTAACCTGAAGGTCATCAGCTTCAATCTTAATTTCATTTGCTGTCTGTGCGCCTTCCTCAGCCTGATTTGTAATCTTTTCTGCTGCTACCTTTACGTCCTCAACGCTCTCATTAATCGATGCAAGAATGCCAACAACTGACTCCATATTGGCTGAAAGCTCTTCAAGTGCGGCTGAAGAGCTGGTCACATTATCATCTGCAATCTGGAGCTGAGAATTAACCTCCTCAGAGCTTTCCGTAAGAACAACAGTGCCGTCCTTAACATCCTTCATGATTCCCTGAAGGGTTTCGATAAAATGATTAATACCATTTTTGATATATAAAAGCTCTGACTTTGTTTTTGTATTTACTCTTGCTGTTAAATCACCCTGTCCCTTCTGGATATTATCAATAATATCATTTACTTCTGCGCTCATGGACTTAATGCGTACAACTACTGTCCTATAAGTCATAAAGAAATTGAAGATGATAAGTATAATAAAAATACCAATACCTATGGCAGCAACTACATTGCCCCGCTTAAGAAGATAATTCATATTTGCCTTGGTATCTGTGGAATTTTTCTCGATTGCCTCATCCAAAACCTTTGTGGAATGGATAATAGCAACCTTCTGTATCTCCGCCTTATCAAAAAGTATCGTATATGCGTTTTCCTGATCACCAGCATCACACTTTTCAATAGCCTTATCGATAAAAGCACACATTCTGTCATATTGAGATGATATTTCCTGAAGCTGCGCTGCTGCCTCCTCATTATTATATGCTGCAAAATCTGTATTAAGCTGCGAAATATCTTCAGCTATTGTTGACTTTGCAACCTCAATCTGAGGTAAGAGTGCTTCCTGAGTTTCAGCAGAGCCTGAGGCTATATAACCTGTAACCTGGTCGTATAAGGACATGATATCCGTTTTTAGATTTGCATCATGTCTTGTCAGGTTCATCATGGAATCAAACATCTCAACACTGGTGCTGGTAGAAGTGTTCATAGAACTCATAATAAGACCCATGACAATCAGAAATGCTACCAGCATTCCCACATTTAAGAGAGATATCTGTACGATTATTGAATGAATGCCACCTACTTTTACGTCTCCGTTATTCTTACTCACAACAAACACCCCCTTTCTATAATTTAGCGTACCATTCTTCAATGGTTCGATTGAATTCATCCTTGAAGCCATTAGCATCAAGCTCTCCACTGGCATATCTGTAATAGCTATAGCAGAAGCCTCCTTCTGAGTTTCCAATGCCTTCAGGAAGCTGCATCCAATGCCAATTAGAGGTCTTTCCCGCTGCTATGTAATCTGATATGGTCTGCGCAAAAGGATCCGATGCCACATACTTGCAATCGGTAAATGGACTTACGCAACCTGCAGACTCTACCAAAATCTTCTGTCCAGCATCCTCAGAGCACCACTCCAAAAATGCAACTGCTGCCTCCACATTTCCTTCTTTGAATACTCCCCACCATGAAGGTGCGGCGGTAAGGATTGTATCCATTCCATCCTCGAAAGCGTATGGAACCATTCCCACCTTAAAGCTTCCTGCTGCAGCATAAGCATCTGATGAGGTAAGGGATGCGCCAATCCATGAACCCTGCGTGATAAAAGCATATTTTCCTGCTGCAAAATCTGCAACCTGATCATCATATATACCTGCTGTTAAAAGTTCAGGATCTGAATACTGATTAAACAAACCAATCATCTGTGCAAAATCAGCAAATCTGGTATCATCCACCTTCTTATCATTTGCAATCATATCGATGTAGGTAGTATCATCCCGGGCGAGTCCTGAATCAATATATACTCCAGTAAGATGATTTCCTGCTGACCAGCCAAGATTTACTGGTTCTGCGGAATATCCAACTACTGCTTTTAGACCTAATTCATCTTTTTTTGCAGCTACCGCTTCAAAAGCCGAGCGCATAGCAGACGGTCCTGTTATTGATGCTGGGTCCACACCGCATTTTTCCAAAATATCTGCATTATATGCTAGACCAATCGCTTCCGTTGTATACGGGAATCCAATTGTTCCGTATGTACTATCAACATAAGCAGCCTCTGTTCGCTTTGCCCAGTCCTGGTCGCTCATATCTACAAGAAGCCCTTCCCAGTTAGAGAAGCCAGACGCTTCGCAGGCAATGATATCTGGCATCTGGTCTGAAAGATAATAGCCCTTCAAGGTTGCCTGAGCATCTACACCTGCAGGCACATTCATTATCTTCACCTCAACACCGGTCTCAGCTTGATAAGCCTTCGCCAAGGTCTCCATCTGTTCGTTTATCTCACTTTTGATGTTTAAAAGAGTGATGGTACCACCTGCCGCCTCCTCTTCCTCTGTAACTTCTGCCACCTGGCTACTGCAGCCTGTAAAAAGCATTCCCCCTGTAATTACAAGGCAAAGCATCCATCTGCTTAAATTTTTCATATCCCTCTCCTCCTGCTTAATTGCATGGCATAAATATACATAGTTTAGTATACGAGGCAAAAATTAAAAAACTGTGAATTATGTATCAACAAATTGTTTCGCTATATAAATCAAAACCACCGGCTTAGCCGGTGGTTTGTTCTAGCCCTATAAGGGCTTGTTACCGGCACTGGAGTCTAAAGACTCATCGAAAGGTTCGCCAGCCGCAACATCATTTACCTACCGAGCCCCTTGGGCTCTACTTATCTGTTTTTGACTACTGGCTCACCCGTGAACGGGTCAATATACTCTTTGAGTGTCATTTGATCGTACTCTAAGTCTTCTTTTAATTGATTCCTTATGTACTCTTCAATTTTCTTTGCATTCTTGCCTACCGTATCTACATAATATCCTCGGCACCAAAAATGTCTATTTCCATACTTGTACTTTAAATTTGCATGTTTCTCGAATATCATAAGTGTACTTTTACCTTTAAGATATCCTACAAAACTCGATACACTCATGCTAGGTGGTATTCTAACTAACATATGTACATGATCTGGGCATATTTCTGCTTCAATTATCTCTACACCTTTTCTTTTACATAAAGTACTGAGAATATTTGCTATATCAGCCTTTAGCTGACCATAAGCAACCTTTCTTCTGTACTTTGGTGCAAAAACTATGTGATACTTACACTCCCACTTTGTGTGTGATAAACTATTCATGTCCATTGGGGACTGCCTCCTTTGCTTTTTACTTGGCTGACGAACCATAGTAATTCTAGCATTGGAGGTATTTTTCTGTAAGCTGAAGCAACATCCCACCACCTGCATAGCAGGTGGATTTTATCTTTTTTCAAAATCGTCACTCCAATAAAATGTCCAACTTAATGATTTGAAAAAAGAGGGCCTTGCCCTACATTAAAGCCCCACGACAATGCATTTGCATTGCCGCAGGGCTCTATCAATGAAGGGGTAGTAAACTTATTTTAATAAGCTGCGAAATCAGCCTCTTCGATTATGAATTTTTCTTCCTTCAACATATCTCTTTCAGCTCTTGAGATAGTGTAGAAAATCTTTCCTGTAGCCTTATCTGTAATCTTGAAAACAACTCTTCCAGATACGCTTGGAGAATACCAGGCAATACCTTCATCCTGCCAACCGTTGGCCATGTACTGGTTTCTAAGCTCTATATTTGTGGTGTAGATATGTCCGCCCTTACCAGTGATATCGAAAAGACGATATACTGGCTTGTCGCCTTCTGAGCGAACCTGCCATGCAATACCCTCATCTGTCCATCCCTTAGTTGTCTCATTCTTGAGGATTGCATCTCGTTCTGCCTTCACCATAGTATAGAAATGATCACCAGTTAAAGTATTATAAAGTCGGTAAACTGGTACTGTCTTCAGCTCTTGCTTTTCAGTTGTTCCTGTAGTCTTTGCAGAAACGTCCTCATTAACAATTGCATAAGTTGAGAATCCGCTTGCATATAAGAACAAATACTTTGTAATCTTATCTAAGAAGAAGGTTCCGTCACTGTATGTTGCAGAATCAGTATTCTTCGCCGCTAATTTCTCTAACTTCTCAGCTTCACTTCCATGATAACGAAGGATAGAAAGGCCATTGACAATTACATCCTCAAGTGGAATAGCAATCTGAAGTACCTTATCGTTTGTACCACCGATATCCTCTGACTTTGAACTTGCTGCAACAACATTTCCAAGGTCGTCCCTTACGGTAGTGTTCTTGAACAGATTCAAATTGAGAAGCTTATCAATTCTCTGACCTGGATCGAGAAGCTCTTTAATCTTCTCTACCGCTTCCTTTTCTGCAGCTGTTTTCTCTGTGTTGTTCTCAACCTCAAGCTTAACCTCCACATCAGTATTTCCTGTTGCAGCTGCCTTGTCTTCAGCACTAAGGATATCACCAAGACCTTCTACTGCAACCTTTGGTGCATCACCCTTAACCTCAACCACTGATGATAGATTTCCTGCGAGAACAACAAACTCTGCACTTTCAGAACTTCCATTAATAACTGAAAGCATCTTAGTCTCTGTGAATTTCTCATCTTGTGTGCAGCAAACTACATTGTAGATACCATCTGGCAATCCCTCGAAATTAGCCTCTAATGCTGTAGCTCCGAGAGCCCCTAGATTCTTTGATGCTATAGTATCGTTACCTCTATCAACTCTTACAATAACTATACGCGTATCAGTAGTAGCTTCACGACTTACAGTAACAAAAATCCTACCTTCATCTGGCATTTCGCCCTTGTCACTGTGGAAGGTTGATGTACTCTCGTTTGCCTTAGTTTCTCCATTGGCGAGTATCATGTAAGATGAAAACTCATAGTCTGTGTCTGCATCAAGACCACTAATTAAAGCTGTGAAAATTCCACTAGACAACCATGTAGCTGGTACTGTTGTCCAGGTAGACTCTCCCGCCTTGCGATACTTGAAGCCCACCTCACTGATTAGTGTACTATTTGCATACTTTGCAGGTGTTACTGTTCCTGTAAGGACAACGCTTGATGTGCTAATATCTGAAACCTGAGCTTTTGACAGCTCAAAATTAGCCTCTTCAGCGTCTACAATTATTTCTCGTGCAGGGCTTGGCTTCTCAGATAAATTCTCCTTGTATCTAATCTGGTATTTTCCAGGTGCAAGTTCTGTAAGTGGATTTTCTTCGACTGGTATCCAGGTTTCTCCACCATCGGCTGAATATTCCATAGCTGTTGTTACACCTGAGATTTCACCATTGTTCATACCTGGCTCTGCCGCCTTGGCGGTAAGCACCTCTGAAGGTGGGTCAGTTGGTGTAGTTTTTTCAATGATTGTCAGTTTTCCCTGAGTATACGAATCATATACATAGTTTTCATTTTTAACTGTGCAAAGATCTACCTTGATTGGTACTTCTGTACCTGTTGGTGTAGTTTCATCTGCTTCACAGACAAAAGTTACATCAAAAACAGAAGCTGGTGTGTCATCACCAACAAGACCTTCTACATCGTACTCAAAGGTTGGATTTGGTGTACCCGGTGCTCGTGAAGCATCCTTTATCTTAATCTTGAACGGCTTCTTTGGTACTGTGATTTCTACATCAACTTCACAGCCAATGTAATTATCGCCATCTGGTACAAACTTAGCTTTATATGCGTGGGTTCCTGCAGTTGGTACTGTACTTTCATCAGTCTCCCAGATGTAATGTCCACTAACTACAGTGTCACCACATTTTATGGTTCCTGAAATTGTAGCCTCTGAAAGAGCCTGACCATAGGTAATGCCTGATGCGGTGATTGTTCCTGCTGGAGCCACATTGGCCTGTATTCGGACAGATACTGATTCACTAGGATTTGTATCCGCATCACCTTTATACCTGATATCATACATACCAGATGCAAGGCCTGTAAGTGGATTTGTTGTAACCAATGTCCAAGTTTTACCACCATCTGCTGAATATTCCATAGCTGTGGTAACACCGCTGATTTGACCGTTGTTTTCACCACCAGTTGTATTTGTAACTGTAAATGCACTTGCTGATGGTGAGGCTGGTGCTGGAGCTTTTGTTCCAACTGTAACAGTTGCCGTCTTACTTGCAAAGGTTGTATCTGTTGCCTTTGTTCTAACAGCATATGTTCCAGCTCCAACTGATGTAGAGTCATTTATGCAATCAACCCAGCTTGTGGCACCATCTTTCTTATACTCTAAAGCAACTGTCGTATTTTTAATCTTACCATCAGTTGCTTCGGCACTTGATGTCTTTTCTACCTCAAGATCAGTAGGAGCAGCTGGTCTGCCAGGAAGCTTAACTGCCTGCCATTCACTTGCCTGAGTTTCATCAGTTGCTTTCCTTCTGACATATATTACTCTTTCATTCTCGTCGTCCCTATCAATTATGCAAGAAATATCAAGTTCAGCTACACCTTCAGTAGCTGTACTACTTGTAGCAAATTCAAAATCACCATAAGGTGTCACCTTCTCGGTAGCATAACCAATTCCTGTAGCATCTCTAGCCTGATCACCTGTAATTGTGCCGCCTGATTTCTTAACAACCGCTGATGTTGCTGCGCTTGGTACCTCAACGTCACTTGTTGGATTACCTGTGCCACCTACATTTGCTTTCTGAATTGCTTTTACAGTGATTGCCTTTCCTACATCTGCTGCTGTAACTGTATATGTAGCTTCTGTTGCTCCTTTGATTGCAACATCATCCGCATACCACTGATAAGTCAAATACGATGCTGAACATTCAGCTGTCAGTTCATCTCCTACAACTGGAGCTTCCGAAATAGCACTTGTACCTTTTTTGATAGTTACTGTTGTGCTGTCGGTTAAGGTGACAAAGTTTATGAGCTTCAAATAACCAGTATCGTCATCTTTACTAACAGCATACTTTGCATCATCTGACTTGAAGTAGCTTGCATCACTTATATCACTTGTAAAGACTCCTGGATTTCTCATTTTAATACCAATATTTGAGCCTTCAGTTAAGCCTGATGCTGAAAGAGTAGCACCATCTGTAAGAAAAACATTTCTATTATCTCGATTATTTGTAATAACACATTGACCAGCAAGTGTTAAAGTACACTCCGGTTTAATTACAACCACGCCTCTAGTATAGTCATCGTTTTTATTTGAATAAGTTAAATTTTCATTACTGTAATTATCAATGATTTGTACATTTTTAAGGTTAATGCTACCTTTATTACCGTATATTCCACCATTGCCAGTATATGATGAACCAGAGGTATTATATTTTATAACAACGTTTTCAAGTGTTGCGGTACCATTTTGATCCACATACAATGCTGCACCAGAAGAGGACTTATTTCCGATTATTGCTCCACCTGTCATATTGAGTGTACGTGAGCCAGATGCGCTACTACTGATATAGATGCCATGCCCATCATTTCCAATAATTGTTCCTGCTTCAATATTTACCGTACCAACTTCTATGACGATGGCGTTTCCACCACCAGTAATATATCCTCCATTAAATTCTTGATAAGAATATCTAGCAGCATCATCAACAACTGCTTGGCTGGCATAATTTCTCTGCGTATATTTATGTTCTCTAGTAGTGTCACTATCCTTTATTGTTAGAGCTCCGCCATTTATTCCAATGACCTTTTTTTCTGTTCCCGTTGTTCCTCGTATAAATCCATGACCATTCAAATCAAGCGTCTTCGTTTCTGAAATT
Source organism: Pseudobutyrivibrio xylanivorans (assembly GCF_008935055.1). NCBI lineage: Bacteria > Bacillati > Bacillota > Clostridia > Lachnospirales > Lachnospiraceae > Pseudobutyrivibrio > Pseudobutyrivibrio xylanivorans. The sequence continues at coordinate 2,214,638 of NZ_CP043028.1, read as the reverse complement.
GTTACAGGGGCCGATGTAGTAACATCCTTGACAAGCTTTAAAGTAGTACCAGCTGTCCAATTAGTCAACGCTTGCTCTATGGTAGTATAACCATTAGTTCCTACCATAGCCACAAAATTAGCTGGATCTATATAAGGGAAAATCAAGTTCTTATAATCATATGTTGTTCCTGTAGCGTTTGGAGTTAAAGATTTCTTCGAAGAAGACGTAGTCCAACCCTGTCCATCAACAGCATTTACTACTGTTCCTTCTACAGCCTTTGTACGTCCATAAATTTTGATGTCAGAAACATCTGCTCCAATAGAAAGTTTCTTTCCACTTCCTTTTAAATTAACACCATTCTTTGCATCCCAATCATAACCATTATCCGAATGGTCACCAATTTTTGCCTTTACTGTACCACCTATAGTTACATTTCCTGTTGACCATATACCATCGGCATTACGACTTCCGGATGATGAATCTGCTGAAATCACGACATCACTTGTACCATTAATTAATACATCACCATCACTATAGATTCCATAGCCATATGTTCCAGCAACATCAGCAAGTGCTTTAACTTTAGCATTAGTGATAGTCACATTCTTTCCTTTTATAGCTGCCGATTCTTGACCATCCCCCATTGTTGTAGAATCTGATTTAACTTCAATAGTACAATCTGTAATAGTAATATCACCACCGCTATAGATTGAATAACAACTAATGTTACAATCTGGTCCTTCAGCAATCAGTTTGCCCGTACCACTGAAATTTATACCCGCATTGGAATATATAATTGTACCTATATCTGCTGAAGCACCATAGTTTAACTTTATTGTAGTTGTATCAGTAAGTTTAATATTTAAAGGCTTTGAACCACCATAGTATATGTACCCTGAATATGAACCTGATACATGTCCATTGGTTTGATAACCACTACCATAATTAGGATGATTATAAAGAAAGCCATTTAATTCAAGTGTATTTGTGTCAGGTGTATAAACCCAGGCTGATAATGTCTTAGGCCCAGAAAGCTTCTCAGATGTAACCTGTATATCTCCAATCCACAAGTCATATGTCACAGCATCCGTAACCTTAATCACATACTCCACACCATCAAGCTTAACCTTCAAGCTCTCCTCTGATGTGAACGCCTGCTTTGCAGTTACCATCCAAGCGTCCCCCTGCTTCTCTACTGCAAAAAGCTCAGGATTGCTAGACTCTACTGCTTCTACATTACCAGAAAGTCCCACTGTGCTAAGGATATCAGCAAGAGCTACAGTTGTGTCACCATCCATTACATACTGTAAATCATTGTAGGTGAACTCTACTGTGTAATAAGAGAAGCCATCAGTTGTAGCCTCAACTGTTGTAGCGCCAACCTCTGTTGACTCAAGCTCCTCAGCTTCAAGTGTGCCCACTTCACCCTTTACATGATATACATCTGTTTCGAGGTTTGTGTTTGCAACCTCTTCCAATGAGAAGGAAACCTTCACTTCACCATTTGAGGTGTCAGGCTCGATTTCATTACCGTCCTTATCAAGAACTTTTATGTCAAATGTGTAGGATTCTACTACATTCTTGTCATCAGCACGAGCTTCCTCAACAGCAGCCTCAACTGCCTGCTCCTCAGATGCACTTACCTTTGCGACTGAAAGAGTTGCTCCCTCTGGGAATACACCTTCTGCTGCCTTTACAGAAACGCGAACACCATCAACAACCTTTGACTGATCAAAGGCTGGTTTTGAATCCGTATTTACGATATTAACTGTGATAGTAGGAAGGGATGTGTCAATCAGATATTCTGTGGTAAATACAGGAATAAATACATAGCTTCCCTCTGTGTTGAAATCGTACTTGTTGCCATCCTCAGTACGCCATACAACATTTTCAAGAGTAATCTCTTTAAGGGTTGTATGCTTCTCAACAACTATCTCATATTCATCCTCTGATTTTGGCACTGCCACATCAAATACACCTGCCACTGGAGACTCGGCAGCTTCAACCACCGCGTCTGCCTCAGCTGCCTGTGCAACTATAGCTGGGAAAAGCACATCAATTAAACCTGTATCTACAGGTTCTGTCTCAGACTCACTTTCCTCTACAGGAGCTGGTGCTTCCTCTGATACTGGCTCTGCTTCAGGAATATCAGTAGCTTCCTCTGTTGTCTGTACTGCCTCTGGCTCTGACTCTGTAGAAGCCTCTGCATCATCTTCTGAAGCTTCTGTCTTTGACTCAGCCTCAAACTTCTCTTCCTCAGTCTGAGCTTCTTCAGCATCCTGTTTTTCTTCTACAGGAGCTGACATATCCTCAGACTCTTCAGGCTTTTCTATCTTCTGCTTCGACTGTACCTCTTCTACAATCTCCACTGTAGCCTTTAAAGTATCTGGGAACTGTACATCCTCAAGACTTGCTCCAACGGGCAAAGTCTGAGTTGCCACTTCCTCATCCAGAGGGTTGAATCCAATGATTCTTGTCTGATCTGCATCAGTAGCATTCGCTATCAGCGTGAAATTCATGCTACTAACCACCATCAGCAAGGACATCAGAACGGCCCCTACTCTGTGCACGTATTTTCTCTCCATAGTGCCTCCTTTTCATATTCGTCTCCACATCCGCTCCAAAATAAAAACCTGCTAACAAAAATCAAGCATGAATTTCAAATATACTTTTTAAATAATTAATTGCATCACAATAAGGCTGGCGGTAGACCAGCCTTTAACTATATTTTTCTATTTATACACTTCACTTACTCTTGCATAATATATCCTTAAAAACTTGTTTAAACCTGCTATTTTTGCATGTTTCTTTGTTTTACCTTCAGCTTCCTTTTTCAGGATGTAATTGTATACAGCATTATCCTCTGGTTCAGGGTGACTCTTCAACACTCGCATAACTTCATACCCTACTTTTCGTAGCGTTGATGAACCTCTTTTCGTTATGCGCCGGTTTGAACCTACAAATTGTCCTGATTCATATGGAGGAGGATCTATTCCCGCAACAGCAATAAGTGCTTTTGCGCTATGAAGTTTTCTTATATCTCCAATTTCAGCAATCAACTTAGGTGCCAATACATCACCAACCCCACCCATTGCTCTAACAGTAGAATATTCAGGTAAACTCTTAGCAAGTTCCTTCATTCGTGTTAGAATTGTATTGAGGGTATCATCAATTGCTCTCAACACAGATATAGCTTCTTGTACTAACATTTTTGTAGATGGAGTACTTGAAGATAACGTAGGAATACCATTAGATGCCAATTCATATATTTCTTCAGCTTTTGATTGGCTCTTTTGGTATTTCTTTTCTTTAGCCCACTCACAATAGGCCACCACAAAATCATCACGACTCATTCCGATAATCAGGTCATAATGCCAGAAGCGTTCTACAAAATCACTAAGTTTATCTTTATTATTCTTTTCATCCCAACTATTAAATTTAGTTTTTAAGCCTGGCATTGTGTAATCTAACATATGAGTTAATTCTTGAAGCGCTTTAATGTGTAGTTCCATATAGAATCTGTAACGTCTCCCAAGCAACTTAAGCTCAGCATATATAGCCTCATCTTTGTCATAGTTTTGAAGCTTATACCATTTTTCAATACCATAGTTTGCTATGACAATTGAGTCCAATTTGTCTGTTTTAGCGCCACGAATGCTGTTATCTTTAGCATATTTTCTCATGGCATATGGATTTATTACCGACACAAAATACCCACGCTCAAGAAAAAAAGTTAGCAATGGCAAATGGTATACACCTGTGGCTTCCATAACCAATCTTACTTCGCCATCCAGCTTCCTTAACATCTTCTCAAGTTCGCTGAGCTCACTTTCTGTATGCTGTACTTCAAACGGTTTTAATACAATTTCTCCGTATGGCTTCATAACGCATACAGTACTTTTACCTTTAGAAACATCAACACCTACGCTTATCATTCTAAACCTCCCTCTACATAAAATTTAGTAATTGTTCCAACCGCACTTATTACCATTCAGTTTAGTTGGTTACGCGGGTGTCGCTCCCTACCTGCCTAATCGAATGCTTATAATAAGGGGTTGGTTAACGGTTTTTATTGCGGATGATTAATCCAAAAAGCCCCACGTCAGACCAATTACTCCCCTTATTATAAAAAAATAAGTGCAGAAGTTAGAGTTAATTACTCTCTAACTACTACACTTTTATGGTACTAAAAGCTCACAGAAACAAACCTAATAAATTAGGCTTGCTCCTGTGAGCTCATTGCAATCATTACCCGTATTATAAACCAGGACTCTAGCCTCTGGTCTGGTCTGGTCTGGTCTGGTCTGGTCTGGTCTGGTCTGGTCTGGTCTGGTCTGGTCTGGTCTGGTCTGGTCTGGTCTGGTCTGGTCTGGTCTGGTCTGGTCTGACAAGTTTGCTTTATCTGTGCCATACTGTCAACCCTTTTCTAAAACTTTTTTACGAAGTTACTATGCCATAGTACCTTAAATTCTTTTCCATTCTGTGAACATAATGTTATATTTGCCCTATAAACCTCATGTGAATAGTTTTACAAATAACAAAATAGCCCACCTGACAAAAAATCAGGTGAGCTTCTCGTTTATTCCTTTACACCACCAAGTGCAACACCGGCGATAATAAATTTAGAAAGGAAGAGATATGCAATTATGATTGGCACAATAGCCACTGTAATCATCATGTAAATCTTGCCCATATCAAAGTTCATGTAATCAGCACCACGAAGAGTAGCAATCAGAATTGGCACTGTTGACTTTTCCTTTGACTGAAGCACAAGGGCTGGAACGAAGTAGTTATTCCATGAACCTACGAAGGTGAAGATTGCCTGAACAGCAACCGCTGGCTTCATAATTGGGAAGATGATTCTGTTGAAGGTAATAAACTCACCACAACCGTCAATTCTTGCAGCCTCAACAAGTGAAAGCTGAAGGTTTGACTGAAGGTAGCTGTACATGAAATAGAATACAGCCGGACTTGCAATAGCTGGCAAGATAAGTGGAATCAAAGTATCATATAATCCCATATTTGTAACAAGACGAAGGAAACCAAGCGCGGTAACCTGTGTAGGCATTACAAGGATAATCATGATAAATGTGAAAGCCACCTTCTTGAGCTTGAAATCATATACATAAAGTCCATAAGCTGTAAGAGCTGAGAAATATGTACAGATTGCAGCACACAAGCTGGATACGATGATACTGTTTACGATTCCTCTTCTCATTGGGAATGTACCATCATTTGCAACGTTCTTAAAGTTTGTAACAAAATTGCTCTTTGGCAATGCTGAGAAGCCCTTCTGGAGCTCAGCATGTGAGCAGGTCGAATTAATAATCAAAATATAGAAGAAGAATAAACACATAAACGCAAGAACGATTAATACAAAATGTGCAATGAAGCTTCTTGCTATACCACTAAAATCTTTTCTTGCCATTTACTTCACCTTCCTCTTTTCTGCTTTCTGTAATTTCTTAATTCTCTTCTCCTCATCATCATTGTTAATCATCTTATAAACAACGAGGCAAAGAATACCACTGACGATGAACAGATAAACTGACAATGCACCTGCACGTCCATAATCTGGTGCACGAAGCAAGTTGTTCAGCCACATGATAAGTGTGTAGCTTGTACGGTTTGGATTTCCCTGGCCGTTTGTCAAAATCTGTGGTACGTCGAACATCTGTAAACCACCAATAAGTGATGTGATAAGTGAGTATGTTAGGATTGGCTTAATAAGTGGCAAAGTGATGTGGAAGAATGACTGTCTAGGGGTACAGCCATCGATTGAAGCAGCCTCGAAAATGTCAGGGCTGATTCCCATGATTGCCGCCATAAGCATAATTGTTGTGTTACCAAACCACATAAGGAAATTCATCAATGCAATGAGAAGTCGTGTTCCAAGTGGGGTTCCCATGAAATCAATTGGACCACTTACAATACCAATACTCTGAAGGATATTGTTTACTGGACCTGAAGTTGAAAACAGGGTGAAGAACAGCATTGCGAAAGCTGATGCCATAATTAGATTTGGTAAATATATCACCACCTTGAAGAACTGTTCACAACGGATTTTAAGTCGAACATCTACAAACCATGAGGCAAGTAAAAGTGCGATAACAATCTGTGGAATAAATCCAATAATCCAAAGGATGAAGGTGTTTCCCATGTACTGGAAGAAGTCCTTACCCATTACATTGATATAGTTATCAAATCCCACGAAATTAGGTCCTACGATACGAAGACCTGAGCGGTAGTATTCAAAAAAGCTATACCTGATCGTGTCCAAAAGTGGTATCAATGAAAAAATGAAATAAGTCACGAAGAATGGAAGTATAAAGAAATAGCCATACTTTGCGCGGCTTATACTCTTTGATTTTTTCATAATTTTATCTCCTTAATACACTGATTACAGACTAAAGTCCACTGGTTACGGCTACAAGCCTGATGATTTCTCTGCTCGACTACATGTCTCGCTTGAGAAATATCAGAGCTTGCTGCCTACCAGTTCACTTAAGCCTGATATTCTACCAGTTTGTCTATTATCTTAACTACGTTATTACTCAGGCCAGTTCACAGCTGTGATATCTGGATATCTCTCCATGATAGCCTTTTCGAAGTTAGCCTTAGCTGTGTCGTAGTCAACCTGACCCTGGAAGTAGTCACCAAATGAGCTCTGGATAAGCTCTACGCAACCCTGATCATATGGTGAAAGTGTTGTCATAGAAATTGAAGCAGCTGCTGGCTGGAAGTACTTGAATGGGTTCTCACCACCAAGGAACTCCGCTGAGAATGTCTCATCCTCTGCAATCTCCTTCATGCCTGACTGTGTGTTTGTGAAATCAAGATAATCCTTTGTAATCTTCATAAGGTTATCCTTGTTTGCTGTTACAGCAAGGATGATTTCCTTAACGTGCTCTGGGTTATCTGTACCAGCGCAACCGTGAACGAAAGAACCACCCCAGTTGAATGCCTGAGGACCATCTGTTACAGCCCAAGCGCCTGCTTCGCCATCCCAGTTTGGATTAAGGACGAAATCGATACCCCATGCTGGAAGTAAGAAACCAAATACCTTTGACTCTGAACCCATTGACTTGTTCCAGTCATCTGTCCACTGACCCTTGATGTTCTTGTCAAGAAGACCAGCATCGAGCCATTCCTTAGAATCGTTAATCCAGTTGATGATCTGTGGATCTACGTTAATCTCTGTTGAACCTTCCTCAACCCATGGCTTTGAAATGCTGTTGCCATAAGCACGGAATGTATCTGCATAACCTGCAAGTGTGTAGTAACCCTTTGCCTTAAGCTCCTCGCCTGATGCCTTCATTGTTGCCCAATCAGCAACCTTTGCGTGAATCTCATCTGGATCATCTGTTCCAAATGCATCCTGTGCAATATCACGACGATAAACGAAAAGACATGGGCAAGCCTGCCATGTAGAGCCTCTCTGTACGCCATTAGCGTCAGAAGCTACTGTCTTTGTGAAATCATACTGATCAGCTAAATCTGTAGCTGGGTCAATACCAAGGTCTGTAAGTGGAATTGCTACATCAGCTGCTGCATCAGTATACTTAACAACATAATCTGTCTCTGAAAGGAACATATCAACCTTGTCATCATCAGCTGCTGAACCCTGGTTCAAAAGTGCCTCGTCAAGCTTTGACTGATATACACCATCCTGGTTAGGGTTTACTGTCCAATGAATCTCTGTGCCGTCTGTAAGGTATGTGATTGTACCATCATCTGATGTGTGATCAACCTTGTCATAAACAGCCTCAACTCTTGTTCTAAACTCGTCGTTCCAGCAATAGATGTTGATAACCTTTCCTTCCTCGCCTTCTGCTACGTAAGCGCTGCTCTCCGCAGAAGCTGCGCTGTCTGAAGATGAGTTTGCTGCGTCTCCCCCGCAAGCTGTAAGTCCTGCTACCATAGAAAGGGCAAGCATGAGACTAACTACTCTCTTTTTCATTACCTTTTTCCTCCTTAAGAAATCTAACATTTTCGAGATATATTTATATCTCCCTTAAACGTTTACTATATTAATATTTCAGGGTTTTTCTCTATATCAAATTCGTTGCTAAAATAACAAAATCGTGCTATTCTTTTATCAATTTAACTCCGCTGGTTACGGCTACAAGCCTTTATGGCTGTTACGCTTACAAGCCTGAGAGTCTCTTTCTAGATGTAAGCTAAAGCTTACTAGACCACAAAAGTTGATTGCTAAAGCAATCATCCTTTTGGGATCATATTTCGGCTAAATGCCTCATCCAGAGACCTCAGAGCTTGCAGCCTACCAGCTCATTTAGATTTATAGAGGTACCATAATGAACAGATTAAAGAATTACGCGATTGACGAAGACGACGAGATTGTCCACAGACACCAGAATGCTGAGCTGTTGTTTTATCAGCAGGTTGCGAAGGGGGATGTTGATGCAATCAGGGAGAACTGCGAGAAGCATGAGTTTTTGAATCAGGCGGGTGTTGGACAACTGTCCAAGGATCCACTGCAGAACCTGAAATATCATTTTGTTGTTTCGGTGGCAATTATCTCCCGTCTTTGTGTTGATAATGGAATGGAAATGGAAAAGTCTTATCGACTTTCAGATTATTATATCCAGAGTCTGGATGATATTAATACTATAGAAAAGATGGAGCAGCTCCATGACCGCATGGTCACAGACTACACTGGAAAAATGAAAATCATTCGCCAGAACGCAGGTCTTTCAAGACCAATGACTGAATGTATGAATTACATCTATTCTCATTTGAAGGAACGCATCACTGTAAAGGACCTGGCGGAATATACCAGCAACTCAGCCAGCTACATTTCAAGACTTTTCAAGGATGAGCTTGGCGTTTCTACCAGTGACTACATCAGAACAGCAAAACTTGAAGCCTCAAAAAATCTTCTTCGCTACAGTGATTATTCATTAGTAGAGATTGCGAATTATTTTTCGTTTACTTCACAGAGTCATTTCTGTCAGTTGTTCCAGAAAGAAACTGGGCTGACACCAAAAAAGTACCGCGAGAAATTCTACGGTACTCATTGGAAAGGGACTGAAAAAGACATTATGAACTTTGAATCCTAAGCTCCGCTGGTTACGGCTACAAGCCTTTTGCCTGTTACGCTTACAAGCCTGATAATTTCTCCGCTCGACTACATGTCTCGCTTGAGAAATATCAGAGCTTGATAGCTACAGTCAAGGCTTGATGCCTACCAGCTCATCTAAAATTCTACGTTTATTTCGTTACTATCATCTAAAGTTTCAATTATTTCTCTTGCGATTACGACGCGCGCGCCATCGAGTGCGATTTCTTTGCCGTTTAGTGTTGCATTCTTTATAGAATACTCTCCCACCTCGGAATTTGATGAATTCGTAAATACGATAGTAAAGCGCTTGCCTGCGAAGTTGAGGGCGATGCTTGCTTTGCCTTCCTCATCGAACTGCTCTTTCATAAGAGCTGGTTCAATCACAAGATTTCCCGCTTCACCCTTCACACCAAACACCTCAGTAATCATAGTGAGCAAATACCAAGATGCAGCGCCAGTAAGGTATGGATATTTGCCACGGCCCTTTGCATCGAAGTACTCAGGAATTCCTGGATACATGTGGCTGACATTGAAGTTCATTGAAGCATCAGATAATGCCTTAAGTGCCTTATGGCCTTCCTTCGCAAAACCTCTATGATACAATGCGTTGGCATACATTACAGCCATGTGTGAGAATACCGCACCATTTTCCTTTTCGCCGTAGGCAAATCCAAACATTCTTCCAAAGTCCATCTTGACCTCGTTGAAGTTAGTGTTAAGTCTGTATCCACCGATGGCCTCTTTGTAAAGATATCTGTCGGCAGCCTCTGCGATGCTCTTAACCTGTTCATCTGTTGCAACATTTCCCATGATTGCAAATACCTGGCCAGTAAGCATCATGCGTGTCTTTGCATCATCTGCATCGAAGCACTCAACTCTGCGGCAGCTGTCATCGTAATAGCTGTTGAACCAGCCCTGATTCTTCTCGCCTGAAATCCACTCCTGAGAATTCAAATGGTTTGTGAACCAATCTGACATCTCCATAAGCTTTGTAACAAGTGTTGAAACTGGAATTGCTGTCTGCTTTCCTGAAATGTTTCCTTCAACAAGCTTGCAATATTTTTCAAGAAGCTCCTTCTTCTGGCTTACTGAATCGTAAAGCTGTACGTATGAATCCAAAAGTGTGTTAAGTTCTGAAGCAATGGAAATAGTGTCGATTCCAAGGCTCACTGAGAACTGCTTAATGAGCATTGAAAGCTCCTTGAGGCTTCCTGCGTATGCATAAGAAAATGCTACCGACTCACCATTTTTTGAAGCCATATCAAGAGCATCATTCCAATCAGCTCCGCGAAGCCTAAGTGTGTTGTGCTCGCCCACCTCGTAAAAAGCACAAAGGTTTTGAACAAGTAAATGCTCAATGATTGAGCCCTTGTAAACCTCACCATCCTCAGCATACTGATAATTACCCTTTGTCTCAAAGCTCTTGTCCACAAGATTTCCTCTGTGAACGATTGAATCCTTGAAATATGGAACCTTTTCCTTCAGGATTTCATAATCGCCTGACTGATGGATGTAAAGGAGAAGTGTCTTCAGTGGCCAATAAGCGTGATCCATCCAAACTCTCGCAATGCCATTTCTATCAGCGATGAAGTTGCCTAGGCCATCGCCAATGATTGTTGCGTTGGTTCCATCCATGCGGACACCACCGAAGTTTGCAACAAGCATCTTTCTTACATCATCTGGCTCCATGAAAAGAAGTGCCAGACAATCCTGCCAAAGGTCTCTCCAACCTCTGCCGCCTCTTCCGTAATCATGATATGGAAGGAATGAACATCCGTAAACTCTACGAAGGAATGGCTGGAATGCAACCCATTCCATGAATTCGTCGAACTCTTTATTTCCTGTATGGACATCAACATTTACCTTGTTTGTCCAATACTTCTTTGTATTTTCAAGTTCAGCATCAACTGCTGATTTAGTGCTAAGTCTTTCAGCAACAGCCTTAATTTCTGCTTCATCGTCTGTAACACCGATTAAAACTGTGTAGGAAACGCTCTCACCTGGTGCCAAATTCGTCTTTGCGAATTTTAATCCGCCAACTGCCTCAACACCGTCAAACTTCTCTCCAGCAGAAACTCCCTTTTCCTGTCTGTAAACGCTTCTTGGCTTTGAGAAGCTTCCTCCCTCGCCGATGAATGACTCGACTGTTGGGAAGAATGATTCTGGCTTGCCGCCATTTTCATCGAAACCCAAAACAAAATATGTATTATTGTTAAGTCTGTGTCCCTTTTCGTCAAAAGACATAGTTGGCTTAACAAGAACGCCCTCTTCTATAGTAGAAATTCGATGGAGCATCGATGTGACATTACGATGGTCGCGAAGGTTATCCGCAGAACGTCCAAAAACTGGAATTGCTGCGATAGGGGCAACAACCTTTGCTTCAGCTGAAATGTTTTTAATGGTCACCGACATGACTTCAGCGTTCAAGTCTACCGGCACAAAGGAGGTGATTTCAGCCATTACACCATACTGGTTAGAGGTTCTTGTAGCTGTATGCCACATGAATCCTGCGGACACAAGACTCTCATCCTGCTCCATTGTGAATTTCTTACTCTCCTGCTCTGCAGAAGTGCCAACAGCTGACCATACATCACCGTTGTCCATGTACAGCCAGAAGTTACGGCCATTTTTATTGTTGTGGAGATTTTCTACACTGACTGGCTCCAAAAGGAAGGTCTCCTGATTGACCATAGCATCGCCACCCAAATTAGGTGTAACCGAGCACTTCAATCCCTTCTCTGAAGCAACTGGGAAATATAGATAGCTTGTATCCTCAGCCTTGCTGATTCTAAAGCTTCCTTTATCATCTAAAAATTCGTATTTACCTGAAGTTATATTCTTATACATTGAAATTCCCTTTCTGATTTGAATTAGGTTTTCTCTAGGTTGAATATATTATAGACCCAGTGTATGATTTTTGGTTATCATATTCGTTTCAAAAAAGTCATATTCATATACTCATAACAAAAAATACACATTTTTATTATAATGAGTTGTGATATACTACTTCTATGAGGAAGGTACTAGTGAATATTATTTGGTTTTAATAACAAAGGGGGTTATTATGCTAAAAGATTATACAAAGATTCCTGCACCACTTAATTCTGAGGTTGCGCTGAAAATTATTCCTGGTCACTTTGCAACCAACCATTCCCATATCACAAACTATATGGAAATCGGCACAATGAAAACCCGTTGCAACGAGGCTCAGGGCGTGGCACAGCTTCTTGCTATGCACTACTCAGTTCAGACTCCTGTTGACACAATCGTATGTGCCGACGACATGGAGGTTATCGGAACCTTCTTAGCTCAGGAGCTGACAAAAGCTGGTGTAGCAAATTACAATCAGCACAAAACAATCTACGTTACTTCACCAGAGCTTACCTCCACAGGTCAGAGCATCTTCCGCGATAACATGCAGATGGCTGTTCGCGACAAGCACGTGCTTTTGCTCTTCGGTTCTCTCACCACTGGACGAACAGTTGCGAGCTTGGCTGAATGCGTAAAATATTATGGTGCTGAAATTAGTGGCGCCTGCGCTATCTTCTCTGCAGTCCGCAATGTTGCAGGCATCGATATTATCTCCGTATTCAAAGAAGATGATATTCCTAACTACCAGTCGTATCCACTTCACGACTGCCCACTGTGTAAACAGGGCGTAAAGATTGACGCCATCGTAAATTCATTTGGATATTCAGAATTGCGATAATAATAGAAACCAGGAGCCCCAGTTAATAGTAACTGGGGCTCCTATTTTGTAGTTTACTTCTCTATTCAGATTTTTTCTTTGTTGGTAGTAATCATACTACTGTTTTTACTTTCTTAACTGTGAACATAACCACAGAAAGTAAAATTATTCGTGTTTTTACTTTCCCAAATTTCAATAACTACACAGGCAGTAAAATCAATTCTATTTTTACTCTCTCAATTGTGAACATCATAGCAGATAGTAAAATAGTCTCCATTTTTACTTTCCATTAGGCAGCATATAATATAGGTAGTAAAAAGCCAACTTATTTTACTGTCTATACGCAAAGATATAACACAGGCAGTACATCAAAGTTTTCAATATCTCGTGTTTGCTATAAGATGTTTTTAATTCATGAAAAATGAATACACAGCCTCGGATAATTCATCCAAATGTCCCTCGAAGCAATGATCGGCTCCATGAATTGGAACAAGCTTTGCATTTTTATATAGCTTTTCAGCCTTCTCAGCGTACGAGAATGGAACTGTTGCATCCTCATCCCCATGGATAATCAAAACTTCTCCGTCATATCTCTCAATTTCATCCTCAACATGAATAGTCTGAGCCACGCGGATATAATCTCCATTCAGGCCCCAGCCCCAATCCTCAGAAAAAATCCTATCTGGAATATGCTTAGCATCAAAAGTTGTGCCTAAAACCATTCCCTCTCTACATATTTCTGGAATCATCCATGCTGGTGACATAGGAATTATGGCTTTAAAATCATCAGCGCACATTCCGCCCACAAGCATTGTAAGCAAACCGCCCTGAGAGTGACCACATAAATACAAATCCGTAACAAAGTCCAGTGACTTAGCATACTCTACAACAGAAAGAGCATTTGTCACCCACTTATACAATGTGTGCTTTTCAAATTCTCCTTCACTCTGTCCATGACCATACATTTCAACACGAAGTACAGACACATTTGCCTTAAGCATTGCATCCTTAACCAAAATAATATGCTCTTCCTCCATGTGCCCCGTAAACCCATGTATCAAAATGCAAAGCGGCCCCTTACCAGCACCTTCTGGCCTATCCAGCTTTGCGTGTAATTTAATCCCATCACTGTTAATAAAAAATTCTTCCATATTAGCTTCTCCCTTTTTTCACAATTTGGTTTTCTATTCTTCGCCCATTCTTGCAAACAGCATCCTGAACTCTTCCTCTCTTGATTTTGTCAGGGAAATTCTGATGTTCTTAATCTCCATTCCATCCTGTGCAAAATAAAGCTTTAGGAAGAATGTCATGGCACAACCAATAAGTGGTACCTCAATTGTCTGCCAATCCTTATCCTCTCCGGTAAGAGTAACCATCTTCAGAAGATCCTTATCCTTGAAGATGCTAAGCGGAATCTGAGCAAGGTCGCTGAGGTTTTGGCCTGCACGTACTGTCAGCTCCAGCTTGTAATCTCCTCTCTCCTTGAATGAAACCGAAATAATATTGTTGCTGTTTCGAGAAGTCTTGATTTCGGCCAAATCAACTTCCGCAACTCCATCTTCGTCTATACGAAGATCAATAATCTTATCAAACTCAAGCTCATCATCGTCAGCTTCCTCTGCAAGCTGAAGGTCAAGCTCATTTCCTTTTTCAATGAGGCGTGCAAACACTGGCTTTCCCATGATGAACTGGCAGATATTTCTTGCACAAGTCTGAAGCTCTGCTCTTGAAAGTGTTCCTGCGGCAAGCTCCTCCTCAAGATTATCCTTGTTTGTATTATCAATTGCAGAGCTTGTAACCATGTAAATGTCGTTCTGCGCGCGGACAATTGATGCCATATCAGCGTTGTTGCCCTTGTAAGAACGGCCACCCTTAGCCCACCAGTCAGTCATTACGATGCCCTTGAAGCCCCACTCATTTCTGAGAATTCTAGTAACCAAATCGTAGCTTGATGATGTGTAGTAGCCATTTACAGAACCATAAGTTGTCATAACTGCATGAGCGCCTGCTTCCTTAACCGTGATTTCAAAGCCCTTGAGATAAATCTCACGGATAGCACGCTCTGAAGCAACATGCTCAACTGTGTGACGTCCTGTTTCCTGTGTGTTAAGTGCAAAATGCTTGATTGTACCTGTAACTCCGTATTTGTGCATTCCCTTAAGCTGTGCAGCTGCATTCTTTCCAGTCACAAGTGGGTCCTCACTGAAATACTCAAAGTTACGTCCGTTAAGAGGGTTTCTGTGAATATTCATACCAGGTCCAAGAAGCACATCTACCTTATTCTTACGAAGCTCAAGACCTTCCCAGTTATAAAGCTCCTCAGTAAGATCAAGATTCCATGCACAAGCAAGGCAGGTTCCATTTGGCATTGCAAAGGCTCTCTTGCCTGAATCCATACGAATTCCTGAAGGTCCATCTGTACAGCATGACACTGGAATACCCTTCTCTAGAAGTGAATCTGTCACACCGCCATAAGCGCCACCACAACCAGGTGTAACCTTAGGTGAGCTCATGCCCTCACCTCTTACGATGCAGCAAAGATCCTCGTCCGAAAGTTGTGCTATAAAATCATCCATAGATGCTTTGCCAGCATCAACGTCAGCAAGCTTGATTCCCTTGTCGCCAGTCTGTTTGATTTCAGGCTTGAGTGCCTCAACGCGAAGCTCGTTAGAATCAACTGTTGAAACAGGTGCCTTTTCATAAGAAACTTCAAACTCTCCTGCACCATTTACGATTGGCTTCATGCGCTCAAATTCTACAACAGGTGCCATAGCCTCTGAGAGCTGCTCTACAACCTCAAGCTCCTCCTGCTCAAAGCTAGCCACAAGTGTAGCTTCTCTAACATTCTCACCAATATAGAAGCTGTACTCACCCTCAAGGAGCACGTATGCGCTCTTGTGTCCTGTAACACCGCTATCATCATAGCTTGAAATCTGGTAATTCGTAATTACGATACTAAGAGTCTCCTGCTCTCCTGGCTGAAGCTCCTTTGTCTTTGCAAATCCAACAAGCTCACGAGCAGGATTTCCAAGAGCCCCCTGTGGCTTTGAAACATAAACCTGAACAACCTGCTGTCCTTTAACCGAGCCAGTGTTTGTAACTTGAACCTCAAACTCTGTTTCCTCAACACCATAATAGAAGGCAGTAGGAACTATGCTAAATGAAGTATAAGACAATCCGAAGCCAAATGGATAGAGAACCTTATCCTTTGCAAAAGTCTCGAAATATCTGTAGCCAACATAGATATCCTCCTGCTGGATGTTGTACTTATTTCCACCGAAATTGGCTGTAGAAGAATAATCCTCAATGTCACGGGCAACTGTATCTGTAAGACGTCCAGAAGGATTTACATCACCTGAAAGCACATCAACTGCTCCAAGGCCACCTTCCTGACCACCCTGCCAAATATAAAGTACGGCTGATGGATTGTATTTCTCAACCCATTTCATATCGATAATGTTACCAACGTTAAGAAGAACAACCACCTTCTCAAAAGCAGCTGTAACATTCTTAAGCATCTCGTGCTCATCATCTGTAAGAAGGTAGCTTCCTTGAGAGTTGCTATTATCCTGATCCTCTCCTGCTGTACGGCCAATGAGAACAACAGCCACATCAGAAGAGTCTGCTGCCTGCTTTGCAAGCTCAGAGGTCACTGGCATTTCCTTTTGGAACCAAGGCTCTGAAGCCCAGCCTATGCCTGCATCAAATGGATTATCCTTAATCCACTCATCATATATAGCCTTAAGCTCCTCATCAAGAGTGAACCTTTCATCAGCCTCAAGTGCCTCACGCACACCGATGACATACTTGGCATTTACCATTCCACCAGAGCCTGTGCCACTCTTGTAATAATTGAACTGGCTTCGACCAAAAAGCGCGATTTTTGAACCCGCTTCAAGTGGCAATACACCATCATCATTCTTTAGTAATACTATTCCCTCAGCAACTGCGCGTCGGGCAACTGCTGCAAATTTCTCAACATCAAATATCTTTGAACTCATAAAAATATATTCCTCCATAGAGATTTCATTATAATCAATTATAGTGAAAAAAAGTGAGTATTTATATCAAATACCCACTTTTTTTATCATATTCACTTAAACAAATGACTTAATTTATTCAAATGTCACAGCTTACTCTACAGAGTTGATAAGAGCAAAGATTTCCTCTTTAATCTGAGCGTTAACCTCAAGAGCCTTCTCTCTGCTGTTCTGATTTGAGTAGAAGTAGAACTTAATCTTTGGCTCTGTACCTGATGGTCTGATTGCAAACCAAGAACCATTCTGAAGGAAGATTCTGATTGCATTCTGAGCTGGAATATCGTCATAGCCATTGATGTAATCGATGACCTTATCTACCTTTGAACCAGCAACCTCTGTTGGAATATTCTCACGGAACCACTTCATCATACGCTGGATGCGCTGTGCACCTGGAATTCCCTCAAGAATAATGTTTGGCTCATCCTCTGCAAAGAAGCCATACTTAGCATAAATCTCCTGAAGAACATCCCAAAGAGTCTTGCCCTGCTTGCGATAGTATGCAGCTGCCTCGGCAACCATCATACCTGCTGAGATACCGTCCTTATCACGGATATCCTCACAAATTGCATAGCCAACTGACTCTTCATAGCCAAATAAATACGTATATCCGTTATCGTGAAGATAAGGGATTTTTCCACAAATATTCTTGAAACCTGTAAGAGTTTCAAACATTTCCACACCATAAGCCTTAGCCATGATTGTTGAAAGTGTAGATGTAACGATAGACTTAACCATAGCTCCCTTTGCAGGAAGTGTACCAGCATCCTTGTGCCCCTCGAGAACATAGTTTACAAGAAGATATCCTGTCTGGTTTCCGTTAAGAGGTACATAGTTTCCCTCGCTATCGCGAATTTCGATTGCAAAACGATCTGCATCTGGGTCTGTAGCCATAAGAAGCTCTGCGCCAAACTTGCGACCATACTCCTCAGAAAGCTTGAATGCCTTTGGATCCTCTGGGTTTGGATAACCAACTGTTGTGAAATCTGGGTCTGGATTCTCCTGCTCTGGAACGATTGTCCAGTTCGAGAAGCCTCTGTCGTTAAGCATCTGACGGAATGGAATAGAACCGCAGCCGTTAAGTGGTGTATATACAAGTGGAATTGTAAGATCAAGCTCGTCGCCCTCATGAATTGCAAGAGACTCAATCTTGTTAAGATACTGTCTGTCGTACTCCTCTCCAAGAACAATAATCTTGCCAGACTTAACGCCCTCTTCGAAATCAGACTTCTTAACGCCTGTCCACATATCAACTGCATTGATGCACTCTGTCATGCCATCTGCGATTTCAGAAGAAACCTGACATCCATCATCCCAATAAGCCTTGTAACCATTGTACTCCTTTGGGTTGTGGCTGGCCGTAATATTGATACCAGAAACTGTACCAAGACGGCGAATCATAAATGCAAGCTCTGGTGTAGGGCGAAGATCTGGGAAGCAATAAACCTTGATTCCGTTTGCCGCAAAAATACCAGCTGCAAGCTGTGAGAATTCCTTTGAGAAATGACGTGGGTCATGTGCAATAACAACACCCTTCTCGCAGGCCTCCTTGCCCTTTGAAACGATGAAATCAGCAACACCCTGTGTAGCCTTGCCAACTGTAAAGAAGTTCATGCGATTTGTTCCAGCGCCAACCTTACCACGAAGACCTGCTGTACCAAATGCCAAATCCTGATAAAATCTATCCTCAATATCCTTATCGTCATCCTTTATAGAAAGTAGCTCTGCCTTGAGAGGATCATTATCCTCCAGCTTCTCTAGCCATTCGTTATATCTTGCTTTGTAGTCCATATTATTTATTCCTCCTCTGATTTCCTGTAAACATTAATTAATACTTACAATAGAAAATAGCACTAGGTGTAATCACACCTAATGCTATTCTAACATACTATTAAATTGTTTTCATCTAGCCCTTTTGTTGTTATTTTAAAGTTACCATAATCTCCTTCTAACAATAATAACGCCCGCTCCGCTTGCTATAGCAATAGCTGCTATTATTCCAAGAACAATTGGTAATGCACTTCCATTTGATTCACTTTCATTTACGCTTTCGGCAGCTGCTGGAACCTGCTCATTTTCAATAACTGTTTCCAATTTTTCTTCTGTAGTATCATCAATAATTTCTTCCTGATCTGCTGTCAGTTCATCCTCGTCCTTTACCTCAGGAATCTTATTGTTATCTGAAGTTGTTGTTTTCACCTGCTGCTTGTTATTCACATTTGAATTAGTCTGCGCAGATGAATTATTTGCAACCTGCTTTGTCTCAGTTGGCTGAACAACCTCTTTTACTGTTGGTGCCGATTGACTAGCACTAGTGCTTGGCTGAGACTGCTGCGTTCCGGAAGACTTGCTTTCACTAGCGTTAGACTGCTCAGGCTTTTGTTCTACTTTGCCTTCTTGACTCTTGCTTTCCTCGGATTTTGGCTCATCCTGTTTTGGCTCCTGAGCTTTTTGTCCATTTGATGTACCACCATCAGACTTATTATTATCTTCAGACTGAGTTTTCTTAACAACTGCTCTACTTGTTCCTACAAGTACAAATTCTTCTAGTGTTTCTGGCGAAGCAGGAGTTGTTGGCTCATAATCCTCAGACATTTCCTCGCTTTCTTCTTCAACGGTTTCCTTATTTATCTCGATATCATTTCCTAAGTAACCTAAATGAAAATCATCAATGTTAGCCCATTTGCCTGCTGACATATTTCCAGCGATTCCAATAGTAAGCTGTCCATCTGTCACTTTAACCTTTAATGCAATCAACTCATAAGATGATGCACCAGCTGGTATAACAACCTTTGATGTATCATCTGAACTTCTACCGTAAAGATATAAGGAATCATTGGATGTGTAATCTGCTTGAGCGTAGCAAGAAAGAACATAATATCCATCTTCCAAATCACTGATTGTCTGATATGTATCTACCGTAAAATCATCGTTTGCCCAAGGAGCCAAATCATAGGTTCCATGGCTGTTTTTCTTTCCATTACGATATCCAGCTTTATCACCACCGTTCTCCCATCCATCGAGATTCTTTCCATCAAATGTAGGATTAGTGATTTTTGATGTTACGTCATCACCCATCCTTAGAGAAATATAAATGCTCTCTGAACCAGAGACCTTAACTTTTCCAGCACAAGCAGGAACAGAATCGTATTGCATATTTGGGGTTGTAGTTGCCATGATGGTATATTCACCTCCCGGCAAACTATCAAATTGAAATTCTCCGTCTTCATCTGCCCTAGCAATGTAATAATCCGTAGAACCATCTGTTGCTTTTGCTATTATTAATGCATTACTTCCATTTTCAACAGAACCAGCTACTTTTCCCTGCACTTTTCCCATCTTGGTATCAGCTTTTACAGTGGTAAAACCAGCTGCCACTTTTGTTTCAGATTCAACATCATTAGCCACAGCATATTCCTTTAAAGAATATTCAATTGAATAACTTCCCTGCTTGATATCTTTGAATTCATATTCACCACTTTCGTTTGTAGTCTGTGTATGCTCTTCATCGTTACCTTTTAATGTAACTTCAACTCCACTTAATGGTAATCCTGTCTTTGTGACAACACGGCCTTTCACGCTTCCTGTTGTATTTACTGCATGAATATCAGCAATGGAATTATCCTTTGAGCTTTCTTCATCCATCTTTATTGCTACTCCATCACCCTCTACAGTAATACCATAGGTACCTTCTGGCAAATGAGCTATTTCATATTGTGTCTCTCCTGAAGTAATGGCAACTTCTTTTGAATAGTACTTTCCGTCTTCACTCTTTGCCTTGACAACGACTTTTTTACCTATTGTCTCATCCTCACCTGAAATATTTCCTTTTAATGTGCCTGTAGTGTAGCTTTCCTCATCACTTTTTATAAAGGTCAAATCATCAACTATAGCTTTACCGCCATTTCCATCAGCATATATTCCAAGCTCTACCTGATTGTTTTCAACAACTACATTTTTCAATGTTACAACTGAAAACTCTTCATTGACTTCTGTAATATCCAAGCCATACTCAGTACCTCCACTTATTGCATACAGAGCCAATTCGTTGAAACCATCAGTATTCTTTATCTTTGCTGAAAAATCATACAAACCATTATCCAGTGCAAATCCTGCTGATGATATATTCTGGGAAATTTTTTCTTTATACTCACCTGTTCCAGACATGAGCAACGCATATTTTCCAGTGACGCAGTCCTTCGTATTTGTAATTGAACCAGAGCCATTAAGTATCTCCTCATTCCAGCCCACGAAATCAGTAACTGATATTCTGTCTGCGTCAAAGCTACCATTCTTTACAAAATTATTATTGCTATCTGTCTTCCATTCTCCTGTTTTCGGGTTTAATTTCCAATCACTCAAAGAATTAAAATAAGGAATTCCATTCTCATCAAATGAAAGCGGACACCACACATTATATCCATCTCCATTATCTGCAAAATCTGACCATCTATCACCACAGAAAATTACGGTATCCTGCTTTGTTCCATTTACCTTATAGAAAAAACCAGTCTGACTTACGTGGCAATAATCATCTGAACAACCATTCATCAAATACATATCTTTCGTAACTGGACGAGTCTGAAGATATTCATCATCTAAACTATCCAACACAAGATAATAGCAGTGTGAAGCATTCCAACCATATAAATCAGAAGCGCAAACATAATACTTTCCGTTGTATTCAAACATGCAATTGCCTTCACGACCGGCACCAGAATATATCATCCTTGATTCAGTCAGTGTAACAAGTCCATCATCACCCTTTACAATTTGTGAAAGATACATTCTTCCTCTTCCGCTTCCATAGGAATATAAAAGGTATCCTTTGCCTGTTGCAGGATCTATAAACACAGTCTGATCACCTGTATTTGTAGTTCCTATATAGCTTTTCATATTAATACGATTGTTCCATTTAAAATGACCTGTTGGTGAATCAGATGTCATAATCAACACCTGCTTACTCCATCCATCTGTCTCTGGATTTGTATCTCCACGATTCGCATTATCTATACTATTGTCTGCATCATCACATTCATGCTGTACCAGCAGTGCATAGGTTCCATCGTCCAATTTGGTCACACCTAATCTGCCTACCCAAGCAGCTGGCTGTCCCTCCATCACATCTGCATCAAATACATCCTCAGGCGTTGCAATCAACCCCTCATCAGTCCAATTAACCAAATCTTTTGAAGAATAGCAGGTGATTCCAACAAAATTATTTACTGAAGATGGTGTTCTGGTTTCTGCATATGACACTGCCTCAGCATATTTCACACCATACCAATAATAAGTTCCATTAAATTCAAAAATGCCGCCTCCCTGAGAATAAAGATTATTTCCATCCTTATCCTTAAAAAAAGTGT
Organism: Pseudobutyrivibrio xylanivorans; assembly: GCF_008935055.1. NCBI lineage: Bacteria > Bacillati > Bacillota > Clostridia > Lachnospirales > Lachnospiraceae > Pseudobutyrivibrio > Pseudobutyrivibrio xylanivorans. The sequence continues at coordinate 2,192,483 of NZ_CP043028.1, read as the reverse complement.
CATTTGAGATTTTCAGAAACTTATCAGGACTTTTCACCGACGTTCTTTCGGCTGCATTAACAACAACTCCTTCATTGTAGCATGGTTGTCCCAAAACCATAGATGCTGCAATGATCATGGCAATAGCCATCTTTTTCTTCATTCTAAAATTCCCCCTTTTTAGTAAAATAATATCCCTTTACTAAAATATTAGCCATTTTAGTAAAATTTTACAATTTATCATTTTAACTAAAAATAAAGAATCAAATGTAGTAAAAATCCCGTTTCATTTACTTTAACTAAATGAAACGGGATAAAAAATTTATAAGGCCTTTGTGCTGTCTCTATGTGTTATCGACGTAGGAACTAATATTTTAAGCGGTATACCACTCTCTTGTCGCATCTTCCTATCCAAAAAGAATACAGCCGCATTCGCCATTTCAGTCATAGGAATATGAATTCCAGTGAGCTGTGGCTGTGTCATAACCGCTAGAACAGTATCATTATAGCTTAGGACACTTATATCATCTGGGACACGTTTTCCCTTACTCTCCAATCCACGCAATACGCCAATAGCAGTTGGCTCATTAAATGCAAAAACTGCAGTTACATTTTTATCAATGAAAATTTCGTCATAATGCTTTAACACCGCCTCAGCTGTTCCGCTTGAACCACTTGGGGTATCAATGTGAGCTGCTATCACATCTGGATATTCCTTTATAATGTTATCAAAAAGCACCCTTCTACTCTCTGTTATTTTCCCTAATTTTGAATCGAGGGTATACTTAACCCCCGCAAAAGCTATATTTCTATGACCATTTTCATAGAGATAATCTAATCCCTGACGAATTCCAGTTTCGTAATTAGGAACAACTGAAAAGTATTTTTCAGGTGAAGGTGAAGAATCAATAAATACAATGTTTTCCGTCCATTGTTCCATAGCCCTAACCTGTATTTCAGAAAATTGGCCAATTGCTACTATTCCATCCACATCACCGGATATATTTTCATATTCGTTTGATTCAGCGTTAAATCTAAAAGGCACTGTTTCAATTTTAAGATTAAAGCAGGCAGACTCCACACTATTTCTCATATAAATATAGTATGAATCCTTAAGGTGAAAAGAATCATATTCCATCTCCACAATACCAACTTTAAAACTTCTAGAAGAATTCTTCCGTTTTATAGTTTTATTGCCTTTACATTTATAATTAAGCTTTTCAGCTGCAGCAAATATCGAGCACCTGGTCGCCTCAGAAACGCTGAATGTTTCATCCTCGCTAAGTACTCTGGATACTGTTGTAACAGAAAAGCCCGTATACTCAGATATCTCCTTTAAAGTGGCCATTTTTCACCTCTGTTGATAATTGTTTTAATTCTTTATTTATACAAGAATCACTAAGAATACTATGGCAAAATTAGAATTTAAAGGCAATAGTTTAAGTACTTTTTAGTAAAAATATTTAAAATAGCATTACTAATTATTCGCTATAAACAATACAGTTTTATCTTTTCCTCCACTAACAGTGTGTTAATTGGCACATTTTCTGTTTCCATAGTAATAATCAAATCCCGTCCTAAGAACAAACCTCCTTCTTCATAATCATTAATCTTATTAAAATTCTTTTTGGCATAGTCGTATTCACTTAATAGACCTAAATGTTCCCAATATAAAGTTTTTCTCTTTCTTACATTTAGAATCATAAAGTCAGGATACACTATATGCCTTCCCCTTAGTTCAAGTCTAGGTTCATATCTGTATGGCACATGATACTTATCTAATAAATCAGCTATAATTCTTTCCGACTTAGATCTTACATAGCCTCCATCAGCAGTAGCTATATTTCCTTCACCATAATATTCATTCTGATGTTCTGGGTTCTCTTCAATCCAACGTTGAATATAGGCTTCACTGGATTCTATGATTGGAAGTAAGAGTTCCTTTCTAGCAGGGGACAATTTCTCATATACTTCAGTAATCTCATCAACATCATACTTTGATAAGAATTTCTCTAATACATTCTTTAATGAAACTATCTTTTTATTCACTGCAGTTTCATAATCCCTTTGAACCAATTTCTTAACTAGTTTTTGACTTTTCTTATTAGCATATTTAAGTGTTCCTGATTCTCTATCTACAAGGTACATTTGGTTGCATCCATTACTCTTGGATACTTTGATTCTATAGTTAGGTAAATTATTTAGCTTAGCCAGGTTTTTGTTTGACTGCACCAATAACTTCTCCAGTTCTAACAATTGTTGCTCCAATAAACTTTTGTAATTTATCAATTACTAATCCTCCCATTAATTATCCTGTTATGACTACGTGACATTTGTTGATTATTCTCATATGGAACGTATCAAGAAAATTGTAATTCTGAACCACCCATTCCTTTTTTTATAAACACACAAAAGTCACGTAGTCATATGAATATATTTATGTCAAATCTAATAAAGCATCCATTCCAAATACCATTTTTTTCTTTTTACCACGTATAATCCATTCTTTAATGCATACAAATAACTTCTCCACTACGTGCTATTCTTTTATTTTCCATAATTGGCACGTAGTCATAAAAAACTCGAAAAAATCTTTACGTGACAAATAGTAAGTTTCACAAATTATCACGTAATCCAACACATAATACCCCTGTAAAACACGATAAATATTTTTAAAATGAGCTATAAATAAGGGAATGAAAAAATGATTTAAGTTTGCTTTGCGAAAAAGTTATATTTAACGAATAAATAGTAGAAGATGATTAATAATATAACTTTCAAATAACTATTTGTCAACAACTATACTCATATAGGCCAAACCAAGATTTAAAGAGAAATAAAAGAGGGCTGGTTACTTACGTAACCAGCCCAACCTATTATCACAACCTATTTAAATTAAAAGAAGAAGTAATGAAAAAAAAGTATTATTCAATCCTACCAAATTCGATAATTTCCACTTAATGCCAGCATTGCGAACAAATACAGGCAGTTGTCGAAGTATCTTCTCTCTCCAGTTCTAAGAGGAGTATTCCAGAACTCCTCTACTGCAGTGAGGGCATGTGCTCCATCCGCTGCAAGTGACGCCTGAGCGATTGTTGCAGTCAAGCCTACCGGATGAAGTGCCTTGCCTTCAAGAACTGTTCCGTCGATTTCGTAGATGCCTCGCTTGTCTTCACTTGGGAGGTTTGCGAAGAACTCCTGCAAATTGTTTGCTGTGGCACGGCACCAAGTGCCGAACTCAGTATCCTTGTCGGCCCATTCATAGCATAGGCCGATGTTTGCGATGGTTCTGTAAGCATCGCTGTAGAACCAATCGTGACGACCACCAAAATGCTCGTGGTCTGGATAAGGTCTGCCATCATAGTAGCTGTACTCTGGGGAAAGTCCAGTCTTTGGATGACAAGCTTTTTTCAAATATTCACGACTTGCAGCTGCACATTTTTTCCAAGCTGTCTCGTCTTCTGGGTCACAATTCTCAGCAAACAAGTCGTAGAAATGTGGAAGGTGATATGATGGGTCCGTAAATTCAAGTCCTGGAACAAACTTAATCAGTCCGTCCTCATTCCACATATTGTGGCCACCATACATTTCTTCATGATGGAGGCACACTTTCAAAAGCTCTTTAGCTTTTTGACTATAGTTGTAGATGCCCTCGCCATCTCCCCAACGGTGACTTGCAAAGATAAGTGCCATTGCAAAGAATTCCTCGCCATCTGGAGCTGGTCCGTATGCATTCTTTGTACCATCAGTGGCTACTGACCAAGCAAAATAGCCTTTGTTATCGCCATCCTCAAGGTACATATTTGTCATGGCCCAATTCCACAGCTGATCAAATTCCTTTTTCTTATTCATTTGAACAGCCATCATCATGCCATAGGAAATACCCTCTGTACGAGTATCAATATTTCCAGTATCTACAAGATATCCCATGGAGCCATCCTCAGTTGTTTCATAAAACTTGTTGACTCCATAAAAAATCTCATCAAATGTCTCGTTAAGTCTAGTCTCAATTTCTTCCTGAGACTTACCAATTTCTAAAAAAATATTTCTATAACTTTTCATCAATAAACTCCAGCTTGTTAGTTACAAGCTTCACTTAAAGCCTTTAAATCTAGTAATTTACAGTGAGTCTAATACCGTATATACGTTATTCCTTTACGCCACCAAGTGTTAATCCAGTTACGAAGTACTTCTGTAAGAATGGATAGATACAAATAATTGGAAGCATTGTAATGATTGTTGCAGCTGCTCTAACGGATGTAGGGGTTACAGTTCCGTTAGAGTTTTTCATTGACTCAGCAGATGAGCTCTGGTTTGTTACTGAGGAAAGGAGTTTCATAAGCTCATACTGCAATGTAGTTAAGTCGCTGCTCATTCTGTTATAAAGCATTGCATCGAACCATGAGTTCCACTGACCAACAGCTACGAAAAGAGCAACTGTTGCGTATACTGGCTTGCATAATGGAGAAATAATCTTTAGGAAAATAGTTGTATAGCCAGCACCATCCAGCTGTGCAGATTCCTCTAAGCTGTCTGGAATACCTCTCATGTATGTTCTGATGACAAGCATGTTAAAGGCAGATAGCATTCCTGGTATTACATATACTGCGAAACTGTTTGTAAGTCCAAGGGATTTAAAAAGGAGGAATGTTGGAATCAATCCGCCGTTAACATACATTGTTACTACCCAGAAAAGTGATACCTGCTTTGCGAACATAAAGTTCTTTCGGCTTACGATGAAGGCAAGTATCGCATTTGATACAAGTGCAAGAAGTGTACCAATGAGCGTTCTTGCAACTGTTACGAAGGCACCTGTAATCAGGTTATCCTTCTGAAGAACTGTTACATAGTTCTTCATTGTGAATACTCTAGGAACAAGGTAAATACCACCTCTAAGAGCATCTGTACCATCGTTTAATGATACAGCAAGTGTATTAAGTACAGGATAAAGTGTAACGACTACGAAGATAATCATGAAAAGTCCGTTACAAATTCTAAATGCTAAATCAGCGCCCGAAATTCTCTTTCTCTTTCTTGCTTTTTCCACTGTGGCAACCTCCCTGGTTTTCTTTGCAGAAAAGGCAACGTTTTCTAAAATATTACTAGTCTGATCCATTTTCGCGCCTCCTTAGAATAATCTCTCTTCACCGTGTCTCTTTGCCATCTGGTTACAGATAACAATAAGAACGATAGAAACAACACTCTTGAAGATACCAGCTGCTGTACCAAGTGAGTAGTCACCCTGGCTGATACCCCATTTCAAAACGTAGATATCAATTGTCTGAGATACGTTCTGAACAAGTCCGTTACCGAGTAAGTACTGAATTTCGAAACCTGCATTAAGTACGTTACCAACGTTCATAAGAAGAAGAATCATGATAGTTGGCTTAATGCCAGGAAGTGTTACGTGCTTAATCTTTGCCCATCTGCCTGCACCATCGATAGCTGCTGCCTCGTAAAGTGATGGGTCAATAGATGTAATTGCTGCTAAATATATAATTGCATTCCAGCCTGTCTCCTTCCAAACGTTTGCGAAGGCAACGATTGGCCAGAAATATTTTTCATGTGCAAAGAAGTTGATTGGTTGATCAATGCAACCGAAGTTTACTAAAAGTGTGTTAATGATACCTGTTCCTGAAAGAGCATCGTGAAGAATACCTGTAACGATGATCCATGAAAGGAAGTGAGGTAAGTAAGAAATAGTCTGAACTACTTTCTTGCCGCCCTTTGAAGCCATTTCATTTAAGAGTATCGCAAATACGATAGCCATAATGAAAGTAACTGCAAGGTTGATAACACCCATTGCTAATGTGTTTCGGATAACTCGAATGAATGATGCATCTGAGAATAATCCTCTGAATTTATCAAATCCGATAAACTGTGAATGTAAAAGACCTGTGACTGGCTTGTAGTTCTGGAAAGCCATAAGCCAACCGCAAAGTGGTAAATAATGAAAGATAATACCGTATACTGTGATGATTGCTGCCCAAATTAAAAGAACTCTTTGGCGCTTAACTTCAACCCAGGTGATTGCTTTTTTATTCATGATTTCCTCCCAATTGTGGCATTTTGTGGCTAAAAATGCCTGATTTTAGGTAAAATTATAGCAGGGCACCTCAAGAATGCCCTGCTATAAGGGTATTTCAATAATTAACTTTGATTAGTTCTTAGCTACTGAGCCGTTATCGTACTTAGCTGCCTCAGAGATTCTTCTCTCAAGCTCTGTCTGCATCTCAGCTACGAAATCTTCTGGCTTACACTCTTCATAAACCTTCATGTACTCATCCCAGCCCTTTTCGAAATCATCAGCCATAACTACCTTTGGAAGGTACTGGTGCTTGATTTCTGTCATCTTTGTCCAAGCTGTACCACCTGGTGTAGATGTTGTCATTGTGCTTGAGTATGTGTACATTGGATACCAAGGACCTGGAGCTGGTGAAGTACCAAGCATTTCAACGTATGTCTTAGCTCCATAAGCATCGAAGCACTCCTTAACTGTATCAGCAAGTCCATCGTAGAACTCTGCTTCCTGTCCAGCTGGCTTCATAGCGTTCTTGCCATCGCGGCTTGTTCCATCCCACTGTGGGAAGTATGAGTAACCACATGCGTGTGATGCCTTGTAAGCTGTATCAGCTGACTGAGCTCTCTGCTCTGGTGTTCTGTAGAACATTCCGTCATCATCTACAAGGTAATCAACACCTTCAACACCCCACATTCTGAGGTTGTGGATGTCCTGATCAAGAAGATCGTTTACAAACTGAAGTGCACCCTCAACATCCTTACATGATGTTGTGATAGCAAGACCAGATGAAACGTTTACAACTCCGCCTGAGTTGTGCCACTGATTCTTCATGCCCTTCTCAATTGTAATTGGAAGTGGAACATACTTGCAGCCCTGATCCTCAAGTCCTGCTGTCTTGATAGCATCCTCAGCTGTGTATGCGAAATCCCACCACTGATCAACCATACCAAGTACACGTCCTGAAGAAAGCTTTGCAATGTACTCATCATATGTCTGTGTGAATGACTCTGGATCAACAATACCCTTCTTGTACTCTTCGTTTAACTTCTGGAAGTACTTCTTTGTAGTAGGTGTTGTGTTGTAATCGATGATTTGCTTCTTGTCTGGGTCAACGATAACTGATCCATCGTTTGGATATCCATCAAGGAACTCACCTGCGTTCTCAAGACAGAAGTATCTCCAATCCTCGCAAAGGATTGTGTAAGGGATGTTCTCTGTGCCATCCTCCATTGTAGGATTAGCCTCGTTGTAAGCTTCGATTAAGTCGAAGTACTCATCCATTGTCTCGATCTTTGGATAGTTAGCCCACTTAAGAACACGTGTCTGAATCCAGAATGCCTCATCGTTGTGTGTACATGTTCTTTCCTCACCATAGATGTTAGAGAACTGTGGAATCCAATAGATGTGTCCGTCGCTCTGACGAAGGCTATCCCATTCCTGCTCTGTGAAGAACTCTTTGATGTTTGGATACTTGTCAATATAATCATCAAGTGCTACAAGAGCGCCTGCTTCATACATCTGAACTGAACCATTACCAGCTTCGATAAAGTCTGGATACTCGCCACCAGCGATAAGTGTACCGATTGCTTCCTCAGCTGACTGACCTGTAAGCCATGTCTCCTTAACCTTGCAACCAGTCTTCTCAGCGATGAGCTGCTGAACCTCATTGTCATCGTTGATTTCAGAACCAGGTACAGCGAAGAATGCTGTGAATTCCTTGATTCCATCCTCGTTAACTGCTCCACCGCTTGCTGCCTGCTTTCCACAGCCTGCAAACATTGAAGAGAGCATTGCAGCGCAAAGAACAGCGCTTACAACTTTCTTTTTCATAATAAAACCCTCCTAATATTTTTGGACTCCTTTAAGTCCCTTTGCTATGTTAATATATTATGTCTTTTCTGTGATTAAAACATCGGATAAAGTATAGAAAAAGGGGGGAGAAATTTTAATAGTTTCTCCCCCCTATAATTTAACACCTCATCCGGCCTTTCAGGCCACCTTTCCCTCAAGGGGAAGGCTTAATCTAGATGTTCTTCTTATATTTTGTAGGTGTGCAGCCCATGGCCTCGATGAACTTGTTTACAAAGTAATCAGAGTCCTTGTAGCCCACGGCTTCAGCCACCTCATAGATTTTCATATCGGTTTTACGAAGCAGGCGTGCTGCCTCTTCGATACGTTTCTTGTTCAGGTAATCCTTGAAGGAGCATCCATACTTTTTCCGGAAAAGCTGTCCTAAGTATGCCGAATTTACGAAGTACTTTTCACTGAGATCCTTCAGGGTAAGATTTGAAGCATAATTCTTTTTGATTTCCTCTTCCACATCACCAAGCACGCCTCGTGATACGTTTTTACGAAGCTGAGAAATGTATTCTCCGTATGCGTAAGCCATACGACAAAGGTGAGTTTTGCCTCCTCGGCTGATGCCCTCTTCAGAAGTACTCTCAGAAATTATACGAAGGATTTCCTCCTGGTTAACCTCGCTGTCAAGCTCGCTGGCAAGATGAATCAGCTGGAACAAAAGATAATTAATATTAAGGTTCATTGTTGAGCCTGTAACACCGGTCTTTTGCATTTCCTCATAGAAGTCATCTACGCATTTACGAATTTCTACATGCTCCCCTCGCTCAATTGCTGCAATAAGAGCATCAAGCTCCTTCTTACAAATAATAAGACCGGTCTCGCCAACCTTGTACTCCTCTTCATAGAAATAAATATTCTTCTTCTCGCGGAAGCCCTGAAGAGAATGAAGCATGTTCGCCGTACCATAGGACTTAGAAATATTTCGAATTCCACTAACATTCTTTCCAATGAGCATAGTCAATGGAAGATTTGTATTTGCAATCAGATAATCAAGGAAATCGTTGAGATATTCCTTTGAAGTCATCTGTAGGCGTTTGCCCATGCTCTCGCTGTATATAAAGCCAATATCAAATACCTGCTCGCTGTCAGAAATATCTCTGATGCAAAAGATTGCATCGTCCTTCAGATAATCAAGAGCTGCTGAGTAAACCTTGGCAAGCTGTGCCTTCTTGTCCTCGTCAAGGGTTTCGTCAGTAACCATCAAATCATCCAACTGAATTTCAACATAGCATTTCTCATCATCCATGCTAGTTTTATCAGATATATATTCAATGTCATTCACATCGTATTTGCCGCTCAAAAGGCGCATAAGCACACGTTCCATGTATGCTTTTTCCTTTTTCAGGACATCCTGCCTGTGGTGAGTCTTCTCAGAATTCAAAGCTGAAACCTTGCTAAGAATCTCCATAAGCTGATCCTTTTCAACAGGCTTTAAAATATAATCCGTACAATCGTACCTCAAAGCCTCCTGTGCATAACTGAACTCAGCAAAACCGCTTAGAATGACAAAATAAGTGTCACTCTTTAAATCAGACCTGAGTGCCTTCAAAAGCTCAAGGCCTGTCATAACAGGCATCTTGATGTCTGCAATGATTAAATCAACTGGACGCTCCTTAATTATCTCAAGCGCCTCGCCGCCATTGCTGGCAGTGGTAATGTGATAGCCTTCCTTCTCCCAATCAATAAGAAGCTGCAAGCCTTGGAGAATGAATGGCTCATCATCAACTAACAAAACTTCTAACATTAATATAACCCCTTTAAATATTTCACCGGAACCTTTATCTGTACCAATGTTCCAGTTCCTGGCTCAGAATCCAAATCAAAGGTAGTTTCCTCCTCTGAAATCATCTTCAGTCTGAGACATGCATTAACAATACCAACTCTGCCCTTTTCTTTTAACATCTCGATATTTGCAAATCTCATCTTGCGAAGAAGCGTTTTGCTTTCCTCATCTTCCATTCCGTTTCCAGTATCCTCAATCTCGAGAGTAAGAAACTCGCCATCTGAAGAAATCCTTACGAAAATCCAGCCAGGTGTAATTTTACTTTCGATGCCGTGAACGCATGCGTTTTCCACGAACGTTACTATAGTAAGCTTTGGTATCAACAAATTCAAGCATTCATCATCGACATCAATCTCAAATGACAGTCTATCACCGAAGCGATATTTCTGCAATTCCAGATACGCTTTTACGAACTCAATTTCCTTCTCAATGGAAACCTCATCCTCATTCCATTCGGTGTACTGGCGCTGAAGTTTGGCAAGTCTTTCCACCATTTCTGAGGTCTCAGTTTCCTGCTTCAAAAGAGAATGCATACGAATGCTCTCAAGCGCATTGAAAAGAAAATGTGGATTAATCTGGCTGTGAAGAGCAAGGAGCTCAGCATTCTTTCTTGCAACAACAGTCTCCTGCTCCTTAAGCTTGTTCTTGTAAGCTGTGCTCATCAGACTACTTACAAAAAGTGGCAGGCTTAAGTTTACAAGAATCAACAATAAAAACTGATACCATCTTCCCTTCATCACATTTATCATTGGATTATTTTTGTTGATAATATCAATTGTAAGCTCCTGTCCGTACACCTCAAAATTCTGAGTGTAGGCTATCTCCAATGTATCTGTCTTCTCATCGAAATTCTTATTAACATTACTGTATTTTGTATTGCTTAAAAGAATTTTCTCTCCATCGCATATATAAGCGCGATTCTCGTAATTGAGGTTTGCAAGACTGTCTGCACACTTGGCATAATCAATAATTACAAGCACAAGATTGTTAGAAGCGTTATTGTAATAATTCAATTTTTGGAAATAATAAATTGTTCTCTGAGTCTTTCCATCAGCAGCCTTTCTGCGACCAAAAAACAACCCCTTATTTCTATCAGACGCTCTCATGTATTTGAACCAGTCTGTGCCATACGCCTGAGAGATTTTATGAAATTCTCCACCGTTTGTAATTGTATCGTTATCTAAATAAATCGAAAATTTCAGACCTGACTGACCCTCTACCAGTTTCAAAAGGGTATCATCAAAGAATTTCTGATATGCATTATAATACTCAAGATTTGAATCGTATTTACGATTTAAGAAATTATCTACATAAAGGCTGCTATATAGGGCATTTCCCAATTTAGCAGCCTGATCAACCTGATTAAAAAAGGTGTAATTGATGGCGTTGGCCTCATTCTCCATCATATGCTCCTGAGATGCTCTCTCAGCACGATAAACACCCGAGATTACAAGAGTATCTATCACAAGAATCGGAATGATAACAAAGGCAATATAGAATAAAATCATCTTTCGCTTAGTATTTGCCTTTTCGATAATTCTGCCAAAATTAAATGAATGCTTCACCATCAATTCCACCTTAATATATTACATTTTTTCCATTGTAAGCCATGCAAAATCACAATGGTTGTCGCTTGGCTTGCCATTTGAAGAGGTGTACATTCCTACTGTGCAGCCCACGAAGCCGCCTGCCTCTTCTGTTGTGTATGGCAACAAATCAATATCTGCCTCCAAAAGTGTGTGCTTATTGTTCTCAACAAGGTAAGCCTCAGCCTTCTGATTCTTAACCTTCAATTCTAATGTAACTACCTGACCTGTCACCGCTGTGCTTGCACTAACCTGCTCTTCGCCCTTGATTGTCTTTCTAACCTGAAGCTGCTTCTTGCCGCCACGGCTAACAATTTCAAGAGTAAGATGATTTGCATGATTCTGGAATAATACGATTCCACCGCACTCATCTTCGTTTGCAGGAGTGAAATCAACACCTGCATTTACTTTAAAGGAATAATCCTTCTGACGCAATCCTAAAAATGAAGGATAGCAGGTTTCTTCTGCGCGCTCAGGTCTTGTGAAAAGTCTAAGGAACCCTGGACGGTCTGTAAGAGAATAGATTTCTTCGTTTCTCTTTTCGATGCCAACGAGGCGCTGGTCTAGCTCATTTGTGTAGAAATGAAGCTGGTCGCTCCACTCATTTTCTGTAGCAAATGGATTCTCCTCAAATGGAAGCTCCACATCATCTTCAAGCTTGCCGATGCCTGGATTAATTACAGGCCATCCCTCTTCCCAAACAACCTTTGCAAGGAATGTCTCACGACCAATGCTGCAGTGCTTTTCGCATGGACGAGATGCAAGCATAACAATATACCAGTTGCCATCCTTATCATCAATCAAATCACCGTGTCCAGCATAGATAATTGGATAATCCTTACCAAGATTTCTGTGTGAGAAAATAGGATTTCTTGGGCAGCCCTCAAACCACTTGAACAATTCCTTTGAACGAGCCACTGAAATCGCATGCTCTGGGCCTGTGCCGCCCTCTGCATGAAGGAGATAATAATAGCCATCCTTCTTATAGAGATGTGGACCTTCTGGCCAAATAACATCCTTAACAGCCCCCTTCCAGATTGCCATAGACTCACCAACAAGCTGCATTGTCTCAAGGTCTAATTCCTGTACCCAAATCTCCCAGTCACCGTTGTAGCGAACTCCCTCTGGATTTGGACGAGTGCCAACATAATAGCACTTGTCGTCATCATCAAAGAAAAGTGATGGGTCGATACCCGGTGCAGCCTCGCCCAGATAATATGGCTCTGACCATGGACCTGCTGGGTCCTTCGCTGTCACTACGAAGTTGCCTCCATGGCTAACATTTGTAGTAATCATATAGAATGTTCCCTTGTGCTCTCTGATTGTAGGAGCAAAGATACCTCTTGAAATTTCGCCACTTACAGGGAGCTGGCTTTCTCTGTCAAGTACATGTCCTATCTGCTCCCAGTGTGCCAGGTCTTTGCTGTGAAAAATTGGGACGCCTGGGGCGTACACGAAGCTTGAACATACAATATAGTAGTCGTCGCCCACTCGGCAAGCCGAAGGGTCAGGGTAAAAACCCTTAAGTATTGGGTTATGTGCAATTGTCATGATTAAAATTCCTTTCTCGCTAGTTACAGTCTCAATCCTTGGTATTGCTCTTTTAATGTAAGCTTCGCTTACTAGACCACAAAAGTTGATTGCTAAAGCAATCATCATTTTGGGATCATTTGTCGCTAGATTGGCTCCTTGAGCAACACCAAGAGATTGATACTTACAGGCTATTTATACTTACTTTACTAATCCAAATCCTAATATTGTAAACTTGTTACGTACGTCGTCCTTGTCTACCACTACTTTTACGTGATGACGAGCGCTTACAGCCTCATCGATTACGATGAGTGGGTTGCAATGGCACCAGCGGTTTACGTATGGATCAAGGTCGCGTACGAATTTATCATCAACATAAACCTTTGCTGTGGCTGCATCAACCTCTCCTGAATCCTTCATAACAATTACCAGTGCTTTGCACTCTACGTCCATTTCGAAAGGTTCTGTGCTGCCCTTGCTACCATCATACATCCAGTTGTATGGGAACTCTCCTGTGAGGGATAAATCCATATCCATCTCAACTGACTGGAGAACTTCATCCGTATATACGAATCCGCCAGGATTTACACTGACAAGATTTGCATTATCCTTCTTATCCACAAGAATTACATCGTCAAAGGTATTTCCAATAGCTGGAGCTTCCTCGTATCTTGGATCGTAAGACTCATCTGCGCCCTTTTCGATAGCAAGCTTCATGATGTTAATCAGGCAATCTGCCATAATTGTATGTCCAAGGTTTGTTGGATGGAACATATCGTAGAAATACTGATGCTTTGTAAGGATACGCTTATCTCTGTCATAGAACTGTGGTGTCACGGCATCCTTCACACTTGCCATTGGAAGGTCGTATCTGAAGCCTACAGGAGCGAGTCTGTCCTGAAGATTGTAATCATCTGCAAATACAGAAAACATAAGCATTACAGCCGGCTGACTAGGCAGCTTAAGTGCACGTCTCACCAAGCTCTCATAGCAGTTTCCCTTTGTCTCATCGCCTTCATCATTTACAGCGAATTCGATAACCACAATGTCTGGCTCAACTGTGCCATCGCGAAGCACATCTCTATCAAAGCGAATCATTCCAAGCTCTGAAGGTGTTCCGCCAACACCAGCCTTTACATAATGGATGTTATTGCCATCACCCATAAGCTTTTTGAAGCCCTCGAAGGACTTGCGAGCATAACACTCAGAGTTGATTGGAGTTGCACCAGCGCCCTGTGTAATAGAACCACCAATGTAGCAAATGTTTACATCCTCTCCTGCCTTTGCCTTATTAACCACTTCAACAAGTCTCTTTGTATTACCGAGATTTACAAGGGAGCGGTCAATCATTTCCTTGTACTCAGGTGATGCTGTGTCAACTGGCTTTTCTTCAAGCTGAGGTGGTGCATCATACCCGTCATTCAAGAAAAAGCGAACTGAGAGGAAAGCCTTCTCCTCTGGAGCATCTGTGTGTACACGAATCTGTCCTGGTACATCATCGTCATCTGTCCAATCGATATCATCGAGATAGATACGCTCTTCCTGTGAATTCGTATTTACGTTAGCAATGAGATTTGCTCCACCGCCATACAAATCCTTCTTTCCATACATTTGGAAAACAAACTCTGCCTGCTTATCCTTATCCTCCATCTCCACTGAAACGCCAATAGAGTGAACCAGCTTTTTGAAGCCATCAACTGTCTCCATAAGCTTAAGCTCTGTCTCATCTGTAACATTTCCGGTAAAGGTAGCAGAGCTGATTAATCTTCCATCGCTCTGATAAAGGAAAGAAACTCCTTTTCCATCCTCATCAGACTGAGTGAAAAGCTCTTTGTCTTTGATAATGTAGAAATAAGGACGATTCTTTTCTGGGTCTGTTGGTGCCTTTGCGATTTGCATTTCCATTACATTATTCCTCCTGTTTACACCTCATCAGTCACCTTCCCTCAAGGGGAAGCCTATTTAATATTCTACTTCTGTAACATTTCCCATTAAATTAACTGTAAACTCATCACATTTTCTTCCTGTAAGCTCCTCACTTCTTGCATCTGGCTGCTGGCCGCCTACAAAAATCTTGAACTCACCTGGTTCTACAATGCACTTTCCTTTTTCATCTATGATTGCAAAATCACGTGCATTGAGCTCAAAGCTAACTTCCTTTGACTCTCCTGGAAGGAGTGCTACATTTGCTATTCTGCGGAGGCTAAAGTTTGCAACTCTTGTGCTCGCTTCAACATCCTTCACATAAAGCTCTACTGCTTCGTGTCCGCAGAATTCTCCTGCATTCTTTACGGTAACCTTTACAGTATATTTATCTCCAATTGCTCCTTCGGTTTTATCGATAGAAGCATTGCTATATTCAAACTTTGTGTAGCTAAGACCATAGCCAAATGGGTAAAGTGGCTGACCCTTGAAATATCTGTAGGTACGACCTTCCATTGAATAATCGCTGAAATCTGGTAAATCAGCATCTGATTTGTAGAAGGTAAGTGGAAGCTTTCCTGATGGAGTATCCTCTCCAAAAAGAACCTCAGCGATTGCCTTTCCACCTCTAGCTCCTGGATACCAGCACTGCATTATCGCATTTACGTTTTCATCTGCATAGCTCAAATCCATTGCTGAGCCTGCAAGAATGAGGAGAATTACTGGCTTTCCTGTTGCTGTAACTGCCTCAACTAAATCCTGCTGAACTCCTGGAAGCTTAAGCCCCTTCTTATCACCACTTCCGAATTCGTTTCCGGCATCACCTTCCTCGCCTTCGATTGTGGCATCAAGTCCCATACAAAGAACTACAACATCTGAATGCTCCGCAACTGTAAGTGCCTCTGCAAAGCAATCCTTCTCCTCGCAAAGTCCCTGAAGTCTGTCCTTCCAAAGATGTGAGCCTTCTGAATATAAAACTCTTACATCCTCGCCAACCTGTCTTTGAATTCCTTCCAAAACAGTGATGTATTCTGAAGAAGTTCCCTCGTAATTTCCTACGAGAGCAATTCTTGAATTTGCATTTGGTCCGATTACACCGATTGTCTTGATTTCATCAGCCTTAAGTGGAAGAAGTCCATCATTCTTAAGAAGAACAAGGCTTCGCTTTGCAGCCTCGATAGAAAGCTCCTTATGTTCCTTGCACTCTACCATCTCGTATGGAATATCATCATATTTGCTGCCTCGCTCTGGAAGAGTTCCAAGTCGAAGTCTAAGCTCGATTAATCTCTCTACTGCTGCTGTGATTGTCTCCTCTGAAACAAGGTTTGCCTTGTAAGCGTATATAAGCTTTTCAAATACGCAACCGCAGTTCAAATCGCAGCCATTGTTTACTGCAAGTGCTGCTGACTCAACCTCGCAGCCTGTAACCTTGTGATTTTCATGGAAATCCTTGATTGCCCAGCAGTCAGATACTACATGGCCTTCAAATCCCCAATCGTCTCTCAAAATATCCTTAAGAAGTCGCTTGCTACCGCAGGCTGGCTCACCGTTTACGCGGTTGTAAGCGCCCATTACTGATTCAACCTTGGCATCCTTTACAAGTCGCTTGAAGGCATAAAGATAAGTATCATATAAATCCTGATCGTTTACTCTTGCATCAAAGTGATGTCTGTCTGCCTCAGGTCCTGAATGTACTGCAAAATGCTTAGCGCAGGCTGCTGCCTTAGGGTTGTCCAAATCATCACCCTGAAGACCATGTACATAAGCCATTCCAAGCTGACCTGTAAGATATGGATCCTCGCCATAGGTCTCATGACCTCTACCCCATCTTGGGTCACGGAAAATATTTACATTTGGTGCCCAGAATGTAAGTCCTTTATAGATATCTCTATCACCATGCTTTACTGACTCGTTGAACTTGGCGCGGCCCTCTGTTGAAGTTACATCACCTATCCCCTGAACTAAATTCTCGTCGAAGGTTGCTCCAAGGCCAATTGCCTGTGGGAATACTGTAGCAACTCCTGCTCTTGCCACTCCGTGAAGTGCCTCATTCCACCAGCAGTACTTTGGTATTCCAAGTCTGTCGATTGCTGCTGCGTGGTGAAGCATCTGGGAGCATTTTTCCTCTATTGTCATCTGCGATACTAATTCCTTAGCACGCTTCATCGTCTCCTGATTCATTATTAACCTTATCCTCCTTGTTTAGCATTTCTAACTGTTTATTGAACTCGCGACTTACGTAGTAAAGTGTAACTGTTGTGCAAAGAAGCCAAATTGCAAGACCCCACTGAATATACCAGGCACAAATCAAATATGGTAAGAAAGTCACGATGAATATAAGCACCATTCTTGGGATGTTTAAAAGTGCCATAACCATAGAAGCCTTAAAAAGTTCCTTGAGAGTTACCTTGTATCTGGCTTCAAATGGAAACATGCAATATGCCACCGACCAAACCACAAAAGTAAGGACTCCAAGAGCAGCCTTGCCAATAAATGGCATGCTCATTCCTCTGCCGTAAATCACGTTGTACCAGTCAAATGCCAGTACCAGACCAACTGCAAGAATTATCATCCAGGCACCTGTCACCTGTGAGAAATTCTCCCTGAAGGATTTAAAATAACTCTTCACAGCACTAGGCTCCTCGCCCCTTGCGATTTTCATTGCTGTATAAAATTTTGCAGTGTGAGCTGCTCCTATTGTGATAATTGGAATTGAAAGAAGCAGTGTCAAAAGATTGATAATGATATAATCTGTGACTTTACTTAAGAACTCCATAACTTCGCTATCTGGTCGTAATAATTCCATAGCTAATTCTCCTTGTAACCTATTATGAAATTATTCTAAAAAAATATCCCACTAGCATCCACAGATAAACTGTAGATATTAGTGGGATAAAATATAGTCTATATAAGACCGTTCGCTACGGTTATATTTAAGTTATTCCTATTCTACTGATGTAGAAGAACCGTACTTAGCCTCGAACTTCTCTGTTCTCTCATCCATGATAGCCTGTCCGCCAGATGCAAGGTAATCCTCGATAGCTGAATCCCAAACCTTATCGAAATCAGCTTCCTTAGCTGCAAGAGCTGTATCATAAACAACATCTCTCTTTGAACCAAGAGCCTCGCCCATACCGTTTTCTGCAACGATTTCTGGAACCTTTACGTTCTTAGCGATCTTGTTATCTGTAGCAGCAATGTCAAGTGCCTTCTGAACATCCTCTGGATCACATGCTGGGTAGCTGTGTGCCATTGAAAGAAGTGTAAGCTTGTCATCTGCAAGGTGAAGACCATTACAAGTAATTGTGTAGTCAATGTTGTTACCTGAGTTCATGATTGGGTCGCCTGTTGCTGGGATCAACTCGATAGCGCCATCCTCAAGAACGTTGTGTGTAACCCCCTCATCACCAATCTGTAAGTACTGGATGTGCTCTGGAGCAGAAATCCAGTCAAGGTAAAGAAGTGATGCAAGTGGCTCTGTGTTTGTAGTTGGGAAGAAGATCTTTCTATCACCAGCTGTTGAGTCAACATACTTAAGGTGCTTGCCCTCTGAGTTCTCGAAGCAATCAACTGCTACATACTTAGCATCATCGCCAATGATTCTCTGAAGGTTAGCCTGGATTGAATCATCTCCACCACGGAAAGGATAATCCCAGTTGTGCTGGAATGCTCCAACATAGCCAGCCTTCATCATGTCATCCTCTGTAGAATCACCAGCTGTGTAAAGTGCGAAGTCGTTCCAAAGAAGACCTTCGTTGTACCACTTGTTAAGTGTCTTCATAGCAGCCTTTGTGCCGTTCTGTGTAAGCTTTCTGTCATCAAATCCATTGATGTAGAATTCCTTATCTGTAATCTTTGGATCCATCTCTGACTCGATAAGAAGTGCTGCTCTCCAGCCTACATCGAATGAAACTGAGAATGGAACCATCTTGTCTGCATCCTTGCCAAGAAGCTCCTTAGCGTTGTCGCGGAATGCACAAATTACATTGTAAAATTCTTCTTTTGTTGTTGGCTCTTCAAGTCCAAGCTTATCAAGCCAGTCTTTTCTAATGAATGTGTTGATACGTCTGTTGTTAGCACGCTTTCCTTCGATTGCCCAAAGTGTACCCTTCTCATCATCTAAATCCCAGTAGATGTTTGTGTCGCCAAGCCAATTCTGAAGGTTTGTAAGCTCGCTGCCATACTGATCCATAAGTGGCTTTAAATCTGTAACACCGCCCATGTTAGCGTATGTCTGAATTGTTGGATAAGAATATGTAAGGCAGATATCTGGAGCTCCGCCTGAAGCAAGAAGGTTGTTGATTTCTTCTGTCTCTGTCCAACGTGGAACTGAAACGAACTCAACCTCTACGTTGTGATCCTCAAGCATTCCCTTCTTGATGTACTCTGTGTACATGTTGTTTGTTGGGTCTGTACCACCATCGTTTCCACGGTCATAGACCTCAACTGTTATGTGTCTTGTCTCTGCGAATTTTCCGTCTACAAGCTCTGATGAGCCTGCCTCTTCACTGCTGGCACTTGAATCTGTTGTTGAAGCGCTGGCGCTTGAGCTGCTGCTTGAGCCGCCACAGCCAACCATTCCAAGGCCCATAGTGCATGCAAGCACTAATGCTACGATTTTTTTCTTCATCGTAATCCTCCCAATAATGTTTTTAATTTATTTTTATTCCCTTAATAAGGGGTTAAACTGCAGTCAAGGAAACTGCAGTTTAATCTGCTTTCAGCAGACAGCAATTTTAAATGAATTACATTCATTCAAAATTACTGCCGTTTACGAAATGAGTTTTTTTGATAAAAACTCATTTCTACTCCTTAACTGCCCCAAGTGTTACACCATGAATGAAGTACTTCTGTAAGAATGGGTATATGCAAAGGATTGGAATCGTTGAGAACATAACGATTGCCGCCTTAAGGGATTCTGAAAGACCTGGTGTTGAGAAGCCTTCCTGTGTTGCTACCTCTACTGAATTCATGTTGTTCAAAATGTTGTAAAGCAATAACTGAAGTGGATAGAAATCCTTGTTCTTCATATACATCAAAGCATCTGAGTAACCATTCCATCTTCCTACTGCATAGAAAAGTGCAAGTGTTGCAATTACTGGCTTTGAAAGTGGAAGGTAAATGCTCCAAAGAATTCTAAAGAATGATGCACCATCGATTTCTGCTGACTCTCTAAGGGAATCTGGAATTCCATAGAAGAAGCTTCGCATGATAATCATGTTGTATACGCTCAAGCATCCTGGAACAATAAGTACCAATGGATTATCAAGGAGGTTCAATTCCTTCATAAGTAAGTAGTTTGGAATTGTACCTGCGTTAAAGAACATTGTTATCGTAATTACGATATTAAAGAATGAACGTCCCTTAAGCTTGCTGAAAATCAATGGGTATGCACAAAGCACTGTCATTGTCAGCGAAAGGAAGGTACAAATCACTGTAAGGAATACTGTCCAAACGAATGCTTTAATATACTTTGGATCTCCCAAAACTGTTGTGTAAGCATCCAAATTGATGCCCTTTGGAATCAGATAAACCTCTCTCTTTACAAGGAAGTCTGAAGCTGAAAGTGAACGAGCTAAAAGGTTTATCATTGGTATGATACAAATCAGACCGATGATTACGCAGATGATAATGAATACCAGGTCACCTGCTTTTGTTCCATCTGATTTAACCATTCTTGTAATTGATGAATCTTCGTCTGCTTCTTTTTTCTTAGAAAGTGCGAAGCCCTTTGTGTTAAATTTTCTAGTCATAGCTAATCCTCTTGCCATCTTCACACCTCCTACCAAATTCCGCGCTCGCCAAGCTTACGAGACAACCAGTTTGCAAATAGAAGGAAAAATACACCAACTACTGATTGGAACAGACCAACTGCAGTTGTAAGTGAGAACTGCAATCCCTTGATACCGTTTTTGTAAACGAAGGTTGAAATAACCTCAGCGTTTTGCATTACCAGATTGTTCTGCAATGCGAATGGTCTATCAAAGGCTGAACCTAAAATATTACCAAGTGCCATGATAAGAAGAACTACGATTGTGCTCTTGATTCCTGGCAATGTGATGTGCCACATCTTTTTGAAGCGTCCTGCTCCATCAACTGAAGCTGCTTCGTAAAGCTCTGGTGATATTCCTGCGATTGCTGCCAGGTAAATAATTGAGTTCCAACCAAAGCTCTGCCAAATTCCAAGGAAGATGTAAGTTCCTACCCATTTTCCTGGATCATTAAGGAATGGAACCGTCTCGCCTCCAAGCTTTGTGATGAACATATTTACAAGTCCGTTGCTTGGTGCAAAAAGCTGAATTGCCAAACCGTAAATGATAACCCATGAAAGGAAGTGTGGCATGTAAGCGATTGTCTGAATTGTTTTCTTGAACCACTTAACATTCAACTCATTCAAAATCAAAGCAAAAATAATAGGAATTGGAAAACCGATTACCAAATCCAAAAGGTTAAGTCCAACAGTATTTCTCAAAGCATTTAAGAAATCCCTATTATGAAAGGCCTGAATAAAATACTGAAATCCGTGATTGTCAGCCCAAGGCATCTCTCCAACCTTTTGTACGATACTGTACTTCTTAAAAGCTATCAGTACGTATTTCATTGGAATGTACTTGAAAACCAGGAAATAGATCATTGGCAAAATTAATAACACGTACAGCTGCCAATATCTTTTCAAATAGGCTTTCCAGTTGGTTTTTTCAGCTGTAGCTGCAACTGAATTTCCCGCTGTCATAACTTTCATTTTTCTCCTCCATCTCTAACTTCTGTAAACTAGTATACAAGTATATTAGTTTGAAATGAGCTGAAAGTCTATTCTAAAAAAACAACCAAATTGCCAATTGCAATTTGGTTGTTTTACACGAATTTTTCATATTGTCTATTAATTCTTGCTATGTTGTTTCGAAATATTGCGCGCAGCTCTTCATAAGCTCTTCCTGATCCACTCTGTAGCGGTTCAAATGCTTCTCAACAATCTCTGTTGCCTTAACCTTATCCTTCTCCTGAATAGCTTCAAGCATGAGACGATGATCTCCAACTATCTTTTTATCCTTTACAGTAAGCATAGACAGGGTTCGTACACGGTCAAAATGTATCATGATTGTGCGACGCATGGTGTGGAGAGTCTCCTTCTTTGCTGCCACATAAATCATTCTATGGAACTCATTGTCTAACTCAAAAATCTTTGCGGTATTATCCTTTTCAAGATAAAATTCCTGAAGCGCCACATTGTCTGCCATCTGCCTGATGTCCTCTTCAGTGGCTAGCTCGCAGGCTTCTTCTATAACTGCGGTATCAAGAATCTTTCTTAAGAACACTGCCTCCTCAACGAACTGAGAATTAATCAGCGAAACATAGCTTCCTCGCTGAGGATAAATCTCTATAAGAGAAGCCTTGTGCAACTCCTGAATCGCCTCCCTGACTGGCGTGCGGCTAACCCCAAGAAATGCCGCTACCTCATTTTCGCTGATAGCCTGCCCCGGCTCCAAATCAATCGAGGTAATGTTTTCAGTAATTGCTCGCAATGCATACTCTCTTGCTGTTTCAGAACTAAATCGTTCAATTTTTTTCATTTGCTCATCCTCGCATTTGCTTATATAGGTGTAACCCCCAACTAGTTTACAGTGCTTATAATATCAAAAACTAGTATACAACACAAACTTGTATACTAGTCAAGGGTTTTTCTTCTTAATTGTCACTATCCACAAATATATTGTTAATTCTTTGTCATTTTCCTCTAGTTATCTGCTGGTTATTATTCCAAAAAAGGACTCCCACCAGGGAGTCCTTTGACTGTTACTATTCAATGATTATTCTTTTACAAGCAAGCTTGACAAGAATACATCCTTGAATATTTATAACTGTGAATAGTAACCTTTGACTTTCATATAAATTATGCAGCTTTCTTAGCTTCTACCGAAACATTCTTTGAGAATCTCGTTACGAAGAATCCAAACACATTTCTTACAAATGGGCCAGCGAAGAAAATCTGCCAGCAAAGTGCCATTGGGAAATTGAAGGCTGTAGTCTGAAGCCATACTGCGATGAACTGGCTGCCTGCATCCTTGAAAAGGATTGTTGCTGCAAGGCTCATAAGTGGGCACATAAGGCAAACAGACATTGCAGAGATTCCAAGAATCATCATAATCATTGGGTCCTTGCCTGGAGTAACAAATCTAAAGGCAAGAATCTGTGCAAGCTTTCCTACAAATGCAAGCTCAAGCACAACAGCGATTGGCCACATGATAATGAGCTCTTTGAAAGCAGCAAGAAATACATAATTCTGAAGGCCGCCAACATTGAGAGCAATATTGTAGCAAATCATTGCGTAGACCATAACAAAGGCCATAAAAAGTGTAAAAATAACATCCTGAAACTTATTCTGTGGTAACATACTAAATTTTCTCCTTTCATTTACCAAGAGAAGATTTAAGTGTGTTGTTCGTTATCACCACAGGTGGTGTGCGTTTCCAATGATACCTACTTTTATCTTCATTTTTCGTAACTTCTCAGGATTATATCATGATTATTCAAATCATGTAAGCACTTTTTATGCCAGCTTTCAATTTTATAATAATTGTTGCTGTTCATGATCTACTCTAATGAGCATGGCTACCCTGCCTTGGCCCTGCTGGTATAGGTTCAATCACAAAATATGGATTCTCTAAATGCTGCATGTAGCTTCTTTGATTGATGGGTGTTCTTTCAATTCTTTGCACTTATAGCAGATTTGTTTTTACTACACAGACTCATCTGGTATAACAGAAAGCTTCAAAGCATACTTAGAAATAATTGTGTGATTTTGAAATGAACCTAGTAAAATCTCCAAAACCTGCTTTTGATTTTACTTGGTGAATGTAATATGAACACAATTATTCTAAGTATGTTTGAAGCTTTATATTTTTCTTATGTCTGTGTAGTAAAAACAAATCATTATAAGTGCAAAATCAACAAAAGGACACCCACTTGAAGCTACATTAGCAGCATTAAGAGAATCACTTATTTTGCTCAAATTCACCTATACCAGCAGGGCCAAGGCAGGGTAGCCATGCTAACTAAAAATCCATGAACAGCAACATTTATTTTATGCCATTTTCCAAGAATCTGTTTCCATCTGCATATTTATCATATGAGAATAGATTCCCTTAACACCGTGTAATTCTGAAGGTGCGCCCTGCTCTGCTACTACGCCATCCTTAAGAACTACAATCTTGTCAGCACCATCAACGGTACGCATTCTATGGGCAATTACAAGAACTGTCTTATCCTTAATCAAATCTGAGATTGCCTCCTGAATAAGTGATTCATTATCAACGTCAAGTGATGCTGTTGCCTCATCCATCAGAATTATTGGTGCGTCCTTTAGAAATGCTCTGGCAATTGAAATACGCTGACGCTCTCCACCAGAAAGCTCTGAACCATTTTCACCAATCATTGTGTTATAGCCCTCTGGGAGCTTATCAACAAATTCATCGCAACGGGCAAGCTTTGCTGCTGCAATAACCTCTTCATCGGTCGCATCCTTCTTGCCAATTCGGATATTTTCCATAACAGTGTTGTTGAACAGCGTAACATCCTGGAACACAATTGAATACATTGAAAGAAGTGTCTCCGGATCCACCTTGCTTATATCCATTCCGCCAACTGTAACAAGTCCTGAATCAATATCCCAAAATCTGGCAGCAAGTCTTGATACAGTAGTCTTTCCACCGCCTGATGGGCCAATAAGTGCTGTAACCTCGCCCTGCTTTGCTGTGAAGCTGACCCCATTTAAAACTGCCTCACCATCTTCATAGGCGAATTTAACATCCTTAAATTCAATGTCATATCCATTGTTTGTAAGCTTCTCGACACCTGTCTGCTCTGGATGAGAAAGGATTTCATCCATTCGCTCACACTGAGTATCGGTAGCAATAAGGGCTGCAAGGTTCTGTAATGAAACCTGAAGCGGTTCGTACATTCTGGAAACTACAAGCAGATACATAAAAAACGTAATTACGTTAATTTCGCCTGAAATCAAAAGGCCTGAACCAACCACTGCCACTGTGCCTATTCCAAGTTTCAACATCATCTGAGCGCTACAAACAAATGCAGCATTGGTATACTCAGACACAATGTTATGATTTTCAACTGCCTTTATCTTTTTCTTAAGGCCCACCATGTATTCCTCTTGGGCGTTGTAGGCTCTTAAATCTCTTACTGTTTCAAGTGCTTCCTGTATTCCATCAAGGCATGCAACTCTATATTTGCTGCCCCTTCTATTTAGCTTATGCATCATGCTTCTTGAGTAAATAACAACAAAGAAAGCAATTGGAACTACCCATACAGCTGCAAATGCCATTCTCCAATCAAAGAAGAATAAACTGATTACAATAACGCCTGTTGAAATCATTGCTCCAATCAACTCTGGAAGCCAGTGTGAGGAAGCAGTTTCAATCACTGCGCAATCCATCATGATAGTATTTGTTAAGTCAGCTAAATCCTTTTTGCTAAAGAATGATAATGGAATTCTGCGAAGCTTTTCTGCAAGACTACGTCTTCTAACACCACTTTCAATGTAGGTAGAATAAAACGTAGCACCGTACTGATAATACTGGCTGGCGAAAACAACTGCTAGACATATTAATATTCCGCCTAGATAAAACAATGGTCTTTCCGCAGGTGTCCTGCCATTAAATAAATCCGTTGTAAAAGCAACCAGAACTCCCACAGGTAACATCTGGGCAAGGTTTCCAACTGTACACGCCACAAATGCAGTAACCATATCCTTAGCACCTTTTTCGGAAAGTGCATATTTGTGCTGTAACTTTTCTTCTAAACTCATGCGCTCTTACCTACCTTCCAATTGATTGACTTGTTATACTCGGACCACATATGACTATATGTGCCAGACTGCTTAATAAGGTCCTCGTGTTTACCTTCCTCGATGACCTTTCCATCTGAAAGAACCAGTATCCTGTCAGCATCCACAACTGTAGAAAGTCTGTGGGCAATCATGATTACTGTCTTGTCTTTTGACAGATTTGCGAAGGCCTGCTGCACCTTTGCTTCATTGTCCGTATCCGCAAATGCGGTAGCCTCATCCAAAATCAAAATTGGAGAATTCTTCAGGAAGGCTCTTGCAATAGAAAGACGCTGAGCCTCTCCACCAGATACATATACCCCCTCTGAACCAATCATTGTGTGAATTCCTTCTGGGAACTTCTCGATTATATCCATGCACTGGGCATCCTTCAAAGCCTGCATTACTTCTGCCTCGGTAGCATCCGGATTTCCCATTCGAACATTGTCCAAAATTGACATCTTTAAAAGCTTACTATCTTGGAAAACATAGGAAACCTGATTCATTAATTCTGATGTTGCAATATCTTTTACATCTACACCACCTATTTTTATAGAACCATTTTTCACGTCCCAAAATCTTGCAACTAACGATGCAAGAGTCGTCTTTCCTCCACCAGAAGGTCCAACTAATGCAATATGCTGGCCTGGCTTTATTGAAAGATTTATACCTTCAATAGCATTCCTCTTATCTTCGCTATAAGAGAAGGTGACATCCTTAAGCTCTATGCTTGAATCGGCTGGCTTCTTTGGATTAGCTGCCTCACTCAAAGGCTCTACATTAAGAATGCTGTACATTCTCTGTAACGCATCTCTCACTATCATCTCGCTTTCACCGGAATAAGCCACTTTCAAAAGAGTAACTGTAAGGATTGGTGTGATGATGATATAGAAAAGAATGTTAAATAAGAAGGGATTTGTGATGCTATCTCTTGCAAATATAAATGCGCAAGCCACAAGCGCAGCAAACACTGCGTTGGCAAGAGTGACAAATGCAGTCATTGGAATACGAACCGAGGTGGTGTAACTCACTGTCCAATTCTCGTATTTATCTATAGCCTCTTTGAATCTTTTAAATGAAAATACCGACTGGCCAAAGGTTTTAACCACAGGAATTCCTCGCACATACTCTACTGCTTCTGCACTCATTTCATCCAAAGCATCCTGATACTCTGACATTGCCTTTACCATTTTTGGTCCCATCATAAATCCCATTGAAAGAAATGCAAGCACAGCTGGAATCAGACAAATTAATCCGATTTTCCAATCGAAAAACAAAAGCATTCCAAGAAGTCCAACAGGAGTAACATAGCTTACTGCCTTATCTGGCAAACTATGGGCCAGATATGTTTCTGTAGCCGCAGTGGAATCTGCAACAATTTTTCTAATCTTGCCGCTTCCTTCAGATTCAATGTATCCCATTGGAAGCTTCATAATATGTTCCATCAAAGCGACTCTCATATTTACCTGAACTCTGAATGCCGCTAAATGAGAGCACATTAATGCAGCAATATAAATGAGGAAGGATAACACAGCCATTCCCACAGCCCACCAGCCATAGGTTTTAATATGTGTGGCCTGACTGAAGTCTGGGCGTACCTCTATAACCTCCCTAATGATGCACCAAATAAAATAAAATGGTGCCAGCGCAAGCAGAGCGCTAATCCCCGCAAGTATCCAAGAAGCAATCGTGAGATACTTGTGCTTCCCAGCATAGACAAAAAGCTGAGGTAATACACTTTTCTTTTTCTCTTTCATGATTATTTCCTCTTTATACTTTCTAGTTAGATTTTCCTAACCATGCTTAGTCTAGCATTACCCCTCAGCAATTACAATACAAATAATTATATTTGTCTAATATTTGTTAGTTTAGTCTAATTGTCCTACATAGAAAACGACCCTGTAAATAGCTGCTACAACAGCAGCTTCCTCTGGAATTGCAAAACCCAGCTGTCCATGTCTGGAAATTTAAAGAATATGCAACTGTTTTCTATTAAATCCCCTCAATTTCTTTCATCCAGAGATTTACTGCTGCATCACTTGGCATTCTAAAATCTCCTCTTGGAGATAATGTGACTGTACCAACCTTTGGGCCATCTGACATACAGCTTCTCTTGAACTGCTGAGAGAAGAATCGCCAGTAGAACTTCTTTAACCATTTGAGAATTTCTTCACGACTGTAGTCACCCTCAAAAGATTTTTGCGCCAGTCTGAAAATCTTTGATGGAGAAAAGCCAAAGCGGAGCATATAGTACAGGAAGTAATCATGAAGCTCGTATGGTCCCACCAGGTCTTCTGTCTTCTGTGAAATCTCTCCATCCTCATCTGGTGGCAAAAGCTCTGGGCTGACTGGTGTATCAAAAATATCTTTCAGTGTGCTGCTGAGAATTCCATCTGTTCTGTTTGCCTCATATTCCACAAGCCATCTTACGAGTGTCTTTGGAATCGATGAATTAACCGCGTACATTGACATATGGTCCCCATTATAGGTAGCCCACCCCAAAGCAAGCTCCGACAAATCACCTGTACCAATTACAATTCCACCAAGCATGTTTGCCTTGTCCATAAGAATCTGGGTGCGCTCTCTTGCCTGACCATTCTCGTAGGTAACATCATGATTGCTACTATCCTGACCAATATCTTCAAAGTGCTGGCTGACGCTGGCTTTAATATTTATTTCTTCAAGTGTCGTACCGTATGCTTCTGCTAATCTGCAGGCATTGGTGTAGGTTCTGTCTGTGGTGCCAAAGCATGGCATTGTAATGCAATGGATTCCCTTTTTATCAAGTCCTAACCTGTCATAGGCATGAACTATAACAATCAGAGCAAGGGTGGAATCGAGGCCTCCAGATAATCCTAAGACTACATTTTTACAACCAATATGTCTGATTCTTGTCATGAGACCTACTGCCTGCATGGTAAGAATCTCCTCACAGCGACTTTCCAAATCATATTTTACTGTAGGTACGAATGGTGTCTTTGATGGAGCAAATTTTATATTTGTCTCTTCAAGCTTTAATGAAAATACTGACTCATGGCCTTCATAATCCGTATTTACGTTAAATGTATTCATACGTCTACGTTCGTGTACTAATCTGTCCACATCCACGTCAGCTATCATCATCTCATTTTCAAAAATTTTTGATTCCGCATATACGGTACCATTTTCTGCAATAATATTATGACCTGCAAAAACCATATCCTGTGTGGACTCTCCCACACCTGCATCTGCATAGGCGTATACACAAAGAAGGCTTCCTGATTTTGCCTTAATAAGATTTCTTCTGTAATCAGCCTTTCCAATCACCTCATCACTGGCTGACAGATTGAAAATAATAGTGGCACCGCTTTTTGCCAATTTTACTGATGGCGTATCTGCCACCCAAAGATCCTCGCAAATCTCGATTCCAAATTTTAGATTGCTTATTTCTTTACAGGTGAAAATATGGTTACTGCAAAGGACTGCGGAGCCTGCTGCACCAAAGCTAATCTCTTCCATCAGACTGTCATCAGCTGGCGTAAAATGTCTCAGCTCATAAAATTCACTGTAGTTTGGAATATTCTTTTTAGCTGTGGCACCGATAACCTTTCCACCTTTAATCACTGCTGCAATATTATAAAGCTTGCCTTTTACCTGATATGGCAGTCCAACTATTGTCACAATATCCAGCTCTGCTGTGGCACACGCGATATCTTCCGCGGCCTTCACTGCACCCTTCAGCAATGTGTCCTGCAAAAATAAATCTCCACAGGTATATCCAGTTATACATAATTCTGGAAAGCAAATAATCTTTACTCCCTGCTCATATGCTTCATTTGCTAATCTAACTATCTCAGCTGCATTATGCTCAGTATCAGCCACCTTAATATCAGGTGTAGCACATGCAATTTTTATAAATCCATCTTTCACTTTAGTATTCCTTCCCGAAAAAAATAAAAGACGCCCGCTAAAAAGCAGACGTCTTTGTCTTTTATGATTTTAAATCTATTTATCCTATTTGACAACTCATAAACCTTTTGATATTTAATTCTTGTTAAATTCTACAACCGCCTTAAACAGATCTCCATCAATGGAAAGCTTCAATGTTCCACCCATTGCCTCAGTAAGACTTCTGGCAATTGAAAGACCAAGACCATTGCCATCTGTGTAACGGGATTTATCACCTCTAACAAATCTTTCCATAAGCTCATCTGCCGAAATATTCAGCTCTTCCTTAGAGGTGTTTCTAAAAACAAACCTAAGCTTATTTTCGTCCTGCTCCAAATCAATGTAGGCTCTGGTATTAGGCTGGGCATACTTCACGATATTGCTCATAAGATTATCAAATACGCGCCATAAATATCTGTTGTCAGCCTGCAGGTATACATCTTTTTCTGGCAAGCTGGTGACCACAGATATCTTGTTAGCTTCCAGTCTGTCGGTAAATTCTCCGATGGACTGATTTAAAAGAGTTACCGCATTTACGTTTTCTATGTTGAACTTTATATTCCCAGTAGAAACCTTTGATGCCTCAATCAAATCCTCGATGAGCTTCTTTAATCTCTTTGACTGTCTGTCTAAAACCTCAAGATATTCTGTTGCTTTCTCATTTTCAATTTTTTCCTTCGAAAGTAAGTCAACATAATTGATTATTGAGGTAAGAGGAGTCTTAATGTCGTGAGAAACATTTGTGATAAGCTCTGTCTTCATGCGCTCACTCTTGGTTCGCTCTTCAAGTGCCACTGAAATACCAGACTGAATGTCATTCATTGCCTTTGCATGCTCTTCTAAGAAAAGTGGCATTCCATTTAAGTCAACCTGGGATGTAGTGTCTCCCTCTGCAAGAGCCAGTGCCGTTCCTTTTATTTTTGCATAGCTCATCAGTAGTCTGTGTAATATTATCGCAAATGCGATTTTTTCTAGTGACCAGAATAAGAGAATATTTACTGACTCTGTCACATTTATGCAAATAAATTCAATAAAAGCTATTAGAATAAATATCCCCCAAATTCTATTTGTCCACTTTACTGTTGAACGAATCTGTTTTGTTTCTCCATCAATAATCCAAAACCATTTATTAATAAGTCTAAAAAATCTGCATATTAAGCTGTTTCCCCAAAGATGATGAAGCTTAATATTTACGGCTATGTTTGAGCTCCACAAGAAACCAATAAGCATTGCTAGTATACCTGTGACCGCTATAATCATTCCAATTAGGCCAAAGGCTGAGGAGCTTAATTCGTCTACGAGTGATACTGCAACAGCTAGTATTATGGATTCAGCAATTATAGTTATTACTAGTGCTAAATCTGCAGGTATCTTTTCAATTGGCCCTTCAACGATTCCTTCTACACCCTTTTTGTGTCCTGCTGCACATAAGAACATTACCCAACAGCCCAATGCAATTGCAAATGAAAGAATCGTTGCCAGTGGAAGTAATATTTTCAAGGTTGGTGCTAGAGCAACAATAGCCTTTGCCTGAACATAAAAATCATTTGTGTAAGTGTTAGCTGCAAGCTTTGTCTCATTAGGGAAGCATACCACTGTGTAGTAGGTTAAATCAGGATTATCCTGGTATAAACCAAAGAATGAAATGTTTTCTATTGAAACCTGATGCTTTAATTTTGCAAGTTCTCCATGAATATCTGATAAATCAGCGACGTTCTCTAAACTAAGCTTGCCTGTAGCGCCATCATCAGCATTTAATTTTAAAACATATCCATTTACTGAGCTTGATAGTGGCTTATAGCCCTTACCGTCAATATAAAGCACTCTTTCGCCCAGTGCTCCATTTTCAATAACTGTCTCTTCGGGAAGATAATCTGTTGTGACTTCTGATTTTTCTGCTTCTTCTGTCTCCTCAGAATCCTCAACTACATAATATGTTTCCTCTTCCTGAGCCTTCTCTGTGCTGGCAGTACTGTTGTAGTCAACATATTCTCTTCCAGCTTCTATATCAGCCTGGCGATTCTCCCAGATTTTTGAATAAATATTATTAGTATTAGGTGTTCCTTCAGGGTGTTCACTGGTTACATAAGCATAATAATAATCCTGAATTGGATAAAAACGTCCATTTCCAAACACGTAAGCCTTCTGACCAATCAAATCATAGCCTATTCCATCAATACTAACGCTTGTATATATTCTGCTATAATCTGTTCTAACATAGTTCGGATACCAAGGATCCAATAGCTTCTCATTTAGTGTGATTTCTGTATCATCACCGATTCCATAATAATCTTTAAAAGCGTCTTTTGGAACCTCAATATCCTTGAAATTTCTATACAGGTAAGAGCTATCCTTGTTGAAATCAATATTTTCAATATCTTTTCCTTCGATAACTCCGTAGTAGCAATTCATTCCTTCCAGTCTTCCAGAAGTAAAGCCATCCTCTTTGCTATCTAAAATCCACGCAGCATAGTCACTGCCTGCCATTTTATTCAGTTCGTTTTTAAATTCATTGCTATTGCTTGAAAACAGGCCCCAGTTTCCAAAAATACCGCATGCGAAAATACTAAAAGCAAAAATAAACGTAAATACGGTACAGGTTATTCCTAAAAATATCTTTCCTGCTCTATTGTAGAATCGTTTCATAATTCATCCTCCTAAAACGGACTATGACTATTAAAGATTTTCCACCTTATATCCGTGCCCCCATACTGCCTTTATGTAGCGTGGGTTGGCACTATCATATTCCAGCTTTTCTCTGAGATGTCTGATATGGACAGCCACGGTACTTTCTGCACCAATAACTGACTCCTTCCAGACGTTTTCATAAATGTCCCGTGGAGAGAGAACTTCACCCTTATGTGTAATAAGGAGCTTTAAAATATCATATTCTAATGGAGTAAGTGAAACAGGATTTCCATCTAATGTAACTTCCTTTGATTTATCATTCAGCTCAATACCGCCTACAGAAATGATATCCGCATTTACGATATTTGTATTTGTGTTCTGAGCGCCAAGCAATGTGTATCGTCTCAGCTGAGACTTCACTCTTGCCATAAGCTCCACTGGATTGAATGGCTTTGTAACATAATCATCTGCCCCTACTGTGAGTCCGATAACCTTGTCCGCATCCTCACTCTTTGCAGTTAGCATGATGATAGGCACATTTGAATCCTTCCGAATCTCAGCCATAGCAGCAATTCCGTCCATCTCTGGCATCATCACATCAAGTAAGATGAGCTGCATACTTTTTCCTGCTGGGCTTTTCATAATCTCCACTGCTTCTCTTCCATTTGAGGCCGAGGTCACATTCATTCCCTCGCTCTCAAGATAAATTCGAAGTGCTGATACGATATCCTGTTCATCATCGCAAATTAGAATATTGTTCATTTTTTCTCCCACGTTTCTCTCTTATGATTAATCACAAAACCATTGTATTGTTTATTATTTTAAGTTCCAAGTATCTAAATCTTTAAGAATTGTTTAAGATTCTACAAATACATCTGCCAATGCACCGGATGGTATTTCAAACATGATGCTGGCCGCATGAAAAATGCTTTCCGCAAATCCTATTTCTACTGTACTAAAGCCTCTTGCCGCCAAAAGTGCCACCCACGAAGCACCACCTATCATGAGCCCACCAAGACTGTCTATTAAATATAATTTCTTAATCTGATTTCTAGCTTTATTTTTAGTCATATTAAATTCCAAGTTTACTTGTTATTAATCTACTAGTCAACCAGAATAGTGGTATATCCCACATAAATCTTTTCCATATATGATTCTAGCTACAAAGCTTTTTCTATTTTTGTTGGCATGCTAACCTGAAGTACCACAATATAATAGAGTATATACAGATTTGTGGTACCTAAGGTTCCAAATGGTACCCCAAGCAATTTACTTTTCAGCAATCTTGAGGTTCTCTAATACCTCAAGATGCTCATTTCCTTTATTTATGGTGGTATCACATGAGCTAATCATACCCCAGTAATAAAGTAAAAATATAGTATTGAGGTACTGCAGTACATCAATCATGTTAAAAACTTCATTTCTTGTGGTACCTATTATACATAAAAGTACCCCCGCAACAACAAAACTGTTATTGCGGGGGGTACCTTTAAATATCTATTATCTGTTAGTTCTTTTTCTTCTAATTTCTTTTCACCAGACTCATCTTCTGAAGACTTTTCTTTCTCTAAGCTCTGCTCAGAACTACTTTTCTCATCTTCCTTTTTAGCTTCTGACTTGTCTCCTATTTCTTCATTTACCTCTTCCTTAGATTCTTTCAAATCCTCCTGGATAGAGGTTTCCTACGCAGCCATTGCTAAAAAGCTGGCAGAAGGTGATGTGACAGCCAGGGCCACAGCCAATGTACCGGCTAATAGCCTGCCACAAACTAACTTGTTTTTCATACAAAATTCTCCTCTCGATTACACGGTGCTAATTATAGTTATATACCTCTAACCGTGCATTTGTTAGATTAACATAAGTTAGTTATATCTACAATATTTTTTCACAGAATAACATCAAAAAGGACTCTCGATACCGAGAGTCCTTGCCCCAAAACTAATCCAAAAACTAGAAATAAGCTTTTTAATACATAACCATTGCAACAAGGCAAGCTACGAATGCGCCAACCATTGGAGCAACTACAGATGTTACAAATACATACTTGTAACCATCCTTTAAAGAAATCTTCATCCAGTTGAGCTGAGCAACCATACCACCAGCGTTTGGTAATGTATTCATACCTGTAACGGCTGCTGGAGCGATACGGTGAAGTGCTGCTGGAGAAGCACCCTTCTGAACAAGTGTTGTTGTGAAGAACTGGAAGAATGTCTGAACAGCTGCTGTTCCACTTCCCATGATACCAGCCAAAATGTTAAGTCCTAAGAACTCAGTGATGTATGGGTTCATGTTGAAGTTAAGTACCCAGTTCTTGATAGCCTCGAAACCGATGCTTGTCTGTAAAACTGTTGAAAAACCGATGATAGCTGCAGCCATAACAGTTGCACCAACACCATTCTGAACACCCTTGCCGATTGTGTCCTTAAGCTTGTCGCCAATCTGCTTGCGGCAAAGAAGAACAAGTAATAAGCTACCTACGAACATAGCTACGACTACTACTGCGTTTGCGTTATCAATCTTAATTGCTTCGATGTTTGATAATGCAAGAACTAATGCGATAACCACTACGAAAGGAATAAGAGCAATACCAACTGATGGAAGGTCATCTCTTGTAGGAACAATCTTTACTGGAGTGGTTGTATCAACAACTGTACCCTCAGCAACAGCTGCCTTCTTTGCAGCGTATACCATGTAACCGTAACCTACAGCTGTAGAAACAACGAATGCGATAATACCTAAAACTGGAGCGCTTCCTAATGAAACTGACTCGCCTGGAAGCTGCTCAGCGATGATTGATGCAGGGATTGTGTTTGTAACGTTGATTGCGTATGGTAACATAGCTGAGCATGTAGCTCCGATGAAGATGATACCAGGAATCATTCTGTATGGATAACCTGCTCTCTTCATCATAACTGTCGCGATTGGAGCAATAACGAAAAGAACTACGAAACCAGAAATACCTACATAAACGAATACTGTTGTGATAACAGTGATTGAAAGAATTACATTCTTTACACCAAGCTTTTCAGTGATGATATTTGCAAGTGACTCAGCAGCACCAGATGCAGCCATAAGCTCACCAAATACAGCACCGATTACAAGTACGAATATCTGACTTCCGATAAAGCCCGTATATCCAGCCGCGTAGCTTGTAAGTGAATCCCACCAGTTCATCCAGCTTGTAAGGATGATAATAAATGAAACTAAAATTGTTGATGTGAAAACATCAAGTCCCTTCCAGATAACAACGATAAACAGAATCGCTGCAACAAGAAGGCCAATAACCGAAAGTGTTGTTGCCATATACTTTTCCCTCTCTATTTTCCCTAAAAAATTAATTCTCCTGTGGAAGGATTACGATATCCTTCAATGGTCCTCTGTATGGATTCTTTCCATCCCAGAAAATTTCGTCAAGCCAGTCAATACAGTGAGTGATGTTCTCGTCTGCCTTAATAACCTGGCTTCCGTGAGGCTCGCCCTCGAATAAATCAAGCTGAGCTCTGCCCTCTCCGCAAATTTCATCAATCTTATCCTTCATATAAATTGACTGACGTGGATCGATGACCATATCGTTTGTTCCGTGCTGAAGAAGAATTGGAGGACAATCCTCTGTTACGAAGGTGATTGGACTTGCCTTCATAGTTCTGTCTGGATAAAGAACTGGGTTGTAGCCCAAAAGCTCTCCAAACATTGAATTGTTGCCCTTTCCGTCACCAGGCATCATTCCCTTTCCTGCGCCTGTAGCGTTTCTCTTTTCTGCAATATCGAAACCAAACTGCTCAGCACTCATAAGCTCGCTTGTTGTGTACCATGCAATAGCGGCCTGAACCTTGCTTGATGCCTCGACACCAATGCTAAGGTCATCCATCTCCATATTGTCGCCTGTAACAGCAAGAAGCTGGGTAACATTACCACCAGCTGAGTTGCCCCAAACTACAAATTTGTTTGGATCAAGGTTGTATTTCTCAGCGTTTGCTCTAAGGAAACGGATTGCAGCCTTTCCATCATATAACTGTGCAGGCCATTTTGCCTCTGAATATAATCTGTACTCAACTGTTGCAATTGCATAACCCTGTGAAATTGGCTTGCACATGCTCTTGATGTAATGTGTACGCTTGTGACCTGCCGCGAAAGCACCGCCGTGGAACACGATTACAACTGGATAAGGACCTTCGCCTTGGTCTGGATACCAGATATCCAAAATCTGATTAACCGATTCTTCTGCGTACTGAATATCAAGCTCTACCTTACTGAACTGGTTGACATCGATTTCAGGCTCATTCTTTATCCAAATACTTCTGTTAGTTGGAAAATTCTTGTCCATGTATAATTCCTTTCTTTATATATTGTTAAATATTTAACCAATCTTTATACACTAAGTATATTTCATCCCCATTTCTATGTCTAATACACATTTTGCTATCTATTCATAACATATTTGTTATTGAGTATTATCTTCTGATAGCTTTTTCGGTAATATTTGATAAAATAAAGACAAAGAAATTAGTAACATTATCATTTCCAAAGGATTGCCTGTCTGCAAATCAGGGACTTTAAGGCAGAAATTCAAAGCTATAGGAGAAATAGATGAACACTACACAAATAGATTACTTTAGAAAAATTGCCGAGGTTGGCAATATGACAAAGGCTGCTGAGGAGCTTCATGTTTCTCAGCCTGCCCTGAGTCGAATCATAAAATCCATGGAGGATGAACTGGATATGAGGCTTTTCGACCGAATCGGCCGCTCCATGGTTTTGAGCAAAGCAGGACACGCTTTCTATGAGTCCTGCGACCAATTTCTCACCCAGCTTGGAAGAATCCAACTTTCCGCCAAGACCAATTCTGACACCGAAGGCTCACTCTCTCTTGTCACCTGCGTGGAAAGTATCTATGTAGCGAAGCTCATCTCCGAGTTTTCGTTGCTTTATCCAAAGATTCTTCTCTGTGAAAAGACATCCTATGCCTATGACAACTACGTGGACTGGAACGATTGTGACTTCGCCATCCGAGCCACCTCAAGCGATTTTGAGGCCAATTTTGCAGACGGATATGTTGGAAACAGAAATCATCTTCTGGCTGAAAACTTTGACGATACAAACAACAGAGACATCAACGATTCCTTCAGCTTCCTGACCAACATCATGAACGAGCCATATTCTCTGGTAGTGAATAAGGATATGAAAATCGCTTCAAAGGATGTAGTTTCTCTCGGCGAAGCTGCTGATTTGCCATTCATCCTGCCTACAGCTGAACACTCACACCGCTCGAGAATTTTGGATTTCTGCCAGATATATAATTTCACACCAAAATGCCGTCTGGAAACCACCCACTACAGCATCGTTCTTGAAATGATTTCAAAGAGTGAGTGCGTTGCCCTGATTCCAAAGGATGCCCCTGGCCTTGGTGGCTTCACTCAGGCAAAGATGCTAAAGCTTGATAACCCTAGCATTTGTCGAAACATCAACCTTTATCAAAACAAGACAAAGCCTGAGTCTGCCGCAGCAGCTGCCTTCAGACAGTTCATCACTGCTGAGCTTGCTCTCAACAGATTGAATTAAACTAAAAATGGACTCTCAAAAAATGAGAGTCCATTCTTTTATTCATCACTTGAAAATAATTTCTACTGCTCCTTTGAGAGCTCAAGATACAAAGCTGCATCAGTGCTTGACATATATGGGGCTGTCCAAAGAACATATACAAGTCCTACTGTGATAACACCAAGTATAATCCATCCGATAAATGAAAGATCAAGAAGGAATGCTCTCCACTTATTTCCGTTCATCATCTCGCGAGACTTTGTAATAACCTCTGTTGCTGAAAGCTCAGGATTATCCTTGATAATATATGGCACCATTCTATAAGAATAGCATTTGATAATTCCTGGAATCAAAAACAGGCAGAACCAAAGGAAAAGGAAAATGTCTCTTAACAAAAGGGTAACAAAAATATGACCGAAATCACTGAAGCCCTCTTTAAGTATTCCAAGCTCAGCACCAGGCTGCTGTACATTTGCTTTGAAGAAACGATAGCAACCAACCTGAAGTGGATTGCGAAGGAAAATATGAATAAGAATACCGATTATAAATGCTACACTGAATACTCCAAGGAATAAACCGCCCAAAGCCAACTGCTCAGGAGCTGTCAAAGCCTCAAATGCATTTGTTACTGATGATGTATCGCCTGAATTATTGTTTGCAGAAGAACTTGCAGAACCTGCTGTAAGAATTGACAAGATAAATGCCACCAACACGCAGCGCCAATAATTTGCCCTAAAGGCAACTTTACCTTGATTTTTAATTTCACCAATTGTCCACATACATTTTCTCCTTTCAATGGATACTCAAAAATAATACGTTAACTAAATAGCTTAAATTAGATTTTACTCTATTTATCATTCTTATACCATTTATTCACAGATTTTTTAAAAAATCTATTATTTCCTATTATTTAGTGGTTGCCTTTGGTATAGTTTAATTATAATCTTTTTATCAGAAGGGAGGATTTTGATATGGATGGATTATTAGCGTTCATTACCGCTGTCTGCGGTAAAATTCAGGTAATCTCAGATTTATTTTGGGATTTTCCAACAAACTTTGAATGGTACGCCAACATCCCTATTCTGGGAAATTTCACTTTGGCTATTATTCTTCTTATTGGTTCTGGTATTTATTTCACCATCAGACTACGTTTCATACAGATTAGAAAGTTCAAACATGGCATAGAGGTTTTGAAAAACAGCAAGGCGAAGACAGGTATCTCGCCACTGGCTTCATTCTTCCTTTCCACTGCCATGCGCGTAGGCCCTGGAAACATCCTTGGCGTAACTGGAGCCGTCTCTGTTGGCGGACCTGGTGCACTTCTTTGGATGTGGATTTCAGCGTTTTTCGGAATGGCCACAGCCTTTGTAGAGTCTACACTTTCTCAGATTTTCAAAGAGAAAAAGGATGATGAATATATCGGTGGTATGGCCTTCTATGGCAGAAAGCTTCTTAAGAATTCAGCAATTGTCGGTGTAATTCTTTCACTCATGTACATCATTTACGCAATCCTTTGCTTCCCAGCTCAGGGCTTCAACACAGTTTCTGCAATGGGACAGATTGCAAGCATCATCAGTGGAAC
The DNA here is from genome assembly GCF_008935055.1 of Pseudobutyrivibrio xylanivorans. Classification (NCBI taxonomy): domain Bacteria; kingdom Bacillati; phylum Bacillota; class Clostridia; order Lachnospirales; family Lachnospiraceae; genus Pseudobutyrivibrio; species Pseudobutyrivibrio xylanivorans. The sequence goes on along the minus strand of NZ_CP043028.1, from coordinate 2,153,285 downwards.
AGAGCTTCCAACCACCCACGCAATCTACTGGATTGGATTTGTAATCGTCATCATCGCAACCTGCGCTGTTTCCTTTGGCGGAACAAGAAAGATTGCAAAGGTCACCGACGTGCTTGTTCCTATCATGGCAATCGTTTATGTACTTACAGTTATCATTCTTATTCTAATCAACTTTACAAGAATTCCTTGGTTCTTCTATGCTGTATTCACAGAGGCCTTCAAGCCTGAAGCTGTTTTCGGCGGAGCCTTCGGAATCGCATTGATGCAGGGTGTTAAGCGTGGACTTATGTCTAATGAAGCTGGTCAAGGTACCATCACAATGCCAGCCGCTGCTTCAGATGCTGCACATCCTTGTGATCAGGGTTGTGTTCAGGCCATCGGCGTATTCCTTGATACAATCGTTATCTGTACACTTACAGGCTTCGTTGTTATCATGGGTCGCGTATGGCTCACAGATGCAGGCGATGTATGGTTCGAGCTTGGAAAGCTTCCAAAGTATCTCGCCTCTGTTGAAGAGCTCACTCCTGGCACAGCCTTCAACAGCGTAGTTACACTACTTGTTTCGCTTTGCTTTGGCTTGTTTGCATTTACCTGCTTACTTGGCTTTATGTCATTCTCAGAAATCTGCGCAAACAGAATTAGCCGCAGCAAAATCTTCATCAACGTAATTCGTATAATCGATATTGCAGTTATCTGCTTCGGTATGCTTACTTCAATCGTTGGTATGGATTTGGGCGCACTTTGGGATCTTTCAGATTTTGCAAACATCCTCATTGCCTACTGCAACATTCCACTGCTCTACGTCGGCTTCAAATACGTAAAGAAAGCCCAGGAGCACTTTGAGCGTGAAGACGGCACAGCCTTCACCTCCGACGTGGTCGGCATCGACGTACCAGTCTGGGACGAAAAAGCATCAAAATAATACAAACATCCCGCGGCTCTACACCACACGGTGTGGGGCCGTTTTTTCTGCCCATTTTATAGTATCAAGCCTCCCAACCCACGCCTTCCCAATATCAAACCCTGGGCCCCAGCCCTCCGCCAACCACCCATCCCAGTTCTCATGTAGCATTTGAGCCAAATGTTAGATTTTCTTAAGCTGCTAATGGAGCTTTACATGGGTGTTCTTCTATTGATTTTGCACTTCAACGCCACTGTATGCTTCTACACAGACACTTGTAGTATTCAAATAGCTTTTCCAAACAAGGTTTAGGATAATTGTGCTCATACTCCATTTGCTAAGTAAAATCAAAAGCAGGTTTTGTAGATTTAAGTACCGGCTTCAAGTTCAGTCCGTTTCACTATCAGCCTTGGGCTGCCGTCCGTGGCAGCCCATACTTAAATACTGCAAAACCTGCTTTAAGATTTTACTAAGCTCATTCCAAAATCGCACAATTATTCCTAAACTTGCTTTGGAAGGCTATTCTAAAGGTAATGTGTGTCTGTGTAGAAGCATACTGTGGCAGCAGAAGTGCAAAGAATGAGAAGAACACCCACCAATAAAGAAAGCGACATGCAGCTTTTAGAAAATCAACATTTGGCGATTGTGCAGGAGAATGGGATGGGTGGCTGGCGACAGGTTGGGGCCCAGGGGATAGCGTGGCACTAGGCGTGGGTCTCGGGTGCTAGACATTATTACAGGGCAAAAAAAAGGCCCCTGAAATATATCAGGGGCCGCGGGAATTTTATTAGTTTTTAAATGAGTGGATTGGTGCTGGAATACGTCCTTTGCGGTTTACGAAGTCTGCGCAAGAGAACTTATTCACAGGCATAATTGGTGCATAACCGAATAATCCACCAAACTCTACGGTGTCGCCAACGCCCTTTCCAATGACTGGAATAAGACGAGCAGCTGTTGTCTTCTGGTTTACCATACCAAGAGCCATTTCATCGGCAATCATTCCTGCGATGGTTGTGGCTGGCGTATCACCAGGGATGGCAATCATATCGAGACCTACGGAACATACGCAAGTCATAGCCTCAAGCTTCTCAAGTGTGATTGCTCCTGCCTCAACAGAATTAATCATTCCCTGATCCTCAGATACAGGGATGAAAGCACCTGAAAGACCACCTACATAAGAGCTTGCCATTACGCCGCCCTTCTTAACCTGGTCATTGAGCATCGCAAGAGCGGCTGTAGTACCTGGTGCGCCTGCATACTCAAGTCCAATTTCACAAAGAATATCGGCAACTGAATCGCCAATTGCTGGAGTTGGGGCAAGTGATAGGTCGATGATTCCAAATGGAATACCAAGACGCTTTGATGCTTCCTGTGCAACAAGCTGACCAACACGTGTAACCTTGAAGGCTGTCTTCTTGATGGTCTCGCAGAGAATCTCGAAGCTCTCTCCACGCACCTGCTCAAGAGCCTTCTTTACAACACCTGGTCCAGAAACACCTACGTTGATAATAGCGTCTGCCTCAGTAACACCGTGGAAAGCACCTGCCATGAATGGGTTGTCATCTGGAGCGTTGCAGAATACAACAAGCTTCATACAATCAACTGAATCTCTATCCTTTGAACGGTCTGCCACCTGAAGAAGAATATCTCCCATGAGGCGAACAGCATCCATATTAATACCAGTTTTTGTGGAAGCCAAATTCACTGAACTACATACTCTCTGTGTCTCGCAAAGAGCCTGTGGAATTGAACGAATAAGCATCTCATCTGCTGTGGTCATTCCCTTTGAAACGAGAGCTGAATATCCACCGATGAGGTTCGCTCCGACATCCTCTGCTGCCTTATCTAATGTGTGTGCCAATGATACGAAATCAGCTGGGCACTTGCAAGCTGCTGCACCAATAAGTGCAATAGGTGTAACAGAAATACGGCGGTTTACAATTGGGATGCCGTAATCTCTCTCAATTTCCTTTGCCACCTTATCCAAATCCTTAGCAACAGTTGTGATTCTATTATAAACCTTTTCATTAACTAACTTTAAATCTGCATCGATGCACTCAAGAAGGCTGATGCCGATGGTGATTGTGCGGACATCAAGAGTCTGCTCCTCCACCATTTTGTTTGTTTCTAATACTTCCTGTAAATTTACCATGAGTGCCTCCTAGAGTCTGTGCATAGCGTTGAAAATATCTTCTTTTTGTGCCTTAATCTGAACTCCAATTTCTTCGCCGAGAACTTCAAGATCCTTCTGCACATCATCAAAAGACTTTGTAGCGGCATTAATGTCTACAATCATCATCATATTGAAGAATCCTTGAACTATAGTCTGTGTAATATCTAAGACATTCACTCCGCTGCCTGCTAAATAAGTGCAGATTCGAGCAATGATACCAACAGTATCTTTTCCTACAACGGTAATAATAACTTTGTTTTCCATAAGAATTCTCCTTTTCCTAACCCGCTGGTTACGGCTACAAACAAAAACCTTTCGTCTGTTATGCTATCAAGCCTTGATATTGCTTACAGTCACTTTGGAATGTTCCTTTCAGCAATATCAAGAGCTAGATAGCTACAGACTAGTTTTCCTATAAGCCTACCTGCTCATTAAATAAATATCCATTTATAATACGACACGTTCTGACACGTCACTACGCGACGCGACAGTTATATTGAAATCACTCGCATTGTATGGAGTGTTTTCGTCCATTGTGACCTCCAGGCGAACTGTTTCATAGGCCAGGTCTGGGTAGTTGTTCTCATGAGACAAGTGTCCTAAAAAGACGTGCTTAATATCATCATTGAGAACCTTGCTTAGCAGCTTGCCGCTGGCCTCATTTGAAAGATGTCCATGGTCGCCAAGAATACGCTGCTTAAGAGGGTATGGATATGAACCAACCTCCAGCATGTGGATATCGTGGTTCGCCTCTAAAAGCATGGCATCCAAGCCTGTTAAATTTTCCACAATATAGCCATCATAATAACCTAAGTCAGTGCAGACTGCAACCTTATATTTGGCATTTTCAATACGATATGCAACTGGGTCTGCCGCATCATGGCTAATACGAAATGGGTGAATATTTAGACTACCAATAGAGAAATCCTCATCAGGCTTGATAACATGAAAAAGTGTATCATCGATAGCACCGAGGCTTTTCATAGAACGTATCGCTCTGATGGTAGCTGCGGTTCCGTAAATTGGGATGTGATACTTTCTAGAAATAACTCCAAGTCCAGATACATGATCTGAATGCTCGTGAGTCACCAGAAGTCCTGCCATATCTGCGGTGGTGTAATCATATTTGTTCATCCCCGCCTCTATGCGCTTTCCTGAAATACCTGCATCAATCATAACATGCGTGGTGTCATCGCCTACGCAGATGCAGTTGCCGCTGCTACCACTTGCAATACTAAAAAAATCCATTACAAAAAAATCTTCCTTAAAACATTAGTAAATCTTCAGTTACGCCCACAAGCCTCAGTATTGCTTTCGGTCACTGGAATGTTCCCTGCAGCAACACCGAGAGCTTGTTCGCTACTGAAGATTTTTTAATAATTTACGCTTACGATTACGCTTCCTGCCAATAAACTTCCACTTCATCATTGTCGTGGAGTTCGTCGGAGTAACCACACTTTTCGCCATTTATCTTGATGATAAGTGGACGTCCGTTGCTCTCGCTAGGATCGAAATTAATCAAATTGTAAACATCAACAAAGATGTAATCCTTCTTTCCTGAGAGGGTCATCTTCTTTCCATTGATGGTGATAGGCATGTCCACAGAATCGATCTTCATGCGCGTATGAACATCGGAAACTGTCTCTGGAACATTTGGAACAGGGACATAATTCTCTGGAAGTCCCTCTTCATCATCCACTACATAATCACCAGCGTAAGCCACTGGTGAAGTAGTTGTCCAATCAATAACGAAATTCTCATACACAAGAGAATCACGGCTGGATGGGCGGTTATTTACAAGGATTTCGTATCTGTCATCGATAGTCACATCCATAAACTCTGCCAGCTGTCCAACTGTATAGAATGGGCGAGTCTCAATAACATCCCCTTCCTTAACTGTGTATGATGGAAGCTCAAGAGAGCCATTAACCTCCACGAACTTAGGACACTTTACACGATGTCCACAGACAGTGAAGTAAATATACTCTGTTGTAAACTCTGCCAAATCAGCGATTGTGCCAGTGCCGCCAGCACCAACAGTAGAAGGTGTAAGCTCAACATCACAGTTGAACTCAAGTGGAGTATTGATTCCCACCTGCTTACCATTCATGGTGACGATTGCAGACTCACCCTCTGTTCCACGAAGCATTCTGGCAACGCCATTGACAGTGAAATTAACCTCACGTCCACGACGTGGGAATAACTGATCAGCAGAAAAGCCTGCCTGCATAGCAGCATCAACAATTGTCAGCTGACCATTATCGTAAAGCTTCATCATCTCGCCATTGAAGTGAATCATGATGAAGTTGTTCTTTGTCTCATAATAATTCAAGCAGATACCGATTGGAGTAACAAGAAGTGAATCCTTCTTAATGTCCTCCTGTTCGAAGGTGATATTCTTCATGACTTCCTCGCCACGAAGTGCAACACGCTCCTCAACAATCTTTAAATCCTTTGCGAGAGCCTCTGTAAAGCCATGAATCTTTCCGCCACCACCAACAACAAAAGCAGCAGATACTGACTTGTCGCCGTTGAGCTCTTTAATCTTTGAAGAAACCTCACTTGCGATTTTCTCCATAATTGGGTCTGTGAGTTTCCAAACCTCCTCGGACTTGATTGTATGGCTGATTCCCATAATATCTTCGTAGGTGATGTCGCCGCCCTCAGTTGAAGAACGCTTGATATGCTCTGCAGTTGCGAAGTCAACAAGATACTCGTGAACCAACACCTCTGTAAGCTCATCACCGGCCATAGGAATCATACCATAGGCGATGATACTGCCATCTCTTGTAACACAGATATCCGAAGTGCCTGCGCCCACGTCGATAAGGGCGATGTTCAGCATTCTGAAATTCTGAGGAATGGCAACGTTGATAGCTGCGATAGGCTCCAATGTAAGGTTGGCAACTGTAAGACCAGCCTTACCAACAGCTGCGTATAGGCCATCAACAACATCCTCTGGGAGGAAGGTAACAATGATATCCTCTCCTATCACATCAGCCTTGTGGTCCTCAAGAGACTGGAAAACATCTCCATTCAGGTAATACTTAACTGTGGAGTATCCAACGCAGAAAAACTTGTATTTCTTGTCCTCGTCGCCTTTGATTTCCTTGCCAGCCTGTTCGATACCCATCATATCAAGGGTATGCAAATCCTCTCCGGTAACAACTGTCTCCTCAGGATATTCAAGCTCCACATGAGTGGTAACTGTACGAAGCACACGACCAGCGGCAGCTATGCAAACCTCTGTAAGCGTAAGGCCTGTCAGCTTTTCGAGCTCCAGCTTTACCTCTTCGCAGGTCGCGCCAACACGACCGATGTCGTGAATTTGTCCATCTAGCATGGCGCGTGTGTCGTGCTCTCTCAGAGTCTGCGCCATAACATGAAACTCATTGCCATCAAGGTATCCAACTGTACCGATAACATTGCGGGTTCCAATATCTAAGCCAAAAACTATGTCCTTTTTTTCCATGAATACTTCCCCTTTTTATTTTAATAGAAAACGTAGTTGAGTCAGCGTTTCCTCTTTACTTCCACTATTATCAATGACATGGTCACAGTGCTCTCTGAAGCTCTCATCTGAGCGCTGAACCTGAAAGGTGTTTTCAATTCGTTCTCTGGTATATCCTCTGGATTCCATAAGCCTTTCGGTGCGAACCTCAGGGCTCGCGTATATATACCACATCTCATCCACAAGTTTACCATATCCACATTCTATGAGCAATGCAGCTTCCAAGAAAAAATACTCTATATTGTGTTTTTCTTTTTCCAATTCTACCTGATTTAGTACTTCTTGCTCCACTGCCGGATGCACTGTGGCATTAACCTTCAAACGCAAATCATCGTCGGCAAACATATACTTAGCCATGAGTGGTCGATCGATTTGTCCATTGTCATCTAAAATTGAAGTAGGCCATGGCAAACTGACCACTTCATCAAAACATTTGTGTCCTGGTGTCATCAGTTCTGCTGCCACCTCATCTGCAAGTACAACCCTGCAATTAAAATTTTCTTTTAGCAAAGAGAGCACCGTGCTTTTGCCAGCGCCGATGCCCCCTGTAATTCCGATAAATTTCATAGCTGCTCTATTAATGGGCCTCATCCCAGGTTTTTCCAGAATTCATGTCAATTTCAAGCTGAACTGAAAGGGCTGCTGCGCCTTCCATCTCCTCTGCAATGAGCTTTTCAACCACCTGTCGCTCATCATCGTAGGTTTCCACCAAAAGTTCATCATGAACCTGAAGAAGAAGCTTTGATTTCAAGCCCTCTCGAAGCAATCGGTCGTGAACATTTACCATAGCGATTTTGATGATATCCGCTGCCGTTCCCTGAATTGGAGAATTCATTGCCACACGCTCACCAAACTGCTTTGTCATAAAGTTTGATGAAGCAAGCTCCGGCACTGGTCGACGTCTGCCGTACATTGTAGTGGCATAGCCAGTCTCCTTGGCTGACGACTTCAAATCTTCCAGGAAGGTATGCATAGCAGGATAAGCCTTGAAATAATTGTCGATGTATTCCTGAGCCTCCTTGCGGCCAACTCCTATATCCTTTGCAAGTCCAAATGCACTGATGCCGTAAACAATTCCAAAGTTTACAGCCTTGGCACGACGACGCTGCAAATCAGTAACCTCGTCAAAAGGAGTGTCAAAAACAAGTGATGCAGTTGAACGGTGAATATCCTGACCGGCCTTGAAGGCATTAATCAGATTCTCGTCTCCTGACATGTGTGCAAGTACTCTCAACTCGATCTGCGAATAGTCGGCGTCAAGGAAGGTGCAGCCTTCCTTTGCGAAGAATACCTTTCGAATCTCACGGCCAAGCTCCATACGAATAGGAATGTTCTGAAGATTTGGCTCAGTAGAGCTGATTCGACCTGTAGCCGTAACTGTCTGCATAAAGGTTGAACGAATGCGGCCATCCTCGTCAAGGCATGCTGCAAGTCCTTCTACATAAGTGCTTCTAAGCTTTGCCAGCTGTCTGTACTCCAAAATATCACTGATGATAGGATTTGTTGCTGACAGTTCCTCTAAAACGTCTGCGGCTGTAGAATAACCAGTCTTTGTCTTCTTCCCGCCTTCAATTCCAAGCTTCTCAAAAAGAATAACACCAAGCTGCTTTGGAGAATTAATATTAAATTCCTCTCCCGCCTGCTTGTAAATGCATTGCTCCAATTCGTTTATACGAACTGAAAGCTTATCACCAAATTCCGAAAGAGCCTTTGCATCCATAGCGATGCCCTGAAGCTCCATATCAAACAATGTATATGTAAGTGGAAGCTCAATATCTTTATAAATATCAAGCATGCCCTCTTTTTCTATTTCTGCAATGACCTTCTCATAGGAAGCGTAGGCAACATAAGCATTATAGCAGGCATAAGTAGTAACAGCCTCAAGGAAGCTGTCATCCTCAAGCGCAGCCGATAGCTTTTTCTTGCCGAACAAATCTGCCGGTGCTGGAATTATAATACCAAGAATTTCCTGAGCCACATCATCTGCCGTGTATTCGTTTTTGATAGGGTTGTGAAGGTAAGCTGCCACAGCCACATCATCAGCATTAGGGAAAAGCTCAGCCTTACCGCCCTTTTCAAGAACCGCTGCCTTCTCATCCTCATTCAAAAGATTAAAGATAAGATGCATTGTATCCTTCAAATTCCAGAAACAAAGCTTCACACCAGCCTTGCTGATTTCTATTAGCTTGTGAGCCAAATAATCTGAGGTGATAAATCCAGTGCAATCCACATAGATTGTAGAATCCCCTACTGAAAGAGCAACCCCCTTTATACGCTTATCATCTCCAGCCATAATGCTGGCACCGACAAAATCCTTGCCAGACTTTTTAAGCATGTCAAAAAATTCTTCAACATCAGCCAATTCGTATATACGTTTAAAGGTCTCAGATGTAGTGTCCTGAACCTTCGCAGTCTCTGTTGCCTCAAATCTTGGAAGAAGCTTTTTCAACTCATACTGCTTACAAAGAAGATATGCCTCTTCAGTGAAAAGATTTCCAAGCTTTGTGCTGCCCTCCTCAAGTTCGATTGGAGCATTAACATTGATAGTAGCAAGCTCCTTTGAAAGCACTGCCATATCCCACTGATCGATGAAGTTCTGAAGGACCTTGCCTTTTTTCATCTCATCAACATGTGCATGGCACTCCTCGATTGAGCCGTACTCTGCAATCCACTTCTGAGCAGTCTTTGGACCAATTCCCTCTACACCAGGAATATTATCTGAGGCATCGCCCTGTAATGCCTTCACGTCAATAAACTGCTTTGGCGTAACATCATAAGCTGCCTTAACATCAGCAGCATAATAATTCTCAATTTCAGTTCCAGTCTTCTTTGTCTTTGGGATGGAAATCTTGACCTTTTCTGTGGCAAGCTGGAGCAAATCGCGGTCTCCAGAAACGATTGTCACATCAAAGCCCTTTTCCTCGCCAATTCTAGCCAAAGTTCCAAGGATATCGTCAGCCTCCCAGCCTTCCTTTGTAACAACTGGTACGCCCATTGCCTTAAGCATTTCCTGAATACGTGGGATCTGCTCTTTAAGTTCAGGAAGCATAGGCTTTCTAGTACCTTTGTAGGCTTCAAACATTTTGTGTCTGAAGGTTGGTGCACTAAGATCGAAGGCGACTGCAAAGTTATCTGGCTGCTCATCCTCAATGAATTTGAGCATCATATTCATGAAGCCAAAGATTGCGCCGGTGTGCTGGCCCTGACTATTAGTAAGATCTGGCACGCCATAGAATGCACGGTTTGCAATGCTATGGCCATCTATAAGTAATAATTTGCTCATCTAATCCTCCGCTGGTTACGCCTACAAGCTATTTTTTATAAAAACGATTATTCCTAAATATCACGAGTTTCCTTCTCAAGCCAAGCATATTCTTCTTCGCTGAGATATGGCTTGAGTGTTTCGCGAACCATTGCATGATATTCGTTAAGAGTCTTCTTCTCTGCTTCAGTCATCATCTCTGGAATAACTGGATCAAGGTCGATTGGGCAGTATGTAATTGCCTCAAAGTGGCGGAAGTCGCCGTACTCTGTTGTCTCTCCTGCTACACAGAGAAGCTCGTTTTCGATACGAATACCGAAGCCATCCTCGATGTAAAGACCTGGCTCGTCTGTTGTAATCATACCTGGCTGAATCTCTGCAGAATTCTGCCCCTTTAATACTCTCCAGTGGAAGCGGTTTGGTCCCTCGTGAACGTTGAGGATATGGCCAACGCCGTGTCCTGTACCGCAACGATAATCAAGTCCCATATCCCAAACTGGGCCACGTGAAAGTACATCAAGGTTTGCCCCTGTAACTCCCTTAGGGAAGTTAGCTGCAAGAAGTCTCAAATGGCAACGAAGAACTACTGTGTAATACTCCTTCATCTGCTGTGTGAGAGATCCGAGTGCAATTGTACGTGTAATATCTGTTGTGCCCTCAAGGAAGTGAGCACCAGAATCTACAAGCAAGAAGCCCTCTGGCTTAAGTGTAGCCTCTGAACCTGGCTTTGCGCTGTAGTGCATCATTGCTGCGTTTGGTCCATAAGCTGAAATTGTATCGAAGGAAAGGTCTACAAAATTCTCCTGTTCCTTGCGGCGAGCCTCATAATAGTCAGAAACTGTAATTTCTGTCATTGGCTCCTTACCGATGTTTTCCTTAACCCACTTGATAGCCTTTGTGCAGGCAACACCATCCTTGATGTGAGCAAGCTTTGTATTCTTGATTTCTGTCTCGTTCTTGATTGCACGCATAAGCTCTGATGGGTTCTTGTCATCGATAATCTTTGCAGAGCCCTTCAGTGCCTTGATCATGTTATAGTTGACAATTGACTGATCAAGAAGCACGCGTCTGTCAGCCATGTCCGCACTCTGGAGATAATGATAAATCATATCGTAAGGATAAAGCTTTACAGCATTATCGTTAAGATAGCTCATAACCTCTTCTGGCCAGTTTGTAGTGTCAGTAAAGAGAATAATGCTATCATCTGTGATCAAAAGGAATGAAAGGAAAACAGGTACATTTGCAATGTCGTTTCCACGAATATTCATGATATAAGCAATATCGTAAAGGCTTGTAAGAAGGTGTGCATCTGCCTTTTTGCTCTTCATTTCCTCACGGATTCTGTTAATCTTTGACTGCATAGTCTCTCCTGAGAACTGATCCTCAAGAACCCATGTAGTAGCCTTTGGAAGAGCTGGTCTGTCCTCCCAAATCATATCAACCAAATCCTCTGTTGTAACAAGCTCTCCACCCTTGCTCTGAGCGATATCGAAATACTTTGCAGCATTCTTTCCAGAAACGCAACGTCCATCAAAGCCAAGGCAACCGCCATCCTTAAAATTCTGCTCGATAAACTCATTTACCTCTGGAACTCCTGGCTCACCCATGCGCTCCAAAATAACCTCTGAGTCAGCAATCTGCTTTGCAGCCTGAACAAAATAACGTCCATCGGCCCAAAGATGTGCCTCCTCAAGTGTAATAATCGCTGTTCCAGCAGAGCCTGTAAAGCCTGTCATGAAGCTGCGGGCTTTAAAGTGTTCTCCTACATATTCTGATGAGTGAAAATCGTCTGTAGGAATAAGGTACATGTCGATACCTCTTTCTCTCATTAAATTACGCAATGCTGCGATTTTCTCATTTGTTGTCATCTTTTCTTTGTCTCCTTACTATCTATTATTTCTTTTATGTCATCCTTTTCAGGGATTTCAGCTTTTTTTCTGTTATCGGAAAGTTTATCAAAGAAATACTTTCCCTGCTCTGACAAATCATCATACTCGAAATCATAATATTTGTCACATGACTGATTAATTAATGCAGCGCCCTCATCGCTATTTGATAAGTTCCAAATGCATGAAGAAAGATTATAATCATCCATCAAATCATTCCATCTGGTAGCTTCGCGCTCATCTAATTCACCAACACCATCAACTGGATAGTAGCTATACTGTGAAACAAAAACTGGAAGGCCTTCTTCCACAGCATTAATGAGAACATTTCTTTGGCTGGACTTCTGTGTACCAGCATTGAAATGATAAGTATACATAATATTATTGAAATCAAGCGGATCGTCCAAAACCGAATCTAAATCTGTACATCCTTCAGGTGTTCCAACAAGGATAAGTGCATCTCTGTCGATTCGTCTGATTACAGGTATGACCTCCTTTGCATAAGACTTGACGTCTTCCCATGTTGTATCACCACTTGGTTCATTGCAGATTTCATAAATTACATTATCGTTCGATTCGTATTTACGAACCATCTCACCAAAGAACTGAATAGCATCTGACTTATATTCATTCGGATTACTGTCATTAGAAATGTGCCAGTCAATGATAACATACATCTCGTTATCTGCGGCTGCCTTGACAATATCATCGATAATATCCTTAACATAGTCCTGATTCTCTGCACCACCTACACAATAACCATTGTAATCACTGGTGTACATTGCAAGACGGAAAACATTGATACCCCAGTTATCTCTGAGTGATTTGATAGCATCCGCAGTGATAAATTGTGGATACCAGGTAAGTCCATTAGAGCTAACTCCTGAAAGTCTCACCTCATTACCGACTTCATCATAAAGCTTTCCATCCTCAACATGAAGTGCGCCATAATAGTCAAGCTTCTGACCTGTTTTTGCGATATTCTCAGTGCTCTCTTCTGTTATCTCCTCTTCTGAAACTGTCTTTGAATCCTCCTCAGACTTGGTATCCTCGACCTTTGTCTCTTCCTTTTTCTCAGTCTTTGACGCTTCCTTTACCACAAGCTTCGGCTCAGTCTTCGACTCCTCATGTGTCTCAGCTTGGGCTGTGTCCTGCTGTTCCCGAATGCCTGTTACCTGCCATGGGAAGGTAACACCAACTTTAAAATAACTAATTGCAAACACGCCACCAACAATCGCTGCGGCAAGTATGATAACTAAAATAATTGTACGAACACGTTGTTTTCTGCTAACCATAAGCTCCCTCCAAAAAGGCTACATCTGTAACCATCCATTTGAAGTCTATTATAGTACAATCTCCCCCTATAAAAAAGGATGACTTTATTGTGAAATCTATTGTATTATGTTATCATATATGATAACTTTTAAGCATGAGGTAATGACATGAAAAATCGATACTCCGATGGAATTGTCACACCGCAAGCTTTAGCGACACGCCATTCCATCGCTAGGGAGCTTCGTGACACTCGCCATGAATTGCAGCTGACCCAGCAGACTCTTGCTGAGCGTGTCGGCACTCAAAAATCAAACATATCCAGAATGGAAAGCGGCAAGTATAATCCCTCTCTGGATTTCCTTGTAAAGGTTGCCGAATCTATGGGGAAAACCCTTGATATCCATCTAAACTGAAAGGCTATATGAAATGAAAAAGAAACCAAAGTTATCCAAGAATATAAACAAAGACGTTGTACTTTGTGAAACCACTAATCGCATCGTCTCCAATCACACTGCAGACTTACTCTTAGAGCAATCCGTATCCTTTGTCCGCTCGAGACATCGCGTACCTTTATTCCGCCGCCACATCTATAACGGCGCCGACAAAGTCTACGTTATCTCCATCAATCGTACTCAGTACTCTTACGCACGCCGCGTCCTCGACCTCCTGGAAGAACGCGACTACAACCGACTCCTCCTGAACATAATCTAGTATGAATAACGTATATCCGGCGGCTCTCCACTATCCAGTGTGGGGCCACTATTATTGTGCCCACTCACCCCAGCCTGCCCCTGCCCCGCCAGCCCGCCACCACCATGCTCCGCCAGCCACCCGGGGTCCCAGTCCATTCTCATTGCACAGTCGCGAAATTGTGATTATCTAAAGCTACATTTCGCTTTCTTTATTTGTGGGTGTCCGTTTCATTCTTTGCACTTCTAACGCCACAGTATACACAACACAGACACTAATAAAATTTGTATTAAGCTTCTCTGCAGCAAACTTAGGAGTAATTGCGTGATTTTGGAATGAGCATAGTGGAATAAAAATGAGTTTTGCAATGTATATGCATGTGCCGCCATGGACGGCGGCAATGTCATTTAGATAAGAACTTTAGGTTCTAATCCTAAAATCTATATTTTAGATCTTCTTTAAATCAGAGGTGAAATACCCTCTGATTTTTTTTGCTTTTTTCAAAAAAACACTTGACAAGATAGTCAAAAAATGTCGCCGCCCTTGATAATAAAACTTTTTTATGGAGGTGCTATCATGTCATTTACTGTTGCAGAAATTCATCAAAACTTATTCTCGATTATTTCGTCCTTGCTTGATCGTCGGGATGAATTCCTAAAAAATCCATCCTCTGATTTTACCAGAAAAAAGAAAATCTCATTTGAACAAACTATATTATTTCCTATGATTGCTGGAGCTGATAATGTGGCTTCAGAATTATTAAATATGTTCGGTGAAGAAGATTTACCCCTGCCTTCTGCTATGATTCAACGTCGCAATCAGATTAAAAAAGAAGCTTTTCAGGAACTGTTTTCTCTTTTTACCCAAAGTATTCCTAAAGATAAAAATTTTCATGGATATCAGCTCGTTGCCTGTGATGGCACTCGACTTAATCTTCCTTATAATCCAACGGATTTTGATACTTTAGTTGATAATGTAAAAGGACGAAAAAGTTTTAATCAAATTCATTTAAATGCTCTTTATGACATCATGAATGACATTTTTCTTGATATTGAAATTCAAGGGATGAAAGGAATGAATGAAAGAGATGCTTTCTGTAAATTTTTAGATAAGTGCTCACTATCAGAACAAAAAAGGATCTTCATTGCAGATCGAGGTTATGCAACTTTTAATATTTTTGCGCATGCAATTAACAATAATCAACTATTTTTGATTCGCATTAAGGAAAATGATGCTCTCGCCCTTTGCTGTAAAGACAAGCATGTGGTTGAGGATTGTCTTTTTGACGGGAATTTTACTATAAATATCGGACGTATACGCCATGGAAAAAATTGTAAATATGAAAACTATCATTTAATAAGAAAAGAATACCGTTATGATTTTATCGAGTATGGCGAAGATAAAGTGGATTTATTAAGACTTCGTGTTTTAAAATTTCCTCTTTCGTCTGGGGTGTCTGAATATATCGTAACTAATCTTCCTAGGGATGTATTTTCATTAGACACAATAAAAGAACTTTATAACTTAAGATGGGGTGAAGAAACGGCCTTTCGGTACTTAAAATATGCGGGAAATATGGTTCATATTCATTCGTTAAAATCAGATTTCTTAATCCAGGAAATATATGGGAAATTGACGCTATATAATTTTTCATCATGTATCGCAAATTCCATAACAAAAAGAGAAAGTGCAAGCAACACTTATACATACAACTTCAATCACTCACAGATACAGAAGTTTGTACGTCTTTACATAATTGGAGTAGTGAAGGATTTAGAGAAATTAATAAACAGATTCTTAGTACCAGTCCGACCGGGACGTAAATTCAAAAGAATAATACGTCGCCAGTCAGCTGTACCGTTATCCTACCGATAACTCAAAACAATTAAATACCTTTCAGTAGGCAGTCTCCCCAGACTGTCTGTTTGCCTTTTTCAAAAATAATATTTTTGACCGTAAACCCGAGAACTGGCTGTATTATGTTTTGAATCATCATGATTTTTATGATACTAAATTTTTTGTATTTTTGCTATCTAAATGACATTGGGACGGCGGCACAAGTGCGACAGCAACACGATGTTGCATAAAGCACGGTGCATATACATACAAAACTCATTTTTTTCAATTCCACTTAGCGAATGTAGTATGAACGCAATTATCCTAAGCTTTGTGCAGAGAAGCTTATATAAACTACAATGTGTCTGTGTAGTGTAATACAGTGGCTTCGAAGTGCAAAATCAATAAAAGGACACCCACAGAAAGCTCAACTTGTAGCTTAAGAGAATCTACAATTTTGCTCCAATGATGCAATTGAGAATGGACTGGGGCCCCGGGTGGCTGGCGGAGCAGGGGCATCCAAGAACAAAAAGGGTACAAAAATAGCGGCCCCATGAGGTTATCAAGGGGCCGCCGGTACACGTTATTCATACTATTTCTTGTTCTTCAGGTTCTTTACGTAGGTTGTGAGTTCGTCCTTTGTTTTGGCGTTGAGCTTTTCCATCTTCTTAACGACGGCGTACTCTGCAGTGCCTTCGCTGGAGATTACGAAATCCACGCTGCCTGCGCCCTTTGATGGGATTGTATCCTGAAGTAAATCGAATGGTGAAACATCAAGTACGTCACAGATGGTCATAATTTTGTCAGCCGAAGGATTTGTCTTCTTGCGCTTCCAGTCGCTGATTGTGCTCTGCGCAATACCAGTTTTAGCCGAAAATTCAAGCTGTGTCATCCTCTTCTCTTCCATTAATTTGAAAAGTCTTTCGCTTATCAGCATAATTTCCCTCCCCACTACGCATATGCGATTATTGTATATACGTATTATACTCCAAGGGATTTTTACCCACAATAAGAATTCTGTAAATTTATAAAAATGTCACACAGTTTGCGAATGATGTATCTGCTTTTCCTTGTACATCTGCTTGTCTATGCTTTCTGCAAATTCCTTTGCTGACTTATACTTATTCGAATTATAAATGGCATAGCCAAAGCTTACATCTACACTGCGGTCCCAACCATGTCGCTTCCTCTGATTTTGAAGCTTTTCCCTTACATTATCCAGCCGTTCCTCAAGTTTGTCTATTCCTTCATTGTCAACGACTACACAAAATTCATCTCCACCAAATCTTCCAATGAATGCATTTCTTCCAAATGTATCCTGCAAAATTCCTGCGATAATTTTTATGGCTTTGTCACCTTCGTCGTGACCAAAATTGTCATTGATGGTCTTGAAATTATCCACGTCAAGCATTACTGCCACAAACTCCTTACCTGAGGTCTGGCAGATACGAACCTTCTCCTCAATCTTAATATCTATTGCACGTCTGTTTAAGACACCTGTCAGATAATCAATATTTACATCGCGACTTTGCAGGCAGAAGAACAGTACAAGACAACCTAAAGAAATGCCTGCATAGGTCAGCTCCAGATTTGCCAAGAATACCTGAAAAACTGCGCCTAAAAATGCAAATACTGGCAAGCACAAAATTACGTTCTTGTATTCACTCATAAAATCTTTACGGAAAACAATAGAATAGACCACAAGCAGTGTAATGAAAAGCATCATTGAAAGGGCTCTAATAAGGAAAAATGGTCCACGATAGTAGACACCATTTTCAAAATAGAAAAACCACCTCAAGTCAAAGACACTTGAGATTGTAACAAGCACGATATTCAAAAGCGCAAAAATGCGAAAAGCCTGACGAAAGGCAGCCCTTGTCCTGACATTTCCACTGTCCATCCAGCAGTCAACATAGCTCACTGCAAAGAGAATATCTGCCGGATCCAGCAAAAAGATTATAAAATAACCCACCTTAGCCAATATCAAATATTTGTCAGGATAAGTTTCGCCGACTCGACCTACGGCTTCAGATATCAGCAAAACAAGTGTACAAACCAGGATTGCAGAATATTTCTTGCCCTTCTGCAACCTGGATGTCTTGTTCTGAAAAATCAAAAGAAGAATCAGCAGTATCGATGTGAAAAAGCTAAGTACTATCCAACCAGGAACCTCAATCATCTATACTTACCTCTGTTCGTCGATTCTCCCCAATCGGCTATAGTATTATAGCACCATTTATTTACAAAATTGTGTCCTAGATTTTTAAGCTGCTTTGGCTGAAATCCCATACATCAGTAGCCAATCCTTCGTAGAACTCAGGCTCGTGGCAAACCATAAGGATACTTCCGTTGTACTCCTTAAGAGCGCGCTTTAATTCCTCCTTAGCCTCCACGTCAAGGTGGTTTGTAGGCTCGTCAAGAAGAAGAAGGTTTGTCTCACGGTTCAATAGCTTGCAGAGTCTGACCTTAGCCTGCTCTCCTCCGGAAAGAACACGGCATAGGCTTTCGATATGCTTTGTAGTAAGGCCACATTTTGCAAGAGCTGAACGAACCTCATTCTGATTGTAGGATGGGAACTCGTTCCAGATTTCCTCAATACAGGTTGTGGAAATATGCTGGTCCATCTCCTGCTCAAAATATCCAATTTCAAGGAATTCTCCCTGATAAACAGTTCCCTCGAGAGGTGGAATCAGACCCAAGATACTCTTTAAAAGTGTAGTCTTTCCAATTCCGTTGGCACCTACAAGTGCAATCTTCTGCTTACGCTGCATTTCAAGATTAAGAGGCTTTGTAAGTGGCTCGTTCTTGTCGTAGCCGATGACAAGATTCTTTGTAGAAAAAATTACTCGGCTAGGAGTTCTTGCTTCCTTGAAATAGAACTCTGGCTTTGGCTTTGCGCTGGCAAGCTCGATAACATCCATCTTATCCAGCTTCTTCTGACGTGACATTGCCATATTTCTAGTGGCCACATTCGCCTTGTTTCTGGCAACAAAATCCTTCAGTTCAGCAATTTCCTTCTGCTGTCTGTTGTAGGCCGCCTCAAGCTGGCTCTGCTTCATAGCGTAAACTTCCTGGAACTTATCGTAGTCGCCAACATAACGGTTCAACTGTCTGTTATCCATGTGGTAAATCAAATTGATAACGGAATTCAAGAATGGCACATCATGAGAAATCAGGATAAACGCATTCTCATAGTCGTTCAAATATCTCTTAAGCCACTCAATATGCTCGACATCAAGATAGTTGGTAGGCTCGTCCAAAAGGAGAATGTCAGGCTTCTCTAAAAGAAGCTTTGCCATAAGGACCTTGGTACGCTGTCCACCTGAGAGCTCAGTAACATCACGATCAAGTCCAAGCTCGAGGACACCAAGAGCTCTGGCAACCTCCTCAACCTTGGCATCAATCATATAGAAATCGTGCATGGTCAGCAAATCAGCAATTGTACCTGCCTCCTCCATGCGCTTTGTCATCTCATCATCGTCAGTCACATCACCAAGACTTGCATAGATATCGTTCATCTCCTGCTCCATATCGTAGAGGAAATCAAATGCGCTGTGTAAAACTGAGCCGATAGTCATGCCCTTCTCAAGAACAGTGTGCTGATCCAAATATCCAACGCGTACCTTCTTGCTCCACTCAACCTTACCCTCGTCAGGCTGAAGCTTTCCTGTGATGATGTTCATAAATGTGGATTTTCCTTCGCCATTGGCTCCCACAAGTCCGATGTGCTCGCCCTTTAAAAGTCTGAAGGAAACATCTTCGAAAATCGCTCTATCTCCAAATCCATGTGACAAATGCTCAACATTCAAAATGCTCATAAATTGCTAAACTCCATTTCTATAACACTTTTATAATCCGCGATGCGGTTTGCTTTTCTAATTTTCTTTACTGATTTCTCTGAATCTGGGAAAAGATTCTGCCAGTAAACCCAGAATTCCTTCATGCGGTGAAGCACAGGCTTTTCTCCTGAGAGAATTTCGATGTACTGTTCCAACAAATCATTATTAAAGCTGTGGAACTTGTCGTAGTCAAATTTCTGAATCTCAAAATCCTCACGCGCAGCATCATATTCCAAAGCCAGCTGAGGGTTTGCTATAAGACCTCGTCCAAGCATTATCGCATTTACGTTATTATATTTCTCTGCGATTGCTTCTATGTCAGACACGGTCTTTATCTCTCCATTAAAAACAAGTGGTGCCCTACTATGCTCTACTGCGTAATCAAAAAACTCGTATCTAACAGGCTCCCTGTAAAAATCAGCCTGAATCCTTGGATGAACCGTCAGTTCTGAGATTGGATATTTATTGTAAATATCAAGAATATCGTAGAACTCCTCAGGGTCGTTTTTGCCAATTCTTGTCTTTACGGAAATCTGAGGCACCAATGCACCCTTATCTGCGCATACTGACTCAAGACCATCAAAAATCTCATAAAGAATCCTGTCCAAATCCTCAGGATAATAAATCAATCCTGAGCCCTTTTTCTTTGCAACCACAGTTCCTGAAGGGCATCCCAAATTAAAATTGATTTCATTAAAACCAAGTGCTGCAATCTCACCTACTGCCCACAGGAAGTGCTCAGCATTATTTGTAAGAAGCTGAGGTACTGTGTAGCTCACATCATTCTTTTCAGGATTAATATCCTTGAACTCTCTGGTGGTGAAACTTTTAGTAGAATTTGGCGATAAGAAGGGAGTGAACACCTTGGTCACTCCCCCGTAATAATCCATAAATGTGTTTCGGTAAATACTGTCTGTCACCCCTTCAAGTGGGGCCAAATAAATATTTTTCTTCATAAATCTATTTCGTTACTTTATTTTGAAGGACTTCAAATACTCCTTTTGTTCTGGTGAAATACGATAGCTTTCCACAGATTTTTGAATTGCCTTGTTATTTGTCCACTTTTCCAAACGATGTTCCACAATATAAGGCACCGTTGCATCCCACTGCTTTGCAAGAGCAGTGGCAAAATACCAGGCAATCATCATGTTTATGTAGTACTCGTCAGATTTAACTGACGCAACCATCTCATGATACTTGGGATTAAAGTCCTCGTCAAGGAAATGCTGCATCAACATCCCGATTCCAAATCTAATTGTGTAGGTTTCACTGGAATCAACCCAGCCAGATATCTCTTTCAGAAGCTCCTCTTTGTGCTTCTTAAACACTTTTGGTGACATCTGATCACAGGTAGCCCAATTGTCCACATAAGGTAGGAACTTGTTAACTTCAACTATACAACTGTCATAATCCTTAATCTCAGAAATAATAAAAGCATGCAGCTGATTTTCATCAAAATACTTATGTGGAAGGATGTCCAAAAAAACTTCGATATCCGTCTGTTTTGCCAGCTTCTTCGCATATTTTCTAAGTTCAGGCGTCCTCACACCAATCACCGAATCTGTATCAATCCCCGGAATCAGCTTGCTCTGAAAATCTCTGTATTTAATATCCTGAAGTTTAAACAATTCTTCCCTTATTTCATCTGCCTGTACGCTCAATTTTTGTCCCTCCCAATGAATTGGTATCCACATATCCAGCTACAAGCTGATACATAGTTATTCTATCATTAATTTATTTCAAAAGCGTTGTTTCACATAAGTTTCATCATTTACCTCAAGACTAGAATGCTATAATTAGGCTATGAGTAAAGAATTTAATGAAGCCCTGGGAAACTTCATAACTGATTTTGCTGGCGGCGGTGCTGTGCGCCATCTCGCTGACAGCGGATTGTCTGTGTCAGAAATAGTTTCCAGGCTGGACTATCCTCTTCCAAAGGAAAAGGTTGCTTCAATGGTCTGGGAACACTACGTGAACACGGGGGTAATCTGCCTTTCTGAGCCAAAATCCACCGTAGAAAAGATTTCCTATGTAAAGGAGCAGGACTCCTTTGGTAAGACCAGCATGCGACGTGTAGTAGAAATAATTGATATATCAGATGTGAAATATGTAAAGCTTGATTTTGGTAAGCGCATTTACCAAAACAAGGCTGAATTTGAAAAATCTCTAGCAGAACTATCTGCTAGAGATCGTGATTACATCCTTGACATGCCTTGGCCACTTACTGATGTTTACCATATTCTTGATGAAAGAATGAAGAGGATTAAGCGCTCTCTTCCTGAGCTTTGCTGAGCGCTTCCTTTTCCTTAAGCTCCTGCTCGTGAAGTGCCTGAATGTCCTCAAGCGCAGAAAGCATAGGCTTAACATCCCTGCCTAAAATCTTTCTTTCTACATAGTTATGAGTGATTTTCATAACTGTTCCGCTTAGAGCAATTACACCGATAAGGTTAGGAATTGCCATCATACCGTTTAAGGTATCTGAAATATCCCATGCCAAAGTCAAATCCATTGTTGCTCCAACAACAATAAAGGCAACGAAAATAATCTGGTAGAATTTCACCTTTCCACGTCCGAAAAGATATTCAAATGCCTTGGAGCCGTACTGACTCCATCCGAGAGTTGTAGAAAAGGCAAAGAGCAATATCGCAATTGCGATAAACGCATATCCGAATCTTCCGAACACTGTAGAGAAAGCCTCTGCAACAAGTGCTGTTGATACCTGCTCAGAAATAACCTCTCCTGTTTCCAAATCAACAATACCACTTGATAAAACCGTAAATGCGGTAATTGAGCAAACAATGATTGTGTCAGCAAACACCTCAAAGATTCCCCACATACCCTGAATAACAGGCTCTCTTACATTTGAGCTTGAGTGAACCATTACAGATGAACCTAGACCAGCCTCATTGGAGAAAACGCCTCGCTTCATTCCCCACTGAACTGCCATTGCAACACCGCTACCAACGATTCCGCCGCCAACTGCGCGCATACCAAAGGCGCCCTTGATAATCGATGTAAATACTGCGCCAGCCTGATCAATATGAACAATACAAACGATAAGTGCGCAAATCAAATAGATAACTGCCATAAATGGCACAAGCTTTTCTGTAACTGATGCAATTCTCTTTAAGCCACCCACAATTACCAGACCGCCAAGAATCATCAGAAATACGCCTGTGAAAATCGCTGGGATTCCAAATGCAGACTTTACATTAACAGCAATGGAATTCACCTGTCCCATGTTTCCAATACCAAAGGAAGCAATGACACAGAAAATACTAAAGAGAGAAGCCAGCGCCGCGCCTGTATGTCTGAAACCTTTCTTGGAACCAAGACCATCTCTCAGATAGTACATAGCGCCACCGCACCACTCATTTTTTTCATTTCTTCTACGATAATAGATTCCAAGAACATTCTCGGAAAAGTTTGTCATCATTCCGAAGAAAGCTACGATCCACATCCAGAAAATTGCGCCTGGACCACCTGATGCAATAGCTGCTGCAACACCTGCGATGTTACCTGTTCCGATTGTTGCTGCAAGTGCTGTACAAAGACTCTGGAACTGAGAAATCTGAGTATCCTCTTTATCAGTGTGAGCTGTAACATGTGAGTCCTTGAAAATACCACCGATGGTATTTGATATCCAGTGCTTGATGTGAGTTATCTGGAAAAATTTAGTGAGGAATGTCATTAAAATACCTGTGCCAACGAGAAGAATGAGCATTGGCAGACCCCAAACAAATCCATTAACTGCATTGTTTATGTTTTCAACTGTAGATAAAAACTTTTCCATAGATGTCCCCTTTTTCTACTCAGAACCTAAATATTAACCTTTGTCTTTCCGCCTAAGAATGTAGGAAGTGGATCAATAACATTAGTCTCCCTATTTTTTATTTGCCATACGCGATACAAAGACATTTGTCTGCCTATGCAAGACACTTATGGGTAATATTTTACCGCTTTACTCTAATAAAGTAAAGCGGTATTTTTTCTAATTTCTATTATTCTTATTTACGCTTCTGCAACCGTTCTCTTATCTCTCCTGCGTACTTAATTATCTTTTCCTTCCACTCAGGATCTTCCTCCTCCAGACGATAAGCGTAATATCCATATTGCTTAGCCTGCTGGCATATTACCTTCTCATCATCAACGTGAAGACTTATGTGATAGTAGGTAGGCATTTTCTGTGGCAATAAATTCTTGCTGTCTCTTTGCACCTCCGCTAAATGCCTTGTAGCATTAATAATTCCATCAAATCGTACCCCGTACAATCTAAAAAGAGTCTTGATATAATGCACAGTTCTGAATGACGAAGTGTAAACCCAAACCTCGTAACCCTGCCTTTGCAACTCATTTATAAGGTCTGGTGTACCTAATCTCAGTCTCTCCTTAAATATTAAATTAAATGGAAAAATTGGTGATTTCTCCGTCTTGTGAGTCTGAGGATATACGAATAATACCTCATCAAGATCGAAGGACACCCTCATTTTGTCGCTAGTCATCTTTTGCATTTTCTTCCATTTCCCCTATTATGTTCTTGATTGTAGTGGACCAATTTGAATCCTCCAAATCAAATACTTTTGAAACCTTTGCAGCTCTATCCACCCAATACAATTTGTCATTATAAATATGTAGCGTGAGCGTGTATTTATTATTGAACATATCATCAATACTCTTAGCCACTGCTGGATTAAACTCTGGTATTCTCTTAAAACCAGTAATAATACCCGTGATTTCTGCATGATAAAGCTTAAACAGATTTTTCATATATTCAAGAGAATGCAAACGATCTGTAAAAAGCCATATATCATAGCCTGCACTAATAAAAAAGTGAAACAGCGCAGGAATACCCTTTCGGATTCTCTCGGAATAAATCCTATTGAGTGGAAACATTAATTCATTTTCCATTTCACCGGATTCCCTAAAAATCACCTGATCAAAATCAATAAGAACTCTCTTATTATGATTTGATGCCTTCAGCAATCGCTCCAAATCCTCCTGGCTGGTCAGATTCACAAGCTTTATAGGCACATATTTCCTGCCCAGCTTATAATAAGCAGCCCACCTATGATGACCATTTAGAATCTTGTACCCCTCCGGATGAATCTTCTCAACTATGATTGATTCACGAGCTGGATCAGTTTTCAAGAAGGTTCCGTCATTTCCAATTCGGTAAATATAATCGGAAATCTTGGAATAATTTGGTCCCACATTTGGCTTACAAAACTCATCATCTGGATTAGGATGCACTTTTGTAATTCGCGCCCGCCTAATTATGGCACGCTCTAACAGATTGGCCTTCACAGGGAAGGACAATCTATTATAGTTCTTCACTTCTTCTGCTAGAATTTTCTCAAAATCAGCCATTTATTTTTCCCTTATATAATTAGTAGTTATTTTTCTGCTCCCTATTTCTATTTTCCATTTCTCTTAAGATTAAAGCAAGTACAAATGTAAAAAAATTTGAGAGCCAAAGAAATGAATCTTTGGCTCTCGGTATCATTGCTTTGTTATCCTACAATGGTATACTGCATTAATTCATATTTAAGACTTGTGCCTTCTTCAATATCTGAAGGAAGAAGTGCTCTTGCCACAAGCTTAAGCTCGTCTGATTCAATATCTGTTCTTTTAAGATTTGCATAGTCTCCATCTATGCTTACAACTGTGTAATACCATGTTTCCATTTTATTATCTCCTTCACATACATTTAAAAACATATAGAGTAGTTTTTTGACCTAAGAATAATACTTCTATCTTTGAATAGCTCTTCGCATATACGAAGTTCCAGTTCCTGCCTATGCTTAAAATGCTTAAGCAAAGCATCATAACCCTTCACGTTTTTTTCAAGTGCATAAGGTGAATTGTCGAAGTATCCCATCATAAGTGGAAACCACATTTCGTTCCCCTGATCATCGGATCTTTCTTTTCTTATGACATCAATATTTGCTTTAATATCATCAGACGCAAGATACATTATCACACCTGGCTTATCAGCAATAACTTCTTTTATCTGCTTATAAAAATCCATAATTTCCTCATCGCTACATTTTTGAAAGAGAATCATATCTTCAATAATATTTTGAAAGATTGAGCATTCAAAGATATTGTTATCTCCGTCCCATTTTTTTAATCTTTCAAGAATGACCTCTTTAAATGTTTCAGGTGACAAATTACCGTTGTATATTTCATATTTCTCTAGGTCTTTGTGGAATCCCGGAATATCCGTAAGAATCTTGGTGTAGCAGATAATCATACGGTCGCCTTCTGCGAAAGATTTCTTTTCTATCTCTTCACGAATATCCTTATACTTTTCAAGAATATCACCATATGTTTTCTTATCCACATAAGCACACCAAGCCAATTCCACCGGAGAATAATCTCCCTCGTGTATAGCAGTATAATTTGGATGCTTTTCTGAAAGTTTTTTTACAAGTGTGCTCTTACCACTGCCCTGCAGTCCTTCTACAAAGTAGTTCACTATAATCCCCCTCATTATGTCTCTTATATTTTCTTCTACTTATCATCTGGTCCGTGGCCACTGTTTCCATAAGGTTCTATTGCATCAATTGTTCTCATGTCCTCAGCATTGAGTTCAAAATCAAATACCTTAGAATTCTCTATTATTCGTGAAGGTGTAGTAGATTTTGGAAGTGGAACAATATCATGCTGTATCTCCCAGCGCAATATAATCTGAGCGACAGTCTTATTATACTTAGCTGCCAATTTTTCCATCGTAGGATGATTCAGTGACTTTCCTCGTCCCAGTGGACTCCATGCCTCCACCAAAATACCTTTTTCCTGACAATAGTCCACGGTTTCCTTTTGAAGAAATCCAGGATTAATTTCTATCTGATTTACAGCAGGCATTACCTCCATATCAATAATGGTGTCAAGATGATGTGTCAGGAAATTTGACACACCTATAGCCTTAACCCTGCCAGACTTATAGATTTCCATCATGGCCTTCCATGTAGCACGATTAGTATTCTCCCAGTCATCATCAAAAGCATAGGAAGCAGGCCAATGAACAAGATACAAATCCAGATAATCTAATTCGATTTCTTCCATTGTCTTTTCAAAAGCCTTTAATGTCTTCTCATATCCAAGCTCTGTCTTCCAGGCCTTGCTGGTAACAAAAATATCTTCACGCTTTAGGCCATGAGAATTTATATAATCATTTATCGCCTTTCCCACTGGTTTCTCATTCTCATAAAATGCAGCCGTATCGATATGACGATATCCTGCATCAAGAGCTGATATTACTGAATTATACGCCTCATCTGCATCCTTGATTTTGTATGTTCCGTAACCTAAGCAAGGAATGGCCGTGTTGTTATTAAGCTTTATTCTGCTATCTAAACTGTTCATAAAAACCCCTTTCTCTAATACCTCTAGGTGTACCACAAATTAGTATACTAAATCCTTACTTTGTTGCATAGCAAAGGCATTTAATTTGCTATTATCCATTTAGACATATATAATAATTTGAGTATAAAATTTTACGGGGAGGCAAACAATTAAAATGAACAAAAAATTACTTACTTGCATGATGCTAGCACTAGCATTGACAGCCTGTGGTAAGGCAGAAGCACCTGCAACTACATCCACTGAGGAAACAGCTGAGCCTGAAGTCACTGAGACAGCTGAAACCACTGTAGACCTGGAACAATTCAGAACCGATTTTATTGGTGACAATTCAAATGTGGTTGGTATTGCTTCAAACCAAAAGTACCCAGAAGGATACAGCTATGATAGTGTTGAGCTTCAAACAACAGATTATCCTTATGAACTAAAAGTATTTTTGAAAAAGGATGATAGCGTTAAGCCACTTTATAACGAGTTGGATGAGAACGCAAACCAGGCTTTTGATCTAATCGGAAACATGGATATGCTCACGTATATGCTTGGGGATGACTACATCGTTGCCCAGTACACAAAGGATGAAAGTGGTCAAGTACAACCTTCACCTTACAACTATAGTTCAGTTATTGATAGAATAGTTGAGCAGTATGCAGATGAAAATAAGGAGCCGCTTGATTGGAGCAGCACTGCTGAACTTAAAGAAAATGCTGATGCCATAATTAAAATGGCAGAGGATTCTACAGGAAGATACAAAGTATATGGTGTCATAAGCAAAGAAGAAGGTACCTACGGCCTGATTTTAAATGACAATCTGTATAGTGACGACAACAATATGAATCACGCTTATGTGCGTTGGTATCACTCTGAGGACCCTTCCATCACACCATCTCTTGAATGGAAAGGTGAAACTCTTTACCTAAACTATCAGGAACCAGATGGAGACAGCTACAAGGATGTGACAGCAGAAGTTCTCTGCGGATTTGAAACAGGTACCATGGACCTTATGTTTGAAGAATAACTGAATATATATAAAAGCCTACTTCCTCAAGTATTTGAGGAGTAGGCTTTTTTGTTGCTAATTATTTACTCTATTTACAATATAAATTCCAAGGCTTACAAGTACAAGCGCCACCAGATACTGAGCTGTAATTGTCTTCCACTCTGACAAAAGTATAGCTGAAAGCAATGCACCAAAAATCGGATTCGTAAATCCGTATATTGTAACTGACGATACTGGATTGTACTTTAAAAGCATGCCCCAAATTGAATATGCTACAGATGAAATCAACGCCATGTAAATGATAAGTGGAATGCCTGCAAGTGATGTCATGTAAAGCCTTCCACCTGCCAAAAATCCAACCAGCATCATAACAATTCCTCCTATGATGAACTGATAACCGCTTAAGGTTACTGGATTTTCTTTGATGGAATACTCCTTGATAAGCACTGATGAGATGGCATAGGACACCGATGCCACAAGGATGAATCCTTCGCCATTGATTGCAAAGCCCTCACCTATGCTCCCACCAGCAAGGCTTACTATTATTACTCCCACAGCACCAAGCACGCAGCCTACCACCTTGTTAGTAGTTAATCGCTCCTGCTTTCGTACAAGACAAGCTAGAAGGATTGCGAAGAAGGTGCTCATACCATTGATAATAGATGACTTCACACCTGATGCATGAGCCAGGCCCATGTAAAAAAAGAAATACTGTAGAATGGTCTGGAACAGACTGAGTGTACATACCATGCGCCATGATTCCTTCTTTGGATACAAAACCTTTTTCTGAAGAAGACTGCCAAAAATAATAGCAAGTATTCCCGCTAGAAAAAATCTGATTCCGGCAAAAAGAATCTGTGACATGCTATCGCTGGCATCGATTTCAAAAAGCCTGTAACCAATTTTTATACTTGGAAAGGCACTGCCCCAAAGCAGGCAACAAACAATTGCCAAGAGGCATACCACTATTTTGTTTTTAAGTAGGTTCTTATTTTCCATTTACTTCTCTTCTGGGATATAGTCGGCTACATCAAACTTTCTATCTTTATAATAAAAATCCCTGTCAGCTTCTGTGATTTTCCTAACCACCTTACAAGGGTTCCCAACTGCAATAACATTATCTGGAAGATCTTTGTTTACAACACTTCCACCACCAATAACCACGTTATTTCCTATGGTCACACCTGGCATGATGCAGGTATTTCCTCCAATCCAAACATTATCGCCTATAGTGACATCTATACCATATTCATAACCTGAATTTCTAGAGTCTGGATGAATTGGATGGCCTGCCGTATATATGGCTACATTTGGCGCTATCTGAGCGTTATCCCCAATTTTGACTTTTCCCACATCAAGGACCACCAGGTTGTAATTGGCAAAGAAGTTTTCTCCAACCTCGATATTGTAGCCATAGTCGCAGTGAAAAGGAGCTTCTACATTTATGCATTCTCCTGTCTTGCCCAGAATTTCTTTTATAAGCTTATCCCTTTCACCCTGCTTATCAGGCTCCATGTTGTTGTACTTATATATCTTCTTTTTATTTTCCATGCGATCTTCACTAAGGCCATCAAGCCATGCCTTATATGGAAGATTCGCAAGCATTCTTTCTTTTTGGTTCATATTTTCCCCTGTTCATAAATAATACAGTGTTTCTGTTAGTTTTTCTCAAAAACACTGTATGAAAAATTTTTTGAAATCAATATCATACAGTGTTTTTCATAAAAATTGAAATAACACTGTATAAGTCCTCATAATTGTATTAAACCACTGTTCAAATAGACAACACATTCTACTAATAGTGAATTACTCAAAGAAGCTTTACAGTTATTTTGGAAAAAAACCTAAAAACACTGTATGGTCTTTATTTTCAAATTCAAAACATACAGTGTTATTTCAAAAAATCTCAAAAAAAACTGTAAGTTGACTGTATAAATCATAACAAGCTCTTAATTACCTGCTCATAATCCCCATCAATCAAGATTACTTTCTCCCCAGCGTTCTGATATTCCGAAATCACTTGTCTATTATCAGCTTTTAGTCTTTCAACCGTGCAATCACTATCATCTAGCCTAGTCTCAATATCTAATGCATGATTCAATATCTCATCAAAATGAGAATCAATGTACTCATCTGTCATGGCTAAGCAGATAAATGCAATCTCCTGTAAATACTGCTCATCAAAATCCTTTCTCCAATCAAAAGGAACATAACATCCTTCAATGATTAGATTCTGCTGGTTCTCTATGGCAGTCTTAATCATCTCCCTGACAATAGGCCATAGATATCCTACAAGCTGTTCATCATCCTCTGGTGTTAGCTCTGTGTTCCCGCTTCTAATCAATCCCATTTTCAAATGGTCGATTGATACATAGGGATATTTATATTTTTCCAGCATCCTCTGTGACAAAACAGTTTTTCCCACATGAGATGCACCTGTAATTATTATAACCATTAATACTCCTAACGCTTTATAAAAAGCTGCATGTCATATTCGTCAGTACCATTTTCTACAAATCCAATTGATTTCCAAAATCTGATGGAATCTTCTTTTTCACTATTGATTTCATAGTATGAAGCACCATCTGCTTTAGTATATTTTTCAAGTGCCTCAAAGCATTTATGGCCCATACCATTTCCTCTATGTTCTGGGAATACCCAAAAATCCATTACAAAACACTTACCATCTTCACTCTGATAAGTATTATACTGGGCAGCTCCAATTCGATTCTTATCTTCTTTGAAATATACCATATGATGTTTATCGCATTTACGAATCATATGCTCTTTGATAATATCTCTATATTCATCTCCTGAGAAATATTCTATATCCTCTGGATCGTCTATAATTCCATCATCCACTAAATACTTTAAATGGATGGACCAGAATTCGTTTATATTTTCTACTGGAATTTCTTCGATTAATATCATTATATTACCCTTTTCTATATTGAATAAGTCTTATAATTTCTTAACTTCATAAACTAAAATCAATAGAAATATCACTTCACATAAGCATACTGATAATGCTACTACTGTAGAGGTAAAAAGCACACCAAGTATCAGTGAAATCACTGGTATAGCCACTGCAAAAATAATATATGCCTTAGAAATATACAGCCATGAATATGGTAGTAAATGTGCGCCAAAAACCATTGCAAATACCATAACCATTTTTTCTGGAACAGCGCTAAATACCCACATAACAATTAAGATATATAGCATTTGATTCATTGTAAACAATAACCCCGCATTGCTAAGTGGATTCTTTTTTGAAAACAAATCCACCTTGACTATTTTTCCAAATATTATGGCTAGCGGCATCAATGGGCACGAACAACAAAATACTAAAATATTCATAGATTTAATAGGAATCTGAAGTATAGTAACTATCGCAATCAGTCCCCAAAGAATAATAGATGCTGCTATAAAAGGAATTCCCTTTTTCTGTTCTTTTGCAATATCAAGTCTTAATTCATCAAGTGTCATTTTTTCCTTCAAGTCCCCTATAACTCTTTTTTTCTAGCTCTGGCTGAAAGGTATAGCGCCAACCTTTAAGCTTTTCACAATACTCTCATAAATTCTTTTATTCTATTTCATCCAATGCCTTTAAAGCTTCATACTCTCTGCGGTAAAGTCCATAAAGCTCAATCGCAGTATGATGATACTTCTCATACTCTCCAAAAATCTGCTTAGCCTCATCTATAGGAAGCCACACATGCTTATAGTTTGCATTCTTTTCAGCCTCTGTAAGATTAAGTACTCCTATATCTTCTACAAACTCACAGGTAAAGTAGTGATTAAAATGCTGCCATACATCGAATAATTCTTCTATTTCCAGGTAATATTCTGTTGGCCTTACCACAATACCGGTTTCTTCAAGAAGCTCACGTGCACAGCATTCCTCTAAAGACTCATCCCCCTCTACGCCTCCACCTGGAAGCATATAGTTATCATATTTCTCTACATAACTTAAAAGAATTTTACCATCCCTTATGACAATGCCTCTGCAGGCATGTCTCATTATATCCACATGACCTTGATAGTCCTCATTGATTAGTTTTAACTTCTTCATGTGTCCTATTCTCCTGTTACTTTATAAATTTACAGCGAAATAAACGCTGCCTGTCCTCCGCGATTAGCTCCCATCACTCTATGTGAGAAGAATAAATCAGGATGACATCTGGTGCAATAATCGGTAACTTCTATGTGTGCCTCTAGAACACCTGCCTCTATAAGTGCGATTTTGCATGCTGCCCATAAATCAAGCATATATTTATTATTGTCTGTTGGATTAAATAAAGACTTACTAAGGATTTTAGATTTTTGCTCTTCTCCAAACGCTTCAATACACGCCTCTGCCACATCAGCACTAACTTCATAACAGTTTTTGCAGATGCTTGGTCCGATTCCACACAAGATATCCTCTGGATTTGAATCAAAAGCTTCTGTCATTTTTTCTACAGTGACTTTGCCAATTTTTCCAACGGTTCCTTTCCAGCCCGAATGTGAAAGGCCAACTACCCGCTTTACTGGGTCGTAGAAAAACAGTGGCACACAATCAGCATGAGCTGTGACTAGTGGCATGTCCTTAACATTTGTGACGATTCCATCCACGTCCTTATAGGGAAGAGGTTTTGTGATTCCATTTCCTGCATCCTTTTCATCTACTACAATTACATTTGCTGTATGAGTCTGCATTGAAAAGCACATGCTATCATAATTCATATCAAGTGCTTTGCACATTATCTTATAATTCTCATGTATATTATCAACATTATCTTCACTGTTAGTGCGCAAGTTCAGAGATTCAAATACACCTTTGCTTACCCCTCCAAGTCTGGTTGAAAAAGCATGCTTCACTCCAGCATTTTTAAGTGAATCAAATGTCATGTAAGTAACACCATTTTTTTCTTCTTTATTCATAACATTTCCTCTATGTTCAGGGAATACCCAAAAATCCAGTTATTAGCACCATGTATGTCCTCTGCAGCTTTTATAGCAGCACTGGCATAACCCTTATTTCTATATTCTGACATAATCCAAATAGTTTGCATATCGGATTTATTTGCCTTTATCAATGAAACATCTGCCATAGTTTCCCCCTATAACTCTATCCAATACCTCTCTAAATTAACCTTCTCATTTGGCTCGAAGACTGTTGATTCATAGACTCCACCTGCTCTATCCAGTCCTGTGAATTTTCAAATCTTCTAAGACCACCACAGCCATCCACGGAATCTCCAGATTCTAGGAAGGCCTGTCTGTATTCTTGTATTTCCTTTGCATATTCCATTGTTGGTTCAATTAGTTTCATAATAAACCTCCCGTAGATATAGGATTATATATAAACAAAAACTCCCTATTTTACAGTGTTTTTGTTAAATTTCAAGAAAACACTGTAGAAATATTTTTTCCAGATTCTACATATACAGTGTTTTTTTGTAAAAACCCAAATAACACTGTATTACATTGCTTGGCTACATTATTCAGCATCTTAAATATGCCACATATATAATTTATAGAGTATAATAATAAATTCTACTACAGTTTTATTTTCAAAAAACTCAAAAACACTGTAGTAATTCTAAATAAGAAAATTTTCTATACCAAAACATACAGTGTTATTTAAGAAAATTCTAAAAAAAACTGTATCTTTGTCTTCTACCATCTCTTTTCAAAAGCAATTCTTGCATCAGCGATAAATCCAACTATTGTCACAATGGACATGACACATTTTTCAAACATGGTTCCAAGGAACTGCTCAATAATCCCAAAGAACGACAATGGTAATGTAACAATCAGGAAAACTGATATCACGATTCCCCAAAACTTATTAAATTTGATTGGGATAATCTGACTTGCTATTATCGTAATTACGATACTTACAAGAATGATTATAATTGATGAAAAAGAGGTCTGTTTAGCAGCTTCAAATGATTCCGAACGACCTCCATTTATCCAAAGATAAGGTAGCACCCCTGTGATTACCAGCACATGAACAAGTATAGTAAGCAGTCCTATTGCAACTGATATGAAACCAGCCGTCTTTAAGCTGGATTTTCTAATCCACTCCAACATCTTATTCTTCTCCCTAGTATAAATTATTATTCTACTATATATGTTTTCTGGGCAAAAAAATAGCCTAAAACCAATATTTTCCTAATCAAAACCACCGGCTTAGCCGGTGGTTTGTTCTAGCCCTATAAGGGCTTGTTACCGGCACTGGAGTCTAAAGACTCATCGAAAGGTTCGCCAGCCGCAACATCATTTACCTACCGAGCCCCTTGGGCTCTACTTATCTGTTTTTGACTACTGGCTCACCCGTGAACGGGTCAATATACTCTTTGAGTGTCATTTGATCGTACTCTAAGTCTTCTTTTAATTGATTCCTTATGTACTCTTCAATTTTCTTTGCATTCTTGCCTACCGTATCTACATAATATCCTCGGCACCAAAAATGTCTATTCCCATACTTGTACTTTAAATTTGCATGTTTCTCGAATATCATAAGTGTACTTTTACCTTTAAGATATCCTACAAAACTCGATACACTCATGCTAGGTGGTATTCTAACTAACATATGTACATGATCTGGGCATATTTCTGCTTCAATTATCTCTACACCTTTTCTTTTACATAAAGTACTGAGAATATTTGCTATATCAGCCTTTAGCTGACCATAAGCAACCTTTCTTCTGTACTTTGGTGCAAAAACTATGTGATACTTACACTCCCACTTTGTGTGTGATAAACTATTCATGTCCATTGGGGACTGCCTCCTTTGCTTTTTACTTGGCTGACGAACCATAGTAATTCTAGCATTGGAGGTATTTTTCTGTAAGCTTAAGCAACATCCCACCACCTGCATAGCAGGTGGATTTTATCTTTTTTCAAAATCGTCACTCCAATAAAATGTCCAACTTAATGATTTGAAAAAAGAGGGCCTTGCCCTACATAAAAAATGGAGCCACCTATGTGGCTCCATGAATCTTACTTACAATATGCTTTTATGGCTTCGAAAGCGAAGGCTCCTGTGCCTGCTCCGCCAGCCTTATCAATGTTTTCTGTAAACTCTCCTCCGCTGGCGTATGCCTGCCCAAGTCCAAGAAGAATCTTGTTATCACACATATAGAAGTGCTCAGAAATGTAATTCTGAATCTCCTTAACAATACTCTGTGCTGCGGCTGAATCTGGCGAATCATTTTTTACCTCTCCAAGCTTTGCAAACAGCTGCATGAAATCTGACCAAAGCTGCTTCTCATCTTCCTTTGTTCTGCCAGCAGACTTCTTCTCAAAATCCTTATAAGCTGCTGTATTGCCCCACTCTTCCTTTGCTTTCTTTGCATATTCCTCAATTTTACTATTATCAAATACTGAAAAGTCCATTTTCCTTCCTCCTGTTGTTTTGATTTCACGGGCGAAAGCTATCAGGTTTTCCAAGTGCTCCTTCTTTAAGGTCAAAAGCTCTATCTGTTGGTCTAGTGCTTTTTCCCTGTCAAAGTCAGGATTATCCACTATATCCTTAATCTCTTTCAGTGGAAACTCCAGCTCTCTGAACAATAAAATCTGCTGCAATCTCTCCATCGCTGTATCGTCATACAGTCTATAACCAGATTCTGTATACTCTGCCGGCTTCAAAAGACCAATCTGATCATAGTATTGCAGGGTGCGTATACTCACTCCCGCTATTTTGCTAACTTCATTTACTGTCATCATTGCTGTCTGTCCCTCCGTGTGATTTTAATATAAAGTATGACGTAACGTTAGAGTCAAGAAAAAATTTAAGAGGTTTTTCAACCTCTTAAAACCAGCTTTTCACTGTTGCTATTTCTTCGATATATCCGGCATCATCATTTGGTGTTTCAAGAATAAATGGAAGATTTTGGGTAACTGGATGCTGCGCGATTCGTTTCATAGCCTCCATGCCAATGCAGCCCTGTCCAAGCTTCTCATGTCTATCCTTTGCAGCACCGCATTCATTCTTACTATCATTGAAATGAATGGCCTTAAGCCTGTCCAAACCAATCACCTTATCAAACTTTGTCAGCACTCCATCAAAATCATTTACTATGTCATAGCCACCATCCCAGATGTGGCAGGTATCGAGACATACTCCAAGCTTTTCATTTAACTCTACGCGGTCAATAATCTCTCGAAGTTCTTCAAAAGTCTTACCCACTTCAGAACCTTTTCCAGCCATAGTTTCGAGAAGCACTGTAGTATTCATATCAGCCCAGAGCGATTGGTTCAATCCATCTGCAATCTGCTGAATTCCTACCTCAGCACCCTGACCTGTATGAGAACCTGGATGGAAATTGTAATACTGATTTGGAACCTGCTCCATCCTCTGCAAATCCTGCTTAAGCATATCAAGACCATTGGCCCTAGTTTCTGGCTTTGCTGAGCAAAGATTCATAGTGTAGCTGGCATGGGCTACAAGTGTTCCAAACTTCTCTTTTTCAAGAATCGCTTGTAGCTTTTCAACATCGGAGGCTTCAATATCCTTTGCTTTTCCACCTCTTGGATTTCTTGTAAACCATGCAAAGGTGCTGCCGCCAAATTCAGTCATCTGACGTCCCATTGCTTCATATCCATTAGTCACTGATAAGTGACAGCCTATATATATCATTAATTTACCTCTCTTAAAATCAATGAAGTAAGTCCCTCTATTCCCTCTTCATTGAATATTTTTTTGTAATATGCTACCTCATCAGAAATCAACTCATCTATAACTTTCATTCCAAGGAGCTCCACCGGAGCCTTATCGTCAGTCATAATGAGATTTCCTGGATTATATTTTTGCATGCCCACCTGTGCTAAAGACATCATGTAATACAAGTCTGCATCAGTTTCTTTATCAATGGCATTAGCCAGATTTTCTTCCGTCTGTGGATTGAAGCTGGCATATAAAATCCTGTTAGTGCAGCCCAGTACCTCGGCTGTATAGATATTCGGAAATACTGCCCCTATGGTATCCGCCAGATAATCATTGATGTTTCCTGGTGAGTTGCTACGCATATTCAAATTCACAACCATCACTCCATCTTCATCTAAATGATCTGCCACCAATTGAAAGAATTCTTTGGAAGACATCTGAAATGGGATGGTTATATCCTGATATGCATCAACCATAATCACATCATATTTATCCTTTGAGGCATTCAGATAAGCTCGACCATCATAGGTGATTACTGGTACATCCTCAGGAAGCTCGAAATAATCCCTTGCAAGCTGCGTAATCTTTTCGTCAATCTCTACACCAGTAATATCAAGGTTATCGTAATATCTCTCACACTGAGTTGCAAAAGTTCCACTGCCATTTCCCAATATTAAAATGCGAAGAGGGTCATCTGATGGACGGGATGCGGCTTTGGCATCTGTCATATAAAGAGCTGCCATAGCATAATCGTAGTAGAGACCTGTGGGACCTTTGTCCTTTTGATACACCGACTGGACGCCAAAAAGAACATTGGTGGAAAGGATGACCTGATTGCCCTCCTCGTGAACCTGAAGATAATTGTAAATTGATTCACCTTCATATGTTAGATTAGTCTGCCAAAATGCAAAGCTATTGCTATGACCAAGAAGGCAGCAGACTAAAAATATCACAATGCTAGCAGGAACCCTCTTGGCCTGAGAAAAATTTATTTTAGAACTAACAAAATACACTATACAAAGCGCAAGCAAAATTCCTGCAAATATCAGAAATGTGATGGCAGTACCAACTGCAGGAATGCTGATAAAAGTAGGAACAAAGGTGCCTATAATGCTTCCGATGGTATTGCTTGCGTTGAGCTTACCAACCACACTTCCGCTATCATCAAGACTGTCCACAGAAAACTTCACCAGTGATGGAGTCACTGTGCCTAAAAGGAATAACGGAAATACGAATATAATCATGCAGGCTGCAAATCCTGCAATGACAAGAAAATTCGTATTTACGGTAAAGATTATAAACGCAGATATAGCTAAAATAACATATTTTCCCACAACTGGTATAGCAGCTATCCATATGGCAGCAATGATAATGCGCTTATATAACTTATCAGGATTTGGGTCCTTATCCGCCATACGGCCTCCATAAAGATTTCCCAGTGCCATAGCAATCATTATCGTACCAATGATAATAGTCCACACAATTTGTGATGCGCTGAAATATGGCGCCAGTAACCTACTAGCGCCTAATTCTACTGCCATTACTGACATCCCCGCAAAAAACTCCGTCAAATAGAGATACAATTTATTTCTAAGTATCGGTCTGTCCATTTTATTCTCCTAAGAAAAAATCCATCCAAAAACAGGTGACAAAATAATCATTATAACGGAAAAGGTGAATGAATTGATTGACATAAGCGTTGCTCTCTGGCTGGAGGGAATCATATTGTTTAATACAACATCTGAGCGTACTTCTATAAAGCTGTCGGCAAAGCCTCCTACGAAAGCACCAAGCATCGTCAGGGCAATACTGCCTGTGAAGATTGAGCCGAAGGCTATGGCGATTCCTATGACGGCAAATAGGCTGGCATATTTGTATCGTAAATACGTACAGTATTCTATTGCCTTTGCGCCAATGACAGAACCTAGACCTACTGAAAATAATGCTGGCCCAAGCCAGATAGTTTTGATTCCAAGCTGTGGCAATTTTGCCTGTAAGAAGAAAACTATAAGTGTCGCCACAGCGCCTATAAATGCATTGAATATGATGATTAGTATTGCCTTACGATTCTCTTTGATGAATCTGACACTCTCTAGAGCCACCTCTTTAAAACGGGCGCTGACACTGGTGTGATGGCTTAACTCACTCTTTGGTTCCATCAATGTGATTCCAATTAGAATTGCTGCTATGGCCATAAGGATGTCCAAGGCATTCGCCTTCTTATATCCAAGCATTAGAGCTATTCCAGCCATAAGGGTGCCTAATGAACTAGTTAGGCGATAAATCACCATGTCGTTAGAAGCGAACTTGCTGTACTCATTTTCAATGCCTGCTTCCTTTAGGCTGTCGTAAGCAAGCGCCTCTCTTGTACCTGATGCCAAGTTATAGCTTAGGGCGGAAAATACCATAGCAACTGATATACCGGCGAAGGTGTTTGTGAATATCATCAGGATGGATGAAATAATAGCCATTACGCTGGCTGTAATCATAACCTTCTTACGGCCAAATACGTCTGCCACTGCCCCTGAAGGCACCTCAAAGATCATGCTCGTGACATGAAATATGCTTTCAAATAATCCAATCTCAACTGTGGAAAATCCTCTTGCGGCAAGTAATGCCACCCAAGAGGCTCCAGCAATCATCAATCCCCCAATTCCATCAATAAAATATAGTTTAGTAATCTGATTTCTAGCTTTATTTGTATTCATTTTGATCTCCTTAATCTTTGCTAATTTATAAAGAATAAGGAGATAAAACATTTCCTTTCATTAAATGTAAATTAACTGTTTTCCAAGTCATTTTGTTTCTCCTTTAGTTTTCTCAATTTCCATATTCTCCCCTTCAGCTAAGCCTAGCTTTTTCCTAAAACTCCTCTTCTATCTCAGCTATGGCGCACTTGCCACAAAGCTGACCAACAAATTCTTCCATATAAAAGAACTCGCCATCAAAATAGGAATCAAACTCCTTTATTGCGCCAGATAAAGTAAATGCCTTTCCACAATCCTTGCATTTTCGCATAACAGACATGGCGACATCATCATCCTCAACTTCGTAATCATCATGCTCCATGTCGCCATCTTCATAGCCTTCCAGTGTATGGTTTGCCAAATAATCATCGGATGGTTTTAATTCTCCATCAATCTCTGAAAAAAATCCCATTAATTTACTCCTAACAATTAACCAATTTCAACCAATCTTCCTTTGTCATCAGATTCATGATATTTGTTCTAACTTCATCTAAAAGCTGAAGCTTCACCTTCTCCTGAGTATCATGATACTTGAAGCCAAGCTTTTCCTGAACTCTCTTAGATTTTTCATTTCCTTGATAGTAGCCACACCATACCTTTTCAACATATAAGTCTTCAAATGCTCTACGGAGAAGCTCTGTACAGGCCTCAGGCATAAGCCCCTGTCCCCAGTATTCTTTTCCAAGCCAATAACCCAACTCACACTCAGTATCATTATCAAAGTGGAACATTAAATCCGCTGTACCAACTGGCTTTCCTGTCTCCTTCAGACACAAGCAATAATTTTCTGCATTAGTGAAAACATTATTTATTACATTAACACTTTCTTCTATGTTTGTATGTGCAGGCCAACCACAAGGAAGTCCTACCTCTGGCTCCTTTGCCATACTAAAAAGGACCTCTGCATCATCCTCATTCCAATGGCGAAATCCTAATCTCTCTGTTTCAAATAAATACTTTTTGTCGCTGCTCATGGTGTCCTCCCTATTTCTTACTCATAACAAAAATTCTTCGAGTCTCCTCGTCTTCCCCATCCCAGGCGAAATATGTTATTTCTTCAACATTAAAGAACTGGCTAAAAATCTCCGACCATTCCTCATCTGTTCTTGAAATCATTCTGAGAATTCCATTTACATACATTTCATTCTCATTTTTGAATTCTATTTTTTTCTCCGGCTTACTGACAGGCTCAGCATAAAAATTCATAGAAATAACAAGCTTGGCATCCTTGGTAGTTATTCTTGCAAAATTCTTTATGATATCCAAAGCTACATCAGCTGGCAAAACATCTACAACATTACTGCAAAAGATGCCATCATATGATTCTGCAGGTTCATTCTTTAGCCAGTCAGTTGAAACACATTCTGCTCTAAGGCCTTTTTCTATGTTGAAATGATTCATAAAGCATTTGCAAAGCTCAATTGCATTTTCACCAACATCAACACAGGTTACATCCTTACAGCCTGACTTATTTATAGTTATTCCAGCCCAGCCTTCGCCACATCCATAATCCAAAACTCTATTCTGATCCGCAAGCTGCTCAATAATAACTTTTTGCAGTTTAGCTGATGTACATAATTCTTTCCAACCATCCACAGGATCATACTCCTGCTTATATTCATTCTTTGCATCATCATCCATTTCAAATGCATTATTCCAAAATTCTAGTGCTTCTTTGTAAGTGTTATTCATTATTCTGCCCTCTACTTTTAGTAATTCGTTAAATTAACTTCTTGATAATATCAACTGCTTCATCTACAAAACTGTCATATCTTTCTTTTGAGAGATATTTGTAGTCTCTATAAAGGTCACCATGGTCATCACTACGATAGTAGCCGCATATATATTCACGTCTATTTTCAAAAGCATCCTTTGCAAATATATCCATATAAACATTTGTTATATCATCTGCATTTTCGTATATACGAAATGTTCTAAACTCTGGATTGTCCGCCAAATAACGGAAATCAAGATCATACCAGTCTTCCTTATTTTTCCAGATGAAATCCTGATAAGACATGCCTTCCTTTGCAGCGTTCTCTTCAGTTACTCCCTCTTCCCTAACCATTTTTGACCACTCAATATCAGTCAAAAGATGAGTATAGTAGCCAAGGAAAAATGAATATTCCTTTTGGGTATAACCATTTATTGCCTCTGACGAGAAATATTCTGTAATAAATTTATCTATGTCAATAAAGGTTCTCTCCTCTGGCTTTGTCTTGAAATGAGTTACATTTGTAGGTGGTGTAAATACCGACCAATCCTCATTTGGAACACCACTGTCCGGCGCAATATTTCCCAATACAAAAGCAGTCTCATCCAAATCATCAATTCTGTTCAACAGTTCATCTGCTATCCTAAGGTGTACCATCCATGATGCCATATCATTATTATCCTTCTAGTCTCTCTAATATTATTTGATTATTTTCTTATAAATGACTCATCTCTATCAGGCATAGTATCATCCGAAACATATCTCTCCACTGTCATGTGAAGGTCGTATTTTTCTCTGAGCTCCATTATCTTGCCCATCATAGGAGATGCGTGATGAATGTCTATTGATTCCTGATTCTTCCAACTATCAATCAAAAGAACAGTCTCTGGATCATCCAAAGCAATGTAATATTCATAGCGGAGATTTCCACTTTCATTTCTAATGGCATCAACAGTTCCACTTCTAATTAGTGTTAGCATCTAAATAGTACAAAACAAAATGAGATATCCCCTTCAAGTATTGTATAATCAACAAATGGAGGAACTCATTATGTCACGTCAAAGAAAACAACACAGCAAGCAATTCAAGTTGGATGCTATCAACTATCGTAGAGAACATCCTGATTTAACCCAAGCTGAATGCGCCAAGAATCTAGGAATAGGTGTTAGCACCTTAGCTCGCTGGGAAGCCCAGTATAGAGACCATGACGGTGATATTCCCGTCAGAGGATCTGGCAATTATGAATCAGACGAAGCTAAAGAAATTGCTCGTCTCAAACGAGAGTTGCGTGATGCTCAGGATGCACTTGATGTGTTAAAAAAAGCCATCAGCATTCTGGGGAAAGACTAACAGAAGCTATCTATACAGAAGTTTCTGCAAAGGTAGAGGCATCTAAAGTTACAGGACACCGTGTTTCTACTTCTGGAATGCTGAAATTTTTAGGTGTGTCTCGCTCTGGATATCGTTCTTTTCTTAATCGTAAAGTTTCAACTACAAAACAACGAAAAGATTCGATAAAAAAGAAAATCCAGAAGATTTATGATGATTCTAAACAGAACTACGGAGCCCCTAAAATAGCTAAGAAACTTCGTGATTCTGGCGAAACCATATCTACCCGCACTGTAGGTTTATACATGCGCGAAATGGGCATTAAAGCCCAGTGGGTGAAGCCTTGGACTACTACAACCAGAGACTCTGATTTTAGTAAAGAGCTTCACAACATACTTGATGAACAATTCAATCCAGACCGCCCAAACGCTGTTTGGTGCACTGATATTACATATATTTGGACTCAGAACGGATTCGTATATCTGAACTGTGTCATGGACTTATTTGCCAGGAAAATCATTGCCTGGACTCTTGCAGAAACCATGGAGGTTTCTACAGTCATTGAAACTATTGAAAAAGCTAAGGCTAGACGCAATACCGATTTACCTTTAATTATCCACTCTGACCGTGGTAGTCAGTATGTTTCAAAGGCCTGGCAAGAAGCTACGAAAAAGATGCAGCGCAGCTACTCGCATAGCGGCTATCCTTATGACAACGCCTGCATCGAATCCTTCCATTCTTTAATCAAAAGAGAATGGCTTAATAGATTTAACATCACCGATTACAGGCATGCTTATATGCTTGTATTTGAATATATAGAAGCATTCTATAACACCGTCAGGATTCATAGTCACTGCGACTACTTGTCTCCTGATGAATATGAAAAATTGTATGAAAGGGTGAAGTCTCTGTCAGTTGCTTAACTGACAGAACCGCTCATTTTAATTTGTACTAAATCTTGACGCAGGACCAAATCATCTCCTCAGCAAATTTCTTCGCTGCACCATTTACACCTTTGTATCTTAAATTTACTGTAATACTCATTGTTTTATCCCTCTGTCACTCCACACATGAACTTCTATATATCTCTCTGGTCCAAATTCACCATCAGGATTCCAATCCTGAGGTAATCCATACTTATCTATTAATTTAAGAATCTCATCATATGTATAGAGCTTCTTTCTATATTCTTTTCCATCATTTACCTTATCACTGAAGGTGGGATGGGAATCCCCATAAGTAAATGACACTGTATTCAGGTCCAAATCAGTTGTGTCGATTTCTATGTAATCACAGTCCTCATACCAACTCTCCTCCAGGTATTTTATTCTAAAGGCAACCAATCTAGAACCTTCTTAATCTGACTATCCCAAAAATCCCAGTCATGACCGTAATCATCTTCATCCCAGGTTACCTCAATACCTTTCTCCTGTAAATAATTTCTGAAAGAAATGGCAGCGTAAATTTGTACTCGGAAATCACAGAAAAGACTATCCCTGTGTTTTTGTGACAAGAATTAGATTTGTGATTATCTTACTATTTTTCTATTCTAAAAGGAAGCCCTGCTCCGCAGGCCTCTGATTTTGGTTTAAAAGCCGTACTTTTTTGTACGACAATTAATCCTTCGTTTGCTTGTTGATATTTTATCTGCCTTGAAATGGGTGTCAAGGACTTCAGCCTTAGGTGCGTAGCATCCTTGACTCCCATTTCTGGGCAGATACACTGTAAATCAAGCAAATGAAAGATTAGGTTTGTGCGAAGCACGTTTATTAAAGGCAACACCGTCAGGTGTTGTTCCCTTTTTACAGCTTTCCATTCAACATAAACAATAGCTGCTTACTATTTTGAACACTCATGCTTGAATGAATTGC
This sequence comes from Pseudobutyrivibrio xylanivorans, assembly GCF_008935055.1. Lineage (NCBI taxonomy): Bacteria > Bacillati > Bacillota > Clostridia > Lachnospirales > Lachnospiraceae > Pseudobutyrivibrio > Pseudobutyrivibrio xylanivorans. The sequence goes on along the minus strand of NZ_CP043028.1, from coordinate 2,109,230 downwards.
CTCTGAATATTTACCGTATTCTCGCAATAGCTGACTTCTCTTGTTTTTTTCTGATGCCAGGACATCATTAGCAGTCAATATAACTTCTTTTGCCCCCGCTGCCATCGGCAGTTCTTCTTTTTGGAATTTTGCAAGTTCAAGCATGTCTTCATCGTTATAATAATACTCACGCAGACGAGCCATCTGATTTGCTCCATGTTTACTCCAACCCATCGCTTGCGTACTCATTCTACTAGATAACACATGATATACATGCCCTTCTGCCGAACAAGCCAACACTCCTTCATGTTTTCTTAAGCGATATTTAGCTGCCATCCAATTTGAACTTATGTAATCAGCTGATGCCGATATTTTTGCAAGTATATTTTCTGAGGAAGTGTATTCTTTTAATCTATCAACCAGTTTTAGAAAATCAGCATTTGTTTTGCTTCTTATCGTTTTATATATTTCAATCCTTACATCATCTTTAGAATCCTTCATGTGTGAAATCATTCTAGAAACATGCTCTGATATATGAAATTCATCTAATACAAATGTTACATTGGCTAAACCTCTATATCCAGTTTTTATCCATGCTCCTCCGTCAGCATTTATATATATTTTCTTTATTTTTTCTACATCATATGTTGCCTCTACATAATCAAAAACTTCCTTCCATAACTCTTTATTGTCCTGTTCATCTCCACGACAAAAATAGTGTGTTCCAACAAGTCTATTTCGTTTACTTCTGGGTGCTTCGGGCTCTATTCCTTCAAATACGTAGATAATCCTATTAATAGAACCATTTAGCTTTCTGCCATAATCGTTGTACTCCAAATCACCACGCACATCCTTAAACTGGAGATGATAGTGATCCTCATCTGCATCTATATATAAATAATCCACTTCCTTTTTAATTTCGGGAATCTGGAAATTCTTTGGGAATTTTGTTTTATGAAGCAGATTTTTTACAGTTGTTTTAGTAACCCCTTCAGGAATAGATGCTACCTCACCAGCCTTCCGATATGAAGTCTGAACAGCTTCACTATAAATGTTCGCCATAACGTCTTCTGTCATCTGCTGATTATCGCCTAGACCAATCAACTTATCTAACAGATAGCATAATTCTTCCTTCTCATCTGAATTAGTGTTCTTTGAAACGTATAGTGCTCTTGTAAAAGTAACTCTTCCAAGAGTTGTAAGAACCTGTCTGGCATCTGCCTTATGCTCTACATTCCATAAGCGTTTTCTCTTAGGTAATTCCTTTAAAAGTGTATCCATTTCCTGCAGCACAGACTGAATGAACAATCGTCCCAACTCATCTGTTTCCTTCTTAGTTGCAATGACCAGTTCAGCTAACGATTGTGGATTCTTATAAAAATCAATCTTAGCATCATATAAATTTGTGATGAAAACATCTGCGAAATACTTTATAATTTCTTCCATAAAAGAACATCCTCCCTTGTTAGTATTGTTTCGCAAACCAATATCTTATCACAAAGAAGGATGTTCTTTTTATTTGTTTAATTTTCCGATAAAAATTTTACTCTAGCGAAAGAAATATTTGCAGGCATTAAGTCATCCTTTGTTCCACATGCCATGTAAAACATTGGAATAGGACGCTTTTCAGAAAGCATTTCTTCTACAGCCACCCAAGGGTTCTTGTTGGTCTTTGAAGCTTCTTCTATGTTATCAAACAGTCCAATATTTGCTTCCTCTGAGGTATCCTCGAAAATATGCACTGCCGAAGATAATCCTGCAACATGACTAAAATTCTTCGAATATACGATACCATTTCGAAGTGCACCAAATCCTCCCATAGAAAGACCTGCAATAAAGGTATCCTCACGCTTATCCGAGAGCGGAAACATTCTTCTGGTTACTTCCACCAATTCTTCTCCGATGAATGTTCCATAATCATTCCAAGGTGTTCTGGAATTGAAATAAAAAGCATTATCACCAGATGGCATTACTACCGCCAGATTCTTTTCTTCTGCCCACTTTTGGATTCTGGTCTGACTAATCCAATCAGTATAATTTCCTAAAAGACCATGCAGGAGATAAAGTGTTTTGTACTTACGATCTTTTCCATTTAGATATCTATTAGTGTCTGCATCAAAACGATCCACCGGAAGTATCACATTCACAGGCACCTCTCTGAATAAAGCTTTTGATAAGTAGTTTACTTGTATTAACGCCATTTTTATCCCCCTTTTCTATATCACTTTATTATTTTTTGTATCTGCTTCTCTGTAGCTATAGGGTAAATATCTCTTATATGATTAGCTATAGCTTCTTTTGAATCAGACGGATTCTCTTTATATCTACTCCTTACATAATCATAGCCAAAGAGATTTTCTGGTGTTGCATATATAGCAATTGGCCAACCATAGGCTTCTCCCTGTTTGTTCTTGCGCTGACGGAAATCTTTTACCGTAAGATATGTCTTCATCTGAAGGTCGGTGATTGTACCATCAAAGCCCTTCTCTCCACCTTTACCAAAACCTGCCAGTTTTTTGATTTCGTTAGAATATAGCTCATCATTCTCTTCAAATAAATCCATTATCTTTTTCTGTCTGCGAGAAGCTTTGCCATCCTCCCAAAGAGAATCAAAATCATAGCCATCACGTCTATAATTTGCAAAATATGGGAGCCATTCTTTAGAAATAAAGCCTGCCTTCTTGTCAAAGAATTTGCCATAAGCAACTTCTCCACGGCGGGCAATTATCTCTCGCCACTCCCACGGATCCACCTCTGTATCTCCACTCCACCAATACTCAGGAACAGTACGCTCCTCCAGCGAAAAGCCAGGAATCTCGTTCTTGAATAAAGGCAAGAATCCAATCTCATTAATATATGCAATTGCATCATCCACAGTATGAAGGCACTCTGGGTCATCCCACTCTACCCCATACATTATCCAGGTTCCGTTTTCGTTTGGCATAATCTCTTCTCCTGTTTGTTGCCCTTCAGTTTTAGTAATTCGTTAAACTGTTATTTCGATTTGATTTCCCTCAATTCCCACAATACAGCTTTCATAATATCCATCGCCGGTAGTGCGAGGTCCGCTGACAACTTCGAAGCCATCTTCTTTTAATATGTTTGTCAGCTCATCCACCTTTTCTTTACTTCCAACCGAAAATGCGATATGAATCAGCCCAGTTCTATTTAATTGCTTATCCATATCAACCATATCTGGCTTATTCATTATTTCAAGCCTTGCACCATCCTCAAAAGAAATAAAATAAGAACGGAAATCTGTATTCTTATTGTGGTAGCCATCATTAGATTTTCCACCTAGATATTTGACGAAGAAATCTCTGGCAGCCTCAAGATTATTTACGTACATTGCTATGTGTTCTATTTTCATATTAAGCCTCTATATGCTTCTTTCAATTATAATGTCTTATGAAACTTCCAGAAATCTATAGTTTCCTGCGCTGTAACAGGCTTTCCATCCATAGTCGCAAATACTAATTCACGACCACTATACTGAAGGAAATAATTCGTAATTACGATTTCATAAATACAACATGTCTCATAAAGTAATACAACTGTTTTCAATTACTTTCTCCCTTACTTCGCACTCCAGCCAGCTTCGTGCCAGCATTTTCCAGTTCCAATCTCATCAACAGATGAGTAATATGGCATCGGAAGTGTTCCTGATGTGCTAGCTTCCCCAGTTAGCACATCTGCCACTGCGTAACCACCTTCCGAACCTGGGAGGTAGCACATAATACACGAATCCCAGTCAGAAAGAATGAAGCCTTCGAATCCCAACTCATTTTTTAGATAGCTAAGGTATTTTTCATTTTCATGCATCTTTGTGCCCATAAGAGATGAGTGAGAAACCATAATGGACTGCACGCCAGCATTTACGAGACTTTCATAAACTGATAGCTGTGCATCTATCTCCTCCTGGGACATATCTGCATCCCCGCGGTCGATTAATCTTTCTGTGTTACCTGAATACTCTCCTGTTCCATAGGCTGTATATCCACCACCGAAGAAATGCTTGGCACATACCACCACGCCCTCAGACAACAGTCCTTCCGCATAGGCTGTGGAAAGATTCTTGATAATCTCGTTGTCATCAGAAAAGCACTCATAAGTCCTGCCCCATCTAGGGTCTTGAGCTGCATCCACGCATGGTGAAAAATTCAAAAGCATGCCTGTGTGCACAATATCTGAGCCAACAAGTGCTCCATACTCTTTGGTGAGCTCTGGGTCATTTGCTGCGCCAATATTAATATTCTGTGGAAAGATTACAGAACCGTATGCGAAGTTCACTCCATGGACGCTATCCTGCCCATAGATATATGGAATCCCTGCCTCAGAAGAAAGTGCACTGCTCTGATACTGGCTGACGATTTCATACCATTCTTCTGCTGTAGGATTAGGAAGATCCTCGAACTTTGAAAGAACTGAACCATAGTCATGTTCTTTCATGTCGTCGTAATCAACATTGTAAAAAGCCCCCTGTACCATCTGAGCAGCCTTCTGCTCCAGTGTAAGTGATGCCACTATCTCTTCTGCGGACATATCCTTGTATTTATCAAGGGCGCTTGTGTCTGTTTTTTCTGCTGATTCCTGCTGCGTAGTGTTTGTCTGTGAAGCATTACCACAAGATGTCAGTAGCATGGTTGCCACAAATAGTAATGCAACAATTCTCTTTTTCATTAGTGTTAATCCCCCGTATAACCATATTTCTTTAAATCAACTCTCCCATCAATAACTTCTATTCCATCTGCTTTTAGCAGCTCCCTTTGTGCCCAGGCTCCACCAAAAACATACTCACCTGCTAGCTCCCCCTTGGAATTCACTACTCTATAGCAAGGTATATTCTCAAAGTCTGGATTTTTATGAAGAGCATTTCCAACTGCTCTACACATCTTTGGATTTCCTGCCATTGCAGCTACCTGAGCATAGGTTGCCACTTTGCCCTTTGGAATTCTTTTAACTGCTTCGTATATACGTTTTGTAGGAGAATCAGTCACAAGGTCATAACTTTCAGCTATCATCCTCTTGATATCCTCATCTGGTATTGAGCCATCCAAAATAACTGTATTCCAATGTTCTTTGTTTTGATGATACCCAGGCTGAACCGCAGCATAGGTATTTCTCCAAAAATCCCTCCATTCAGGGTCACATTTTAAATTTAGGCAAATGTATCCATCCTTTTCATATGTCCACAAAAAGCTTTCTTACTAGGTTTTACTCTAATAAGCTGCCAGTTTGGATCATGAAAAGGAGCTTCCTGATACGTATATGCGAATGTTAAGCCGTAGACCAATGCCTCTTCTCGTGTTTTCATGTTATCCCCTTTGTACACTAATCCAGTATTTATTCCACTATTTTTTTATCTCCATAAAATTGCATTAACATTAAAATCAAGGTACTTCCTGAAAGGATTCCATCCATAATACCTGCTGGTAATAAAAACATCATTAATGTAATAGTAATTGTGGAAATTATTACTGATAAAACTAACCCCCACATTCGATTTTTAAGCAGACCTATTGCTCCAATTAATCTAATGACTCCATATAATGCCCCCATAACCATCATCATATAAAGATTATCTTGAAAATATGGAAGCTTAAATTCAAAATACTGGCCAATATCAAACTGATCAGCTCCTAATAACAAAGCTGGTATCATACATAGAACTCCACCAAGTTCCATAAAGCCACCATGTATTATCATTATAACTGCAGCTACCTTATACTTTTTCATATAATATTTTCCTCTTAATTCATTTATGCTCATCTACATACTTTAAAAAATCTAGAGTTTTTGACCAATATTTAATCCCCCAATTTTCAAAATTCCACTCTTCCATATAGTCATTACACTCATAATCGATATAAAAAATCTCGCCATTGTTAACTACAAAATTGGTTGGGAAATAATCGATATTTGTATTTGCTGGATATAGCAGTTTACACATGGATTCTACCTGAGCAATGTAATCCTGCTGCATATTATCTTCTAGAACAAGATCATAAATTGTTTTTCCATCTATGAACTCTTTTACGATGCGCTCATTATCCACATCCACATCAATCATTACAGGCATCTTGATGCCAATACCCGACAATCTTTTGTAGTCATTTATTTCAGACTGAATTTTATTTCCAAACTGATAATAAGAACATGGCTCATGATGAATCTGTTTCACTACATATTCTTTGCCATCTTTTTCTGCTAAATATGAATATCCACCCTTGCCCTTTCCTAAGAGCTTTTTGATTTCATATTCAATTCCATTTACACTTAGTTTTTCCATTCCAGTAATTTCCTTTGAAGTCATTACTACTTACACCCAACATTCCCTAAAAGTAGATCCAGTGCTTTCTCAACATCATTTTCTGTAAGGCCAACCTCTGCGTCTGTCTTAACCTGATGGCTTGTAATCTCACTATTATGGAGATCTAGGTCATCAATAACCAACCAATTATCAGTGGGATTATCTTTAAGCCACTGAAGAATTTCGTCAGCCTTAACAAGACTGAATTTCTTAGCTTTTCGAATTTCTTCTGTAGTTAAATCTGGAGTTACTCCAGATATTAATATCCCTTCTTTCTCCAAGACATCTGTAAAGAATCTTGCTTCCGCCCTATTAGGTTTCATTTTATCATCGAACCAAAATCTCCACCCAGAATGGAGAATGACCTTTGCATCAGTCTTTTTAACAAGCTTTGAAAATAGCTTAACCGAGTCTACATCCACGTATTTCCCCTCACTTATTTCACGCTGATGCTCATTATCCCAAAACTTTGAATTCAAAACCCCATCTACATCAAGGAAAATAACATTGCTCATGTTGTTTTACCCTCTCCTATTTTGTCTGCCCGTCATTATCTCAATCTACCGGCACTATTTCCGCATGTCCAACTTTATAACGCACTTCCTTGTTGGTATATTGAAATCCCTCTTCTATACATTTGATAATATTAATCGCTCCAGCCACCCAGTCTTGTATTATCATCTTCTCCATGTCGCATTAAAAATATCATCACTAAAGTCTACCTTTACAAATTAATCCCAACTAACACAATTCCAGAAACTGCCAAAAGAACTATAACCAACTTTTTTACAATTCTTTCGTCCAGTATCTGTGCGCTCTTAATGCCAATAAACAGTCTCGACTCTTTGGCTTTTCTCCCTCCTATTATTAAGCTATTTAGCAATTTTACCTAGCTACGCTACATCCAATCATAATCTCCACCAGTCACGGCCAACGAAAGCAAGGCATCCATTCGCTCTACCTCTTCCTCGCCTTGTACTACTGAAAGTAACTTTGCTGTCTCAGTTGCTACTGGCATTTCTTCATCTGGTCCAATTTCCATATTTGGTTGCTCACCGCAATATGGGCAAACAAGGCTTGGCCCTACCTGTATAGATAAAAATCTGTTTGCACACTCTTTGCATTCATAAAAACCTGCAAGAGTAGTTCCATCTGGTACGTAATACATATTTAATTCCTTCCTTAATGCTTAATATTTATCTTCAAAAATATATCCGTATACATAATAAAAATTTGAATACCACAAATTCCGCCTTGTATTTGTCTATTATAGTAATTCTAAGGTGTTGAATGCAACAGAATTACGAATATTGAGGATATATGAATTGTACAAAAATCAGACATAAAAAAACAAGCCATAGCGTATCTGCTATAGCTTGTATATATAAGCTACTAGTTCATCATTTCCAATCATCCTGAAGGGGGATTTCCTCCATCTGAAGTTCTTCTTTTCCATTATCATTACTAATATTCTTTACTCTAATTATTTCTATACCGAATAATACAACTATCACAACTACAACTACCAGCATGGCTATCCCTCCTTAGACTAATAAGCAAAAGGCTATCGCCATATTTAACAGTGATAGCCCTTTACTGTACTCAGTATCTCTACTGATTTATTATGGTACTTTCTATATCGGGATTCTTCGTCTAATGATAAGATGATAATCTGCACAAAATAATATAGTAAAATTTCTACTTGCAATTTCAGATGTACTATATTATCCCTACTACTTCACCAATATACATATCATGCTGTGCTTCTTTTCCATAGAACTGCTCTGCAATATCTGGATTCATATTTGAAGGCTCAAGTGGCTGGCACATAAGCTTTCTACAAACAAGAGTCACCTCTGCTTCAGCAAAAGTCATACCATGCTCAACTTCTTTAGGATTAAGACCTGATTCATTCATCTTATCCATATCACGACCTGACTTAGAGCCAAGAACACCTAATGTTTTCTTATATTCTTCTGGATAGAAACTTACTGTGAAGTATTCATTATTATCCATGAATTCGTGTGTATAGCGAGATGTTCTTACATAAACTGTAGCTACCGGCTTGTTCCAAATGGTTCCAAGACCGCCCCAGCTAATTGTCATAGTGTTAAAGTTGCTTTTATCACCTGCGGTAAGCAAAGCCCACTTCTTATCATATTGGTCAAAAATATTAGTGTTAAATTCCATAAATTCACCCTCCTAAAATTATGCTAAAAATATTTCTTCAACTAGTTTTCTCTTTTCATACAAAACGCATCCACCATCATGGTCATCCATAAGCACTCCTTCTGACTGCAACGCTTTGAATAGTTTTGAGTTCATAGCTTCCCTAAGAGAAGTATCCTTTACATTGATATCCGAATATGGTGAAAATGGACATGGTTCTGCGCCACCATGTGAGTTGATATGGAAAAATCCGCGCCCTGCAGCAATGCATCCTCCTGAGCTCTTCTCATCTCCAGGGAAAGATACAAATACCATCTCAGGATGCTCCTGTCTCAGTCTCATAATCTCATTTTTAAGATATTCCCTATCATCATCACCAGGTGCAAGATGTTTTGAATCATCAGTCACTGGAACAAACTCAACAAATATAACAGCCTTGCATCCCTTATCAGACAGGCTACCTATAAAGCTTTCAGATGAAACATCATTAAGATTTTCCGTTGTCACAGTCACTGAAGCTCCATAAATAAGTCCGCGACTTTGAAGTTCATCCATATTTGAGATGAGCTTATCATAAACACCATCACCGCGTCTATTATCTGTAGCTTTTTTCTCTCCCTCGATACTCATTATTGGAATAAGATTCCTATTTTTATCAAACAGCTCAAAATACTTATCTGTCATGAAGGTTCCATTCGTAAAAATCGGAAAAAGTATATTCTGCTTCTTGCCAGCAGACTCTATAACACCTTTTCTAAGAAGTGGCTCACCTCCTGCAAGAAGAATGAAGCTAACACCAAGCTCATCTGCTTCATCAAAAATCTTAAGCCACTCATCGTCTGTAAGCTGATGAACAGGTTCAGTATCATTAGTCGCATTATTACATCTGGAATAGCAACCAGCACAGTGAAGATTACAACTGCTTGTTATACTAGCAATTAAAAATGGAGGAATATGCTCACCCTCTGCTTCCAGTTTTGCCCTTTTCTTCGAAGCAGCTTTTGTAGCCATTGCAAATCTAGCCATGTAAGCACTTTCTTTAGGGTTCTTAAGAGTTGCTTTTATAGCATCTGAAACTACCCTTTCAACACCTCGTGTCATATACTCCTGAATATTAAATTCCTTGTTCATGATAAAAACCTCTTATTATTATTTCCTTTTATTCTCTACTTACTAAATTATGTCAATTTAGCGCAATTGTATTTTACAAAATCTATTGTTATCATATCACAAATGTTATTAACTTCAAGATGTATTTTTTTCATTGTAACTCAATTATCTCAGCTAAAAAAGAGAGTCGACATCATGATATGCTCCCCCTTAAGTAGACATGGTAAATAACCAAATCTACTTAAGGGGGTTTTTTATGTCTAAATATTCTACAGAATTAAAGATTGCCGCGTGTAGAGACTATCTCGAAGGAAATTTATCACGCCAAGAAATATATGATAAGTATGGCATTAATCATGGCGAAAGTAGTCATTATAAAATGCTCGAAAGATGGGTTCGTAAATATCTTGCATTTGGCGAAAATGCATTTATTCAATCTAGTGGTAATAGATGCTATTCTGCCTCGGAAAAACTACAAATAATTGAAGAGTATCTTGAAGGACAAGGGTCGCTAGAGGATATTGCCATTAAACATGGTATACCTTCGTCTTCAACTCTACATCATTGGATTTTATTATATAATGCTAATAGAGAACTCAAGGATTATAATCCTATGCGGGAGGTCTATATGGCAGAAGCAAGAAGAAAAACCACTATTGAAGAGCGCAAAGAAATCGTTGAATACTGTTTATCGCATGACAGAGCTTATAAAGACACGGCTAGCTTGTATAATGTCTCATATAGTCAAGTGTATTCATGGGTTAGAAAATATGATGCTACTGGTGAAGAAGGATTGTCTGATAAACGTGGTCGTCATAAAACTGATGATGAAGTAGATGAATTAGAACGTCTTCGAAGAGAAAACAAACGACTTAAGCGTCAGTTAGAAGAAAATGACATGTTGGTACAATTATTAAAAAAAGTGAAAGAATTCGAAGGGATGTGAGGCTCGGCAAACAACGCTATGAATCAAAGTATATGGCAATTAAATACTTTTATGAAAACAAAGGCTGGAGTATTAACTGGATGTGTAAGCAGTTATCTGTTTCAAGAGCTGCTTATTATAAATGGTTGCATAGAGAAATACCTATTCAAGAACAGGAAAATATTGAACTAGCAAATCTTATTAAAGAGTATGATGCGCGTTTTAATCATATCTTAGGCTATCGAAGAATGACCTCTTGGATCAATCATTTTAATCACACGAATTATAGTAAAAAACGTGTTCACAGGATAATGAAGAAGTTAAATGTTCATTCTGTTATCAGAAAGAAAAAGAAAAAATATATATCTTCAACACCACAGGCTGTAGCTGAAAACATTCTTCAAAGAGATTTCTATGCAACTGCACCAAATCAAAAATGGGCAACAGATGTAACCGAATTTAAAATACCTGGTGAAAAGAAAAAACTATATTTAAGTGCCATTATCGATTTATATGATAGATATCCTGTTTCGTACATTATTAGTTCTAGAAATGATAATAGATTGGTATTTAAAACATTTGACAAACCGACTCTCCAAATTGTGTTTTATATTATTTATGTTATTATATGACTTTTGAATACAGAATATCCAATCTCCTCCGTAATAATTCTTTAATCTTCCCCAACCAAGTGAACAGTCCTATAATCATGTCCCACTGCTGGCAGAAACTTCTGAATCACATCTTCCGTGAGTAATTTCATACTTGATGTATTCACACACGGATGACATCCGATGTAATCATCTTTAAGAACATCCTCGTCAATCAGGAGCTGCACAGCATTGTCCTTGTCATTCATAAGTCCCATAATGCTTACAGAACCCGGCTCGATGTCTAGGTATTTCAACATATCCTCCGGTTCTGCAAATGAAAGTCTGGAAGAGCCTATCTGTGATGATAATTCCTTTGTCTTAAACTTCTTATCTCCTGGCATCATCAGCAGATAAAATGACGTCTTCTGACGATTGCATAGAAATAGATTCTTACAAATCACTACGCCCAAAATCTCATCGACCTTGTTACAGGCCTCCATGGTATCCGTCCTTTCGTGGTCTGTTCTCTCATATTCGATTCCAAGCGAATCTAAAAAATCGTAAGTACGAACCTCCCTTGGCAAACGTCCCTCTATATTATCTGGTCTTCCCTTTATTAGTTCCATAGTCACCTCTATTAATATCCAGATACCTGATTATGATATCTGTAAGAATAAAAAACTATGACTTCTTGTGGGCTACTTAAGGAAAAAGCCCACAAGAACTTGGCTTTGCCAAGCAATATTTTCTTTCAGAAAATATTGGTCCATGTCCGGTTCTTGATTTTCTGAGGAAAATCAAAAACCTATAATTTACTGGCAGGCAAATGTTCCATATTCCTTAGGCAAATCAATTGCACCATTCTCAAAATGAGTTGAAAGAATCTCTCTAATTTTCTCAACTGGTAAATCTAAAATTGCCTTAAAAGATGCAAGACTCTGAAGATACTCTACAAGATGCTCCATTTCAGTGATATGAAGAGAATCCTCAAAGACAATTACTTTCGCTTCCTTGAATTCCTTTTGGAGCTTCTCTCCGCCATTTTGTAATGTAAAATTGTGATTAGGGTGGAACTCCTCACCGCCTAATTCAAACCACTCAGCAAGCTTATCTGTGAAATTGTTCTCTCCAAAAGTAGCGCAGTAAAATACTCCACCATCCTTTAATACTCTTCTAACTTCACTCAGTGCTTTTTCCAAATCCGGCACGTGATAAAGCATTCCATTTGCAATTACCACATCAAATTCGTCATCTTCAAAATCAAGATTCTGAATATCAGCCACTCTGAATTCTATATTATCGCGCTCACCTAAATTCTTTTTAGCTGTCTCAAGCATTCCCTCAGAAAAATCCGTAAATACGAACTTGCTGCATCTTGCTATAATGTCTTCTCTTCCTACCCACAAGCCGCCTGGTCCTCCGCCAAGCTCAAGAACTTTCATGCCTTCACGGATATCATAGTTGGAAACAAGCCAGTCGCTATATCCTTGCTTGTTTGTTGAATACATGTCGTGAAAATTAACCCTAACATCGTATCTCTTTGATGTTGCATACTGTGCCTTTACAGCCGCTGTATCATTTGAACTTCCAATTTGCATTTTTGTCTTCTCCCTTTATTTCTCCCTTTGTAATAGTTTTCATAACACCTTTCTCCACTACTCCGTCGTTCTACATCACGCAGCTGGAACCACGAGTCTCCATATCGTTGTCCTTAACATATCTGGCATTGAATTCCATATTTATATCTCTGAGTTCCTTCTTACCATCAATGTAATCCTGATACATCTCAGCCAAACCTGCCATACAGCCGTCACAGTTTGCCTCAATATTTCCAAGAGACTCCTTAACAATCTGCTCACGCTCTTCTTTTGTTGTATCCTTAATTAAATATGACATAATAATTCCTCTCTTTAATGTCTTTCATCCATGTTTTCATATCTTTCGCAAAATCTTGCCGAAAATGATGGCTCCTCATTTCCGATTCGTAAATGCGATATATCTCCTGCACGGAGAGTTCTAAATGTAGCAATTCCCTTTTCTCTCTCCTCGGATGCCACCTCTGTAACAGAAGTTGGAGCCAAGGCCGTAAACTGCCACACCACAAAAGGTGATACATTCCACAGATATGAGAGTAACAAGGATGTAAGTCCATAGTGGCAATAGAATGCGATTACTTTATCGTTATTTTGCGATACCCTGTATGCCATTCCCTCTTTCTCGTAGCCATTAGCCTTCAAAAACTTCTCAAACTCGCCAGTTACTTCATCATAAAGAGCCGGCATATTGCTAGCCTTTACCAGACTGGATTCCCTCCAACCATTTCTATCAAAAAGCTCTGGATGGTCAATATAATATGATGGCAACACATCCCAAAGAATATGAGACTTGTATTCACCAGTTGTCTCATCTTTCTGAAGCTCATTAGCATATGCTCTACGAACATCCTCGGAAATATTAGGGTCGGCCTGAGCAGGAAACTCCTTCAGCCAATCTAAAGTAACCGGTTCAATACCTAATTTCTTGCAGCTGTAGGCCGCTGTGTCTTTTGCTCTACCAAGAGGCGACTGATACACTTCGTCTATACGATATTGCTCAATAATATCTGCGAGAAGCTGTGCCTCACGATGTCCTTTCTCTGTAAGCGTATCATTTTCATAGTCTGGGTCCCCGTGTCTAATAAATATAAGTTGCATTTCTAATTCCTAACCTTATTACTTAATCTTTTATATCAGCTTATCAACCAACTCCATTACTGTTTGAAGGTTGGCAATATCCACCATCACATCCCCCGTTTCAAGAGAATGATTTGCATTTGGTATTACCACATAAGTAAGTGATAATTCATCGCAAAGCTGTGTACACATATCTGTGTCGCAGAGTGGATCAGCATCACCGTGGAATACAAAGCCTTCACAAGGGTTAACAAACGCAAAGGTTGTTTCTATAGGTGTAAAAATGATTTGATCTGCCTCTAACTCATAGGTCATGTTGTATCTTGCTGCTAAGGCTGTACCGATACTTTTTCCAATGAAAACCACCTTTTCATAATCCGTAAATACGATATCTTTTAACTGTTCTGTCACCTGCTCAAAGGCTGTGTCAAAAGCCTGCTGGCGCTTTTCGGCATCTGCTTTTATCACCGTTCCTGCCTCAGGCAATTCGTATTTAATTTCAATAGTCTCGTATTCTTTATTCTTGGCAAGCTTTTTTGAATAATAAAGAAGTGGCTTGTCTGCATGGTAACCCACTCCTGGGAATATAACTGCAAGTTTTTTACTCATGTTTTCCTCCAAAATAACTACACCTCAAAGTCTAGGCAACTTCTAATTTTTGTGTAAGGTCTGACCTTTCCGTCAGCAACTGCAACATGCTCTGGATGCACTGCGTACCCTTTAAGAGCTTCCTCACTTTCAAAAGAAGAATCCAGCATCAAATCTGCATTTGAACTGGCAAGTCCATTGATATTAACTTTTATATCAATCATTCCTGGAATTTTTCCAGCCAACCCCTCAAGTCCTTCTTTGATTCCCTTCTTTACCTGCTCTTTTTCCTCTGCTGAAAGCTCATCCTTCAGTGTCCATAAAATAATGTGTTTTACCATGTTTATCTCTCCTTCCAAGGACGGCGTTTCTCCAACCATCCTTTTTCTTTCCAATATTCCATATCCTTTGGGTTATATCCACTCTTTTGAATCAAACGACATATTCCAAAGAAACCTTTTGTTTTTAACCCCGGTTTTACCTTACCATTATTTGCTATGATTTGCTTAGCAAGCGTATCAGTTTCTTTATGAATCTTCTCCATCTTCTTTGGTGAAATCTTCTCCCAACTTATCGCCGCAACAGCCATTCCAATTTTATATATCTTTGGTATTCCCCAATAATGTAGGCTATCTGCCATATCTTTATTGGTTGATTTCATTCCCCCGCCTGCTGCAGTGCTGATAACCACGCCCTGCTTTTTAAACATCTTCTCCTCAGGTCGATGTACCATCCATCGGAAACCGTAGTGGTCAAGCAGCGCTTTCATAGCACCCGTAGCGTGGTAAACATAAACTGGACTGGTTAGAATAATAACATCCGCTTCATCCATAGCATCTGTGATTGGTTTAAGTTTATTGGCATGTGGGCAGGTATCTTCGCCATTTAAGAAGCAACTGGTACAGCCAACGCAAAACTCACCAAAATCTCTTGGTAGAAAAAACTCTGTAATTTCCCCGCCTATTTTTTCAGCAAGTTCAATTCCAATGTGATAGGTAGAGCCCTTGTGGTTCTGCCCATTGATTACTACAGTTTTCATTGTTATTCTCCTCTTTTGTCTGTAAATACCGGGTGTCTCTAATATATGAAAGGAATAATTCTATAGCGTACCTTTTCACAATAATCGCTGTAACCTTCAAGTCCTTCCTTCAAAACCTGCTCCTCATTTTTTATTCTTTTTACAATAATAGGAATATAGATAAGCATAATTATAAAAGAAATTGGGGAGCCCAAAATCCAAGGCATTGCTCCAAATAACAACAGGGTAACTGAATACATTGGGTGTCTCACGATTCCATAAAGCCCTGTATCTACAACCTTTTGGTTTTCCTGAACCTCTACAGTTCTTGAAAGGAATTCATTCTCTCTAATTACCTCTGCATATAAAATGTAAGCTATTAAGAAAATGATGGTAGCAACTATAATTGCCCATTGAGGCAAAACAATCCACTTAAATCTGAAATTTAGTCCCGCTACACCAAAGGCTGCGATAAACATTATTCCACTAAAGAGCACTACCAGCTTCTGTTCCCCTTGCTCTTCCTTGGCATTTAATCTCTTTTTGAGAAGCTCTTGATTTTTAAACATCATAATGATGCCTGCTATAAACATTGGAATAAAGAGAACTGCCAGAAACAGCCAGCCATTCCAATAATTAAAGGTACCTGCAGGTATAAATAATAATGCCCCAAGTATAACAATCCCTGCAACAAGCTTTATAATTGCCTGAAAGAATAATTCCTTTGTCATAACTCCCCCTATTATCTTAATGCGGATTTCATAGTTCTGAATTAACTCTATTTTTTTACCTATGCCGATATCCAAAACTTCCTGCCCATCTTTGCAAAGATTTAGGCCGAGAATTTTCTGATAGTATTCGTCTCCCTATTATGTTGGTATATGTCCCAGGCTTTTATCCGAGTAATCCATTCTCTTCCCTGTTGCCTCTAGTCTACTTAAGCACCTCTGTCCATTCAGCCTCTTTAAATCCAAGAAGCACTGCATCATCTGTAATAACAAGTGGTCGTTTTACAAGCATTCCGTCTGATGCCAAAAGCTTAAACTTTTCATCATCAGACATCTCTGGTAATTTCTTTGTAAGCTCCATCTGTCTGTAAAGCTGTCCACTTGTATTAAAAAACTTCTTCAGCTCGACACCACTCTTTTTGTGAGCAGCCCTAAGAGTCTTCTCATCAGGATGGTCTCCCTTTATATCCATTAGTTGGTACTTAATCCCATTATCATCTAACCACTTTAATGCCTTCTTACAAGTTGTACATCGTTCGTAACAGTATACCTTCATATTAGTTTCCTCCTATGATTTGGTTTTACTCTTCTACAGGTTTGAAATGTTCTTTCTCGACTAAACAAACTGGGCATACAAAATCCTCTGGCAAATCCTCAAATTTTGTTCCTGGTTCAACGTCCCAATCTGGCTCTCCCAGCTCTTCATCAAAAACATACCCGCATACATCACATACATACTTCATAGCTCACCCCTCCATTATTTTATGGGTTCAAGTCCCTCTGGGGTCGTTCAAATTCAATATTTACTGTGGGATCTTAGCTCAGCTGGGAGAGCATCTGCCTTACAAGCAGAGGGTCACAGGTTCGAGCCCTGTAGGTCCCATTCAATTGAATATAGTTTGTAAATATGGGCGGTTTCCCGAGTGGCCAAAGGGGACAGACTGTAAATCTGCTGCAAATTGCTTCGGTGGTTCGAATCCACCACCGCCCATCTTTTTAACATCGCGGGATGGAGCAGTCTGGAAGCTCGCCGGGCTCATAACCCGGAGGTCGGTGGTTCAAATCCATCTCCCGCAACTCGTGCCCAGATAGCTCAGTTGGTAGAGCAGAGGACTGAAAATCCTCGTGTCGTTGGTTCGATTCCGACTCTGGGCACTTTTATTATGTAAAAAACCTTCAGATAAATTCTGAAGGTTTTTTCATTATACTATTAATTTTTAATCGGTAGACCGCTGATATAGCTTAAATCACTTAAATTGGCTAGAAGCTGATTTCTATAGTGAAGATAGCGATCTGTTTCTATTATAGAATCTAATTCATCATTAATATTATCTAAATTGCCGCAGGAAAGCATATAGAGCTTAATTCGGTCTAGATACTGTGGCATGGTTTTATTAATCAAGTCTATTACACTTTCAGTACGAGGAATAATCGGATTCCAAGGGTTATGCCAAGTGTTGTGTAACGTATTACAAGGGTCTACGTATTTTATTATTGTGTCACTTGGAATCATGGCAGATATTACACAGCATTTAAAAATAAATTGTTCTATATTTCTAATGCATTTTTTCTTCTTACCTTTTGGGTCATGCATCATTTTGTTAAGCTTTATAAATGAATTTATAGCGCCTTTGATTGTACAAAGACGTACTTTATTGTTTGGAAAAGTATTGTTTATAGCAGAATGTAATAGGTTAGCAATTATTATTTTCTGATCTTTAGTTGGACGTACTGCGGCAGCGTAGTCGAATTGGTTTGGACGAATGTGGAAGTAGTGATCTAGCAGAATGTGATCAATATCAGTCTCTAATGAAACGTGTTTGCCAAAATCGTAGGCGTGACCTCGTTTAAGGTTATTAAAATGATCGCTTTTATAATATATATATGGATGACAAGCTACGTCTAATGAGTAATGTCCTATAAACCCAATTATATAAGCATCACATACAGCTCGATCTTTTTCGTTGTCCATGAAGTTTCTGGCGTTGATTAGATTATCAAAGAATAGCATTACATTTTGCCTGTGCATGATATTACCAATATTCAGTTTATATAAAAGATATGACGGAATATGATAGAAAAATATGTCAGGCCCCTGTAGGCCCAGGCCAAAACAGGTGGAATGAGTGTCTAAAATAGAGATTGTTTCTTTTGAATCTATGAATGATAAGGTTTGTTCTCCAAAGGTTAGATGAGTGATAAATCCAGGCATATGCACGTCCTCACAATTCATTCAACAAATAAAAAGGGTATATAAGAATTATAACATACTTAAAAGAATAGATATCTCAGGTCTTTTTTTCGCCCTTAAAAGGTAAAAAAAGAGAACGATTTATTGCATAATTTAGTAGATAATGCTAAAGTAAACAATAGTTATTACAAGTATTGCTAAA
The DNA here is from genome assembly GCF_008935055.1 of Pseudobutyrivibrio xylanivorans. Classification (NCBI taxonomy): domain Bacteria; kingdom Bacillati; phylum Bacillota; class Clostridia; order Lachnospirales; family Lachnospiraceae; genus Pseudobutyrivibrio; species Pseudobutyrivibrio xylanivorans. The sequence goes on along the minus strand of NZ_CP043028.1, from coordinate 2,090,745 downwards.
ATAGTTTAGAAATATAAAAACAAAATCGTAATATTTGGATAATATTGCAGTAATAGTTGAAACGTGATACCATAGATTTGCACGCGCGTACTGCGTGTAAAGGAGAGGTGTTATGTTTATAGGAAGAAAAAATGAAATCGAGAAATTAAATGGGTTTTATGAGGGAGAAACTGTTTCTGTTGCAGTAGTATCTGGTTCCATTGGTGTTGGCAAAACTTCGCTTTTACAGGAGTTTGCACAGGAAAAGAATGCTATATTCTTTGAGGCATATGAAACTACGGGAAAGCATCAGCTTGAACGCTTAGGGCAGCTGATGGGAATGGAAGCACTGGATGCTGCCAGTTTCTGTAAAGAGATTAGTGAGAGAGCATCAAAGGAAAAGCAGCTCATTATAATCGATCAATATCCAAACTTCGTAAAGGCAGATTCCGAATTTGATAGACTTCTACACGACTATGTAGTTGGTGAATGGAAGGACCTTCCGGTTAAATTGATATTCTGCTCAGATGCTTTTGTGCTGATTGACAAGCATGTTAATGGTAAGAAAGCTATATGGTCTAAGGATATCAGCTTGGATTTAGAGGTTAAACCCTTAGGATTTTATGATTCCTGCCAATTCTTTGGGGATGCTAGTCCAAAAGAGGCAGCATATTTATATGGAATCACAGGTGGTATACCATATAATCTTGTCAGAGTAGCAAATCTTTTGGGAATTGGTGGATTTAAAGGCTATGGTCTTTCTCCAATTACTAGAGATGATAAACTTAAAGAAATTACAGTAAAACTATTTTTAGATAAAAACACAAATTTTGGCCTTAATCCAGAAAAGGTTATGGCGACGGAGCTTAGAGAGCTTGCATATTATAATTATATGTTGGCAACCTTGGCAAAGGGGCTGAATCGTGTTAATCAGATTTCTGCAGAGGTTGAGAAGCCAAAGGATGTTGTTGTTCCATATTTGAATTCCTTAATGGCAATTGGTATCTGTACAAAGGATACAGCTATTACTGAGATTACAAATAGAAAGAAAACACGTTATTCAATCGTAAACACGAGCACATTGTTTTGGTACAAGTTTGTTGTACCAAATGTTGATGATTACAATTGTGGAAATGTTGAAAAGCTATGGGCAGCCGTTGAGGAATCTTTGGATGACTACATGAAGACCGTATTCATCAAGATTTGTGGTGAGTATCTGGCAGACCAAAGCGAGAAGAATCAGTTACCATTTACTGTTGAAGAAATAGGAAACTGGTGGGTAAATGATGACGAGGCAGGCACAACAGATGGATTTGATTTGGTTTCATTAGGAAAGTGTGATGGCAAATCTGCTACTATTTTTGCTCAGTGCTATTACAATCACGAACCAATTGAGGTTGCGCAGCTGAAGTTGCTTATTGAGAAGACTAAGCAGCTTCATAGGCAGGGGGATGCATTTTATCTTGTGTTCTCGAACGCAGGATTTCATGAAAACGCTGTTACCATTTCATCAGCGATTAAAAATATTATGCTGATTACGCTTGATGAGATGAGATAATTATATGATTATTCATAGCCAATAAAGGCGTTGGATATTAAGTATTAGGAGGAGAAAAATGACTAATCAAGAGCTTAAGAAAACAGCTACTGAGGTCCGCAAGGGCATCATTGAGGGTGTTCATGCAGCTAAGGCTGGACATCCAGGTGGATCATTATCAGCGACAGAGGTATTTACATACCTTTATTTTGAAGAGATGAATATTGATCCAAAGAATCCAAAGAAGGCAGATCGTGACAGATTTGTGCTTTCTAAGGGACACACTGCACCAGGTCTTTATTCTACACTTGCACAGAGAGGATTTTTCCCAGTTGAGGATTTAAAGACTCTTCGTAGTATTGGTTCACATCTTCAGGGACATCCATGTGTACAGCACACACCAGGTATCGATGCATCATCTGGCTCACTTGGACAGGGTATTTCTGTAGCCGTTGGTATGGCTCTTTCTGCAAAGCTTTCAAATGAAAGCTATCGTGTATATACACTTCTTGGAGATGGTGAGATTCAGGAAGGTCAGGTTTGGGAAGCATCAATGTTTGCAGCTGCAAAGAAGCTTGATAATCTTTGTGTAATCGTTGATAACAACGGTCTTCAGATAGATGGTCGCATTGAGGATGTTAACAGCCCATATCCAATTCCAGACAAGTTCAGAGCATTCAACTTCCATGTTGTAGAGGTCGCTGATGGAAATGATTTTGATCAGCTTCGCGCTGCTTTCAAAGAGGCTAGAGAGACAAAGGGACAGCCTACTGCAATTGTTATGAAGACAGTTAAGGGCAAGGGCGTTTCATTCATGGAGAACCAGGTAGGATGGCACGGAAAGGCTCCTAACGATGAAGAATATGCAATTGCTATGGAAGAATTAAAGAAAGCAGGTGAAGAGTAATGGCAGATGTTAAGAAAATCGCAACTCGTGAGAGCTACGGTAACGCTCTCGTTGCTTTAGGTGAGAAATATGATAATGTTGTAGTTCTTGATGCAGATCTCGCTGAGGCTACAAAGACAGGTATTTTTAAGAAGGCGTTCCCAGAGCGTCACATTGACTGTGGAATCGCAGAGGCAAACATGGTTGGTATTGCTGCTGGTATCGCTAGCACAGGAAAGGTTCCATTCTGCTCATCATTTGCTATGTTCGCAGCAGGTAGAGCTTTTGAACAGGTTCGTAACTCAGTTGGTTACCCACATCTTAATGTTAAGATTGGTGCTACACATGCTGGTATTTCAGTAGGTGAGGACGGCGCTTCTCATCAGTGTAACGAGGATATCGCTCTTATGCGTACAATCCCAGGAATGACAATCATCAATCCTTCAGATGATGTAGAAGCTAAGGCTGCTGTAGAGGCTGCTTACAAGATGGATGGCCCAGTTTACCTTAGATTTGGACGTCTTGCAGTACCTGTAATCAACGACAATGCAGATTACAAGTTTGAAATCGGCAAGGGTGTTGTTCTTAAGGAAGGCAAGGACCTTACAATCATTGCTACAGGTCTTGAGGTTAATGAGTCTCTTGAGGCTGCTAAGAAGCTTGCAGAGGACGGAATTGATGCAGAGGTTATCAATATCCATACAATTAAGCCTATCGATGCAGATCTTATCGTAAAGAGCGCTTCAAAGACAGGTAAGGTTGTTACTGTTGAAGAGCATTCAGTTATTGGGGGTCTTGGTGGAGCCGTTGCAGAGGTTCTTTCTGAGAAGTGCCCTACAAAGATGCTTCGCATCGGTGTAAAGGATACATTCGGAGAGTCAGGCCCAGCTGTAAAGCTTCTTGCTAAGTATGAGCTCGACGCTGAAGGAATCTACAAGCAGATTAAAGCATTTTTATAATAGCGGCATCCAAGGTTTACATGCTCCCGCAGGCCACCTTCCATACTCGGGCAAGGGAACTCCCCTAAAGGGGCACCCTCCTTCCCCGGCATGGAGCCTTCCTGCTCGCGCTTGCCTGGATTATGAGCCGCATTAAAAAAGCCAACTCGCTATGAGTTGGCTCTTTTTATATCTATGTACTTTATACGAATTTATAAATTGTAGTTGAGTGAGCTTTTACGCCTGCTTTGGCGATAGGCTGTGCAAAGCTTGGTACGTTGAGTGCATTTGGGAAGTACTGAGACTCGAAGCACACGCCATAACGCTTATCGTAGGTAACGCCACCCTTACCAATATGTGATGTATCAAGGTAATTGCCAGCATATAGTTGAACGCCAGGTAAATCAGTATAAACTTCCATTTTTCTGCCGCTCTCAGGATCTTCAAGAGTGCAAGATGGCTTAGTAAGTGATGGATTATTTAAGCAGTAGTTGTGGTCGAAGCCGCCTGCCCAGTTGAGCTGGTCATAATCTGCATCAGTATCCTTGCTAAGAGGCTTTGGAGTTGTAAAATCCATCGGAGTTCCCTTAACGTCGCGGAGCTCGCCGTGTGGGATAGAAGCTTCATCTGTGTGAGTATACTTATCAGCATCTACCCAAACAATGTGATTCATAACGGAACCAGTGTCGTGACCGTTAAGATTGAAGTAGCTGTGGTTAGTTGGGTTGAAAACTGTATCAACATCTGAGATTCCACTATATTCAAGCTTTAAAGAGTTGTCATCTCCAAGAGTATAAGTGATAGTGATATCCATCTCTCCTGGGAATCCGCACTCGCCATCAGCCTTGTGGCATGTGAAAGTGATATGGCTGTCATCAACAGATTCGACATCCCAAATGCGCTTATGCATAGGATTGAAGCCAGAGTGAAGATTGTTCTTACCATCGTTTACATCAAGCTTATATTCAACACCATTGAGAGTGAATTTTGCATCACCGATACGATTACCATTTGGACAGATGCAGCAGCCAAAACCAGGACCGTTTACGAAATAGTCCTCAATTTTGTCATATCCAAGTACAACATCTGAAAGTATACCCTCTGAATCTGGAACCCAAAGTTCCAAAAGGTTACAGCCATAATTCATGATTTTAGCCTGCATACCATTTTTGTTTACAAGTGTATAGGCGATAATATCTTCGTTATTTTTTGTTACGCCAAGTTTTTCTTTTTCCACGTTAAACCTCCCTAATATTATCATTAAATTTCACCCCAAAAGCATAGATTTTGGGATATAAACCAAACTAATACTATCATAATTGTCCAGTGCCTTAAATACAAGGGATATAAGGGAACTAAACAAATTTTAAAATCGAATATGTCAAAGAAGAACCATTATGAATATTTGAACAATCTGTGGAGAAAAAGTGGCTTGTATTGTGGATAAACAGGCAAATGTTTACAATTGAGGTATGAGTGGAAGTGCGCATGCAATTAGGGCAAGGGATAAAAAAATCCTGAGGCTAATAAAAGTTCAAATCCTGCTACTACTCCTGGTTGTGGCCGGTGTTGGTTACTATTATGTGAGTGGTTATGCGTCTATTGTTTCCGATTTGAAGTCGGAGGCTGTAGGTATTGTGCGCCGTTCCAGCCCAGAAACCTTTAGACAGATTGAGACGAGCGAAGTGTATGCAGCTAATGGAGATACAATATCGGTGCTGAAAGGTGAGAAGGATGTCTATTATATTTCATTCGAGCAGATTCCGACTTATGTTACACAGGCCATTATCTCAATTGAAGATAAGAAATTCTATCAACATGATGGTGTGGATTATAAAGCTATTGCAAGAGCACTTATTGCGGTGTTGCGAGATAAGGAGATTACTCAGGGAGGAAGTACTATTACCCAGCAGCTGGCAAGGACAATATTCTTAAGTAGTGAAAAGACCTGGCAGCGAAAGGTGGAGGAGATTTATATTGCCTCTGAAATGGAAAAAAAGTACTCCAAAGATCAGATTTTAGAGTTTTACCTAAACAATGTGTATTTTGCCAACGGCTATTATGGAATTCAGGCAGCAGCAAAAGGTTATTTCAGTAAGGATATTAGTGAACTGACACTGTCGGAGATATGTTATTTGCTGGCGATACCAAACAGTCCTACCTATTATGACCCTATTGTTAATCCAGAAAATACACTGACTAGAAGGAACTTGATACTTAATTCTATGTATTCGGATGGAGTGATAGGTGAGAGTACCTATAATAAGGCAAGGCAGGAGCAGATAATTCTTAGTCGAACTAATGGTACAAAGAATAATTATGTGGAAACGTATATATATTACTGTGCTACACGGGCTTTGATGGAAGTGAATGGGTTCGAATTCCAAAATGATTTTAAAACAACGCAAAGTAGAGAGAATTACGAAGCCGTTTACGATGAGATGTATAACACCTGGAATAAGAGTTTGTTTACATCAGGGTATAGAATTTATACGAGCATAAATATTGATATGCAGCAGCAGCTCCAGGAGGTCATTGATACAGAACTAGAAGAATTCACTGATGTGAATGAGGAGGGTATTTATGCACTACAGGGAGCAGCTGTAACAATTGATAATAAAACAGGAATGGCGGTGGCAATAGTTGGGGGAAGAAGCCAGGATGTTAGCGGATATACGCTGAATAGAGCATATCAGAGCTTCAGGCAACCAGGAAGTTCAATAAAGCCATTGCTTGTATATACGCCTGTTTTAGAGAGAGGATATACGCCTGATACGATTGTGATAGATGAAGAAATTGAGGATGGACCGGAAAATGCAGGTGGCACATATGCAGGTGAGATAACCTTGCGTGAAGCAGTAGCAAAGTCAAAGAATACCATAGCCTGGAAGCTTTATGAGGAACTAACACCACAGGTTGGTATACAATATTTAAAGAAATTAGGCTTTTCACACATTGAAAAGGATGATTATGGAATGGCAGCATGTCTTGGGGGATTGACAGTAGGGGTGAGCCCTCTTGAGATGGCAAAGGGATATGCCACCATCTTTAATGATGGATACATGCGCAATCCATCATGCATTTTGAAGATAACAGATGCAAAGGGAAATATTATATACGAAAAAGACGAGGAAGAAGTTGAAGTTTATAAAGAAAATGCTGCACGAACGATGACAGATATGCTACAATCGGTAGTGACTGACGGAACGGCTAAGGGAATTAACCTTAGTGAAATGCCGGTTGCTGGTAAGACAGGTACAACAAATAGCAATAGAGATGGCTGGTTTGTTGGTTATTCATATTATTACACGACTAGCGTTTGGGTGGGTTACGACCTTCCAAAGCAGGTTCCGGGATTGAAGGGTTCTACTTATCCGGCCAAGATATGGCAGGATTACATGGCTAAAATCCACGAAGGACTACAGCCAATAGGCTTTAAGAGACCAGTGGAGTTCATCGGCACGGAGGAGCAGATGGAGGAGCCTGAGTTTGATGAAAATGAATTCAGCGAATTTGATGAGGAAGAGCCTTATGGAGTTTTTGATGAGGAGCATCCCGGAGAGGACCAGCAGGAAGAAGCAGATCAACCGTCGTATCGTATAATTACACAAACATTTGAAGGAACGGAAGTTCCAGAGGGATCGATACCTGACAATGCTACAGATATCGAGATTACGACGGTAACAGAATAAGGTATGAAAGGGAGAAATGAAATGGCAAAGTATGGTTTTGGCCTTGATTTAGGCGGAACAACATGCAAGTGTGGTTTGTTTACCACAGAGGGTGAGCTTCTCGAGAAGTGGGAGGTTCCAACAGATACAACTAACGGAGGAGTTAATATTCTTAAGAATTTAGCTCAGACAGTAATTAAGAAAATGGAAGAGAAGGGTATCTCTTCTGACGATATTTCAGGTGTTGGTATTGGAATTCCAGGACCTGTTTCAGCAGACGGCGTTGTAAATCGCTGTGTAAACCTTGGATGGGGCGTATTTAATGTAGAGAAGGAATTCTCAGAGTGTCTTGGTGGTCTTAAGGTAAAGGCTGGTAATGATGCGAATGTTGCAGCTCTCGGCGAGGCTTGGATGGGGGCAGCTAAAGAATATTCAAGCTCCGTAATGGTTACACTTGGTACTGGTGTAGGCGGCGGTGTTATCATCAATGATGATATTATCAGTGGTGCAGCAGGTGCAGCAGGTGAGATTGGACATATCAGAGTCAATTATACAGAGGAAAATGCTTGCGGATGTGGTAATAAGGGTTGTCTTGAGCAGTATTGTTCAGCTACAGGTATTGCACGTCTTGCAAAGATTCGTTTAGCTATGAATGACGATGCAAGTTCACTCAGAGGAGTTGAGCCACTTGACGCAAAGGCTGTATTTGATGAGGCTAAGAAGGGCGATGTTGTTGCAAAGGAAATTGCAAAGCGTGCATGTGAGTACTTAGCTCAGGGTCTTCAGGTAATATCTTGTGTTGTTAATCCAGAAGCTTTCGTTATTGGTGGTGGAGTGTCTAAGGCTGGACAATACCTTATTGATGAAGTAGAGTACAGATTTAACCAGATTGCATTCCATGGATGTAAGAGTACCAAGATTACATTGGCTACACTTGGAAATGATGCCGGAATTTATGGAGCTATGAAGCTCATTCTGTAACAATAAGAAAGCACACCCATCTAGGATTGCCTAGCGGCAAGGGGGTGTGCTGTGGCAAGCTAAAAGTCAAGCATTAGCTTGACTTTTAACATGCGTATTACGGGGTGTGGCTCAGTTGGTAGAGCACCGCGTTCGGGACGCGGGGGCCGTGGGTTCGAATCCCGTCACTCCGATTAATATTTGATTTTCGAGGTTCCAGTTATTTAGCTGGAATCTTTCCTTTTGATATGCCCGCATAACCATTTTCGATGATTTTGCTGGTCTGAGTTGTAAGAGTATCAAATGGAATCTGCTTTCCATTTTTGAGCCAGTCACGATAAATATATGTGATGGCAATTGTGTAAGAACGCACAATAGAAGGATAATCTGTGCGTTCAAAGAATTTTGCAAAAGGTGCACTACGAAGAACGCCCTCTGTTACTGACTCATAGAAGAATGAGTAGTGATCATCACAGAGAAGTTTCTGTTGTACTTCGTTACATGACTCAAGGTAAAGATAGAAGTTTGTGATACATCCAGGTAAATCAAACTCCTCAGCGTTCTTTCCAATATGGTCTAAGATATCACTGACAATCTCTTCCTCAATCTCAGCTACAAAATCATCAAGTGATGAAAAATGTAAATAGAAAGTTTTTCTATTAATACCAGCTCTTTCTGTAAGCTCGGTAATCGAAATCTCATTATAGTTCTTTTCCAATACCAGTTCAAAAAACGCACGTCTTATAGAATTAATAGTTCTTCTAACTCTTAAATCCTTGCTTCTTTCTCTCATATAGTTTTACTCCTTTAATTAATTATTTGCCCCTCGAAAATTATATACAAACAGTACAATTGAGTCCTATCTTGTTCATTGTCTACTATACCACGGAAAAAAACGCTCGTGGAATTTTTAACCGAAGTTTAACATTTTTTTTGTTGCTTGGACACAATTTAGGGTTTATAATACATTTTAGTTCGGAATCGGAATATTCGGAAGCGAACATTCCGGGGGCGAACAAACGGCGTTTTTTACTTAATATGCTAGGAAACTAAGCTATAAATAAGCTAGAAAGGAGAACTATGATAAAAAAAGAATTCGACAGCAGAGTTCATTTGGGATTCATTATGGATTGTGCGTCACGTGAAATCAGGAATGCTGTCAGTCGTGGTGTCATAGAGACTAGCGAAGGCCAGTGCAATATGAAGCACACTTGGTTACTTGGTTATTTGGAGCGCCAGGAGGAACCGATTTTCCAAAAGGATTTGGAAAAGATTTTTCATTTTCCAAAATCAACCCTGGCTGATATGCTGCAGTATCTTGAGAAGAGTGGCTACATAGCAAAGGCACCGGTGGATGGCGATGGCAGGAAGAAGCAAATCGTGGTGACTGAAGCAGGACGGAAGTTTACAAGTCTGGCGGAGGCACAGATTATGGATGTTGATGACTACATCACCAGAGATATTCCGCAGGAGCAGATCGATATGATGGTCGAGGTTATGGAAAAATTAAGAAAGAATGCTGAGGATTATAAATCCTACATAGAGCTAAAAAAGGAGGAATAGAACTTGGTTAAGAGAATTTTGCAGGAAATTAAAGAATACAAGGCATCAGCTTTGCTCACTCCTGTATTTATGATTCTCGAGGTTGCAATGGAAATGTTTATTCCACTTCTAATTGCCGACCTTGTGGATACTGGTGTTAATTCAGGAAATATGAGTGAAATCTACCGAATCGGTGCAATGATGCTTGGATGCGCAGTAGTTGGCCTTTTTGGCGGTATTATGGGTGCTATCTTAGGAAGTAAGGCATCTGCTGGACTTGCTAAAAATCTTAGAAAGGCAATGTTTGAAAATATTCAGTCCTTCTCTTTTGAGAATATTGATAAGTTTTCAACAGCCGGTCTTGTAACACGTCTTACAACAGACGTTACAAACGTACAGAACGCATTTATCATGATTTTGAGAATGGGATTTAGAGCACCAGTTACAGTTGCGGTAGCTATGATTCTTTCGTTCAGAATTAACGCGCGCTTGGCTTCAATCTATCTGATTGCCATGATTGTGCTTCTTACAGTTATGGGATTTGTAATGGTAAAGGCACGCCCATTGTTTGATACATTATTTAAGAAGTATGATGCGCTAAATGCATCTGTTCAGGAAAATATCACAGGTATGCGCGTTGTAAAGGCATATGTACGTGAGCAGTTTGAAAAGAAAAAATTCACAGATGGCAGCCATGGTATTTACAAGGCAGCCACATCTGCTGAGAAGATGGTGGCGTTTACAATGCCATTCATGAATGTGGTGGTTTATACCTGTATTATCCTTATAAGCTGGCTTGGTGCAAAGTACATCGTTTTAGATGGCACACTTACAACTGGTGAGCTTCTTTCACTTTTCAGCTACTGTATGAACATTCTTTTCTCACTTATGTTCTTTGCTATGATTTTCATTATGATTACAATGTCAATCGCCAGCATGCAGCGTATTTACGAGGTACTTGAGGAGAAGAGTACAATCACAAATCCTGAGAACCCAGTTTATGAGGTAAAGGATGGTTCTATCCAGTTTAAGGATGTAGTGTTTGGCTATAATAAGACAGCAGACAGACCAGTACTTGACCATATAAGCCTTGAGATTGCCTCAGGCGAAACAATCGGTGTGTTGGGTGGAACTGGTTCTGCTAAGTCTACTCTGGTTTCAATGATTTCACGTCTTTACGATGTAAACGAAGGTGAGGTTTTTGTTGGTGGCGTTAATGTAAAGGATTATGATGTTGAGACTATCAGAAATCAGGTTTCTGTAGTTCTACAGAATAACGTACTTTTCTCAGGAACAATTGCTGAGAATCTTCGTTGGGGCGATAAGAACGCTAGTGATGATGAGGTTAAGCATGCAGCAAAGCTCGCTTGTGCTGATGAGTTTATAGAGAAGTTCCCAGATGGATATAACACTCACATAGAGCAGGGCGGAACCAACGTATCTGGTGGACAGCGCCAGAGACTTTGTATCGCCAGAGCTCTTCTTAAGAAGCCAAAGATTCTTATCTTAGATGATTCAACTTCAGCTGTAGATACAGCTACAGACGCTAAGATTAGAAAGGCTTTCCGTGAGGAAATTCCAAATACAACAAAGCTTATCATTGCTCAGCGTATATCATCAGTAATGGATGCTGACAGAATCATCGTTATGGATGATGGTAAGATTGACGATTTTGGTACACACGAGGAATTGTTGGCCAGAAATCAGATTTACCGCGAGATTTTCGAGCAGCAGACAGGTGCTGGAAGCGGTGACTTTGACAAAGTAGATGAGGAAGGAGGTAAGGACAATGCCTAGAGGACCACAACCAGGAGCAGTTCCTAAATTAACTGCAGAGCAGAAGGCTAAAAGACGCGGAGTCCTTGGCCGCCTATTCAAATATATTGGAAGCAAATATTGGCTTCATTTGATAGTAGTTGTTATAGGTATTTTTATAGCAGTTATATGTAATGCAAAGGGAACTGCATTTATGCAGACTCTTATTGATAGTTACATCGTGCCAATGCTTGAAAGCGGAAGTAAGGACTTCGGTCCACTTGCAGATGCCATTAAGGAGCTGATTGCTTATTATGCACTTGGTGCAATTGCGACATACGTGTACAACTACACAATGATTTTTGTTGGACAGGGTACACTTCGTTCTCTTAGAGATGATATGTTTGAGAAGATGGAGGATTTGCCAATTCGCTACTTCGATACACATGCTCACGGCGATGTGATGTCTATCTACACCAATGATATCGATACAATGCGTCAGATGATTTCACAGAGTTTCCCACAGATTCTCAATAGTGCAATCACTATCGTCACAGTATTTATATACATGGTGATGACATCTTGGCCACTTACAATCGTTACTATTGTCATGATTGTCCTAATTACATTTACCACTGCAGCAGTGGCTGGACGTTCAGGTAGTTATTTCCGCAAGCAGCAGAAGGCTCTCGGTGCCGTAAATGGTAACATCGAAGAGATTATGAAGGGCCAGAAGGTTGTAAAGGTATTCTGCCATGAAGAAGAAGTAATGGAGAAGTTTAATGAGCTTAACGAGGAGCTTTACAACAATGCTTACAGGGCTAATCGACTTGCAAACTGCATCGGTCCTGTAAATATGCAGATGGGTAATATCAGTTATGTTGCCTGTGCTGTAGTAGGTGGAACACTTGCTATCAACGGCTGGACAGGTCTTACACTTGGTGGCTTGGCTGCATTCCTTCAGTTTAACCGTGCGTTTAACATGCCGGTAAACCAGATTTCACAGCAGTTCCAGTCAATCGTACTTGCTATGGCAGGTGCTGAGCGAGTATTTGATCTTATTGACGAGCAGCCTGAGGTTGATGATGGTTATGTAATGCTTGTAAATGCCAAGGAGGTTAACGGCGAAATCGTTGAGTGTGAAGAGCGTACAGGTATGTGGGCTTGGAAACACTACCACAAGGCAGAGGGCACAACCACTTATGTGAAGCTCACTGGTGATATTGTATTTGACGATGTTGACTTTAGTTACAACCCAGACAAACCAGTACTTCACAACATCAAGCTTTTTGCTACTCCAGGCCAGAAGATTGCCTTTGTAGGTGCTACAGGTGCTGGTAAGACTACTATTACTAACCTGATTAACAGATTCTACGATATTGCTGATGGAAAGATTCGTTACGACGGCATTAACATCAACAAGATTAAGAAGGCTGATTTGCGTAAGTCTCTTGGTATCGTACTTCAGGATACACATCTTTTCACAGGTACTATTGCAGACAATATCCGCTATGGTAAGCTGGATGCCACTGATGAAGAGGTAATTGCAGCAGCAAAGCTTGCTAATGCAGACAGCTTCATTCACCGACTACCACAGGGATACGACACAGTAATCAGTGGAGATGGTGGAAACCTTTCACAGGGACAGCGACAGCTGCTTGCCATCGCAAGAGCTGCAATCGCAGATCCACCAGTGCTTATCCTTGATGAGGCTACATCATCTATCGATACACGTACTGAGAAGATTGTACAGGATGGTATGGATAAGCTGATGCATGGTCGTACCACATTTGTAATCGCCCACAGACTTTCTACCATTAGGAACTCTGACTGTATCATGGTTCTTGATCAGGGACGCATTATTGAGAGAGGCTCACACGAGGAGCTCATAGGTGAAGGCGGTAAATACTACCAGCTTTATACTGGAAAAATTCAAAATGCATAAATAACCACGCTAGCCGGTTACGCCTACAAGCCTTGGTATTACTCCGCTCAACGTAGAATGTTTCGCTTGAGTAATACCAAGAGCTTGAGGTCTACCGGCTAGCTGTTTTTTTAGGATTCGAAATGTGATATAATGAAACATAGTTATATGGTGTAACGCGTTACGAAAGATGGGGAGTGCGTTCAGTTTTATGAAGTTTACGACGATAAATAAGGAGAGACTAATGTCTACAGACGAGAAAATCGCTAGCATCAAAGCTTCATTTGCGATGGAGGATATGATTCTCACTCCAGAGGAGATTGAGCGTGGGAGAATGATAATTGAAAAGAAAATCGATGTTGAGGATGTAGTTCGAGAGATTACATCTAGGTATGTTTCGGTAGGTTAAGCCTATGATGGATGAGTATTATCGATATGAGTACGAGGATAATGGCCAGTACTGTTATCCACACACCCATGTCCTAAAGAACAAACTTAACATCACGGATAAGGATGAGCTTTTCAAGGTGGAACAGGAGCTTTCTTCTGCCCGCTATTTTGAAATCAGCCAGCGTCCAATTCCGGGAGATTTTTCATTAGACCATCTTTGCGCAATTCACAGGTATATGTTCCAGGATATCTATGAGTGGGCAGGTCAAATCCGCACTGTGGATATTTCTAAAGGCACCATTTTCTGCCTAACCCAGTTTATTGAGATTGAATTTAAAAAGGTGCAGGATTGGATTATTACCAATAATTATCTACTGGATGTCACGGACAAAGAGGAGATGGCAAAGAAGCTGGCCTATCTGATTGGTGAGATTAATATGATTCATCCATTCAGAGAGGGTAACGGACGCGCCCAGCGAGTATTTATCGAGTATATCTGTAAGAACAGTAATCACTTCGATATAGATTTTTCTAAGACAACTAAAAATGACATGATACTGGCCAGCAAGGAGAGCTCGATATTGAATTACGAACCTTTCGAGGAGCTGTTGTATAAGTGTCTGGTGGAAATATAATACATTTAAAATTATAAGCCCCTGCTAGGGGCTTTTAGTACCATAAAAGTGTAGTAGTTAGAGAGTAATTAACTCTAACTTCTGCACTTATTTTTTTATAATAAGGGGAGTAATTGGTCTGACGTGGGGCTTTTTGGATTAATCATCCGCAATAAAAACCGTTAACCAACCCCTTATTATAAGCATTCGATTAGGCAGGTAGGGAGCGACACCCGCGTAACCAACTAAACTGAATGGTAATAAGTGCGGTTGGAACAATTACTAAATTTTATGTAGAGGGAGGTTTAGAATGATAAGCGTAGGTGTTGATGTTTCTAAAGGTAAAAGTACTGTATGCGTTATGAAGCCATACGGAGAAATTGTATTAAAACCGTTTGAAGTACAGCATACAGAAAGTGAGCTCAGCGAACTTGAGAAGATGTTAAGGAAGCTGGATGGCGAAGTAAGATTGGTTATGGAAGCCACAGGTGTATACCATTTGCCATTGCTAACTTATTTTCTTGAGCGTGGATATTTTGTGTCGGTAATAAATCCATATGCCATGAGAAAATATGCTAAAGATAACAGCATTCGTGGCGCTAAAACAGACAAATTGGACTCAATTGTCATAGCAAACTATGGTATTGAAAAATGGTATAAGCTTCAAAACTATGACAAAGATGAGGCTATATATGCTGAGCTTAAGTTGCTTGGGAGACGTTACAGATTCTATATGGAACTACACATTAAAGCGCTTCAAGAATTAACTCATATGTTAGATTACACAATGCCAGGCTTAAAAACTAAATTTAATAGTTGGGATGAAAAGAATAATAAAGATAAACTTAGTGATTTTGTAGAACGCTTCTGGCATTATGACCTGATTATCGGAATGAGTCGTGATGATTTTGTGGTGGCCTATTGTGAGTGGGCTAAAGAAAAGAAATACCAAAAGAGCCAATCAAAAGCTGAAGAAATATATGAATTGGCATCTAATGGTATTCCTACGTTATCTTCAAGTACTCCATCTACAAAAATGTTAGTACAAGAAGCTATATCTGTGTTGAGAGCAATTGATGATACCCTCAATACAATTCTAACACGAATGAAGGAACTTGCTAAGAGTTTACCTGAATATTCTACTGTTAGAGCAATGGGTGGGGTTGGTGATGTATTGGCACCTAAGTTGATTGCTGAAATTGGAGATATAAGAAAACTTCATAGCGCAAAAGCCCTTATTGCTGTTGCGGGAATAGATCCTCCTCCATATGAATCAGGACAATTTGTAGGTTCAAACCGGCGCATAACGAAAAGAGGTTCATCAACGCTACGAAAAGTAGGGTATGAAGTTATGCGAGTGTTGAAGAGTCACCCTGAACCAGAGGATAATGCTGTATACAATTACATCCTGAAAAAGGAAGCTGAAGGTAAAACAAAGAAACATGCAAAAATAGCAGGTTTAAACAAGTTTTTAAGGATATATTATGCAAGAGTAAGTGAAGTGTATAAATAGAAAAATATAGTTAAAGGCTGGTCTACCGCCAGCCTTATTGTGATGCAATTAATTATTTAAAAAGTATATTTGAAATTCCTGCTTGATTTTTGTTAGCAGGTTTTTATTAATGTTACTATCAACAGTAACATATTCTTTTCACAGTTATTTCATAATTAATACCCCTAAGCATTATAAAATTAATAATAATTAGAGCCGATAAATAAATTGTAGCACTATACTTGTGCTTACTTTTGGTATGCAAAAATAGTGTAGGGCTACAAAAATAGGGAAAGTTACAGTTAATGGGGATTACTGTAAAAGGGGAATTGGCCTATGAGAGAAAACCTGAATGCAATCAAAAGATTAGTGGCGTTCTTTTTGACAGTGTTCTTGATAGGAACTACTGTTGGAAATGATGTGTTTGTAATAGCCACAGAAGAGAATCGATGTCCAGAGTTTGTGGATGAGCAGACCTATGCAGCAAACGTGCTTCAGCCAATTGGTGAGGGAGACGGATACTGCGATAGATGTGGTCAGGTTGAGGAAGCTCATATACAGTTTGATGATGAGCTTGAGGAAGATAACCTGGCTGACGAGGAATATCTCGAAGAAGGCGAAGAAAATATTGAAGATATAGATAATACAACAGACACCCAGGAAACACAGGTGTCTTCAGGTGATGCTCAGGCAACAGATTCCCCAGAATACATAGATGAAACAGATGAGACAAGCGAAGAGAATAAAGAAGATGCAGCAGTTGATACTGATAATTCAGAAACTGGCGAAGAAGAGATAAAAGAGGATGAAGAAACTACCACAATAGATGAAGAGGATATAGATAAGGAGAAGGATACAGAAGAAATAGAATCAGAGGAGAATAAGGACGAGGAAGAAAAGGATAAGGAAGATCTAGAGGAAGATAAGGAAAAAGAGGAAGAGTGCGAGCATCAGTGGGAGTACATTGCAAATGGTGATGGTACTCATATGAAGAGATGCGAAAGGTGTGAGGAAGAGGAACGAGAAGCATGCGACTATGGTGATGATGGTCTGTGCAAATACTGTGGTGCTCCAAATATGGAGCTTGAGTATCAGTCTTATTCCAAGACATTTGGAAGCACAACTGTTACTGTAGCTGGAAATATGCCTTCTCATTCGACCGTTACAATTTACAGAGTATCCCCTAAATCCTTTGAAAACTTAGTTAATAGAAACCTTGAGGATGAGACCTTTATAGCATACGAGGCCTTTGATATTGATATTTGGGACGCTAGTGGAAACAAATACCAACCAAATGACAATGGAGAGAGCGTACAAGTTAGTTTTAAGGGTGTTGATGAACTTCAGGCAACAAACGAAGAGGATGTAACGGTATTTAGACTGGAAGATGATAATACAGTTACAGAAGTTGAGAAGGATGTAGTAGGTGAGGATGTTTATTTTGAAGCTGACCACTTTACAATTTATGGAACAGGTACAGTAGCACCAGGCAGCTTCTTAATTCTTTATCCAACCATGATTGATGGATTTGGATATGCAAAGGTCAATAACACTAATGCGGACAAGCCATACTTAAAGGTTAATTCTGCTAGATTTAAGCTTTATGTTGATATGGTAGGTCAATATACATTCAGTGCGACAACATACAAGAATCTTACTGATGCAAGTGTTTTGGATTCAGGAACAGCTGTGGCTACGACAGGGGATATTTATGTAGTTAATGCCGACACAATAGGTTGGATGGACATTGAAATCCCGCTAAGTGGTATAAGTGGACAGGATAGATTTGTAACATATGGCAATACATATTCGGTAGTAGTTATACCAATGGCAACACCTAGCGGATATGTGAATATTGGTTATGGTACAGGTACTATAGAATCATATGTTAAGTCTGGAACATGGGAACAACAGCAGGCTGGTATCTTTATTGAGACAGATTCCAATATCGAGCTTTCTGCTACAGCAAGTGATACATATACAATTACATCAATCAGTGGTCCAGACCCATCAAGTGCATTAGGAGCAGGCTCTGGATTGAATCCTTATAAGCTTGATCCTACAGCAGATAAATATCTCTATAGCAAGGGTGATAGCGGAACATTTAAGGCTACGCTGTCTAATACTGCAGCAGACCGAAATATTACTTGGACCTCCAGCGATTCAAATGTCATAGAGGTAAATGCATCCACGGGTGCATTTAAGGTTAAGGCAGGTGGAATAGCTACAGTAACAGCTAGGTATCAGAATTCCAGCACAACTTCAACAAAGGCAATAGATATCAAGGCTATTCAGTTTACAATTGGTGGTGTGGATCCAGATGATTCACAGGCACCGTATAAAGCACCTTATTCTGGTGTTGAACAGTCTCCGACTGTAAGAGGATATGTAGGATCTACAGCCAGTGATGGCAATGAAGTTGAAGTAAAGCATACATTTGGTAACAATCTTAATGTTACAACAGAGGCGCAGGCGCTTATTTCATATACCGTTGAAGAAAAGACATTTACCTTTAACAGATACTTTACAATTAATCCGATTGAGTTAAAGGCAAGTGCATTTACAAATGATACTACGCTAACTGTGGCTAATGGAGCGGTCACAGCAATAGATAATGTTGATCCTGATAATACTGAATACACTGCAAAGACAAGACCTAAGTTTGGAACAGATTTTACCGCTAGCATTGTGTCAACAGACACAAGCATTAATGGAAAAGTTTATGTAGTTGATTTGGTAGGTAAAGGAAACTTTACGAATCCGGTTAATTCTGAAGGACAAACAGAGGCTGTAAGATGGACGAAGACAACAACATCAGAAGCAGAGGTGGGTATTACAGTTGAACTGACCGATAATTCTAAGCTAAATGCTTGCTATTATACTGGTGAGGAGATAGGTCTTTCAGATGACTGGAGCACTGATGTTGTATTCAAGGATTCTGAAGGAAACACAATAGACTTTATTAACAAGAGCAATGCAACCTATCTTATAACAGATAAGGGAGGCTCAACAAAGAGCAATGTAACCGCAGGAGAGAAAACCCTTACGTTCACTGTTAACAGCAATGTTGGTGGACTGGCAGGTGCAAAGTTCTCTGTTGATTTCTGGGTATTAAAAGCAGATATCAGTAAGGCTGAGATAGTTTGGACTAATGGCAATGAGTTCTCATATGATGGGAATGATAAGAAGCCAGAAAAAGGTACACATTTTACTGTTAAGTTTGGTACAAAGGAATTAAGTACATCTGAATATGATGTGACCTATACAGGTGATACGAAAAATGTAACGGGCACAACAAATATTCCTACACTTGTGGTAAAAGGAGCAGGAACTAATTTTGATGCAAAGACGCAGATAAGTGCCCAGTATAAGATTGTTGCAGACTATGACTACAACCTGATAGTTCGTATACAGGTTGGTAATAGCTCTTACGATGGAACTAAGGAAAATAATTATGTAATTCCATACGAAAAGATTTATAACGGTGTGGCAACATCTCCTAATATCATCGTATATATGGATGGAACAATATACGAAGAAGGAGCAGCCAAGGATTATACTGTATCAGTATCTGATGAAGGGGAAAGCGGAGATGCAACAGCAAATGTGGGAACGAAGGTTATTACAATTACCCCAACAGCAACTGGCGCATTCAAAGGAAAGTTGCCAGTTACAGCCACATATAAGGTAGTTCAGAGATCTCTGACTACAAATATGGTTGATATTTCTAAGGTTACTGCTAAGACTTATAGGGGATCAGCTATTGATATGGTTACAGCTGAGCCAAAGGCAAGCAATCCTAAGGAAGCTACAAGTGATTCCTATGATGTGAAAGTTACCTATGATGGAAATATCCTCAAGAGAGGCACAGATTATACACTTACCTGTGAAGACAATACAAATGCTGGAACAGCTACATTCTATATTGAGGGAACTGGAAACTTTAAGGGGAAACTCAGTAGTGGAAATTACAAATTTACAATTAACCCAGCAGAGCTTTCAAAAACAGATACCGGAAAAGCATATGTAACACTTGATAAGGATAGTGTTGTGTACAATGGAAGTTCACAGGAGCCAACCGTTACAGTTAAGGTCAATGGAAAAGAGATTAACAGAGTTGATGCGACTGACTCTACTAAGGTTAACTATACCATCGATTATGCTGACAATCTTTCTGTTGGTACAGCTAGCGTAACAGTAAAGGGTTCAAACAATCTGAAGGGTACAGTAGTCCTAAACTTTACTATTACCAGTGATAAATCTGAGTTCTCTAAGATTACAATTAAGTCGGATTATAAGGCGGAAAAGGTAAAGATTTCTGGAGAATATGAGTCCACTGCAGAGGATGGCACTATTACCAGATACTATACCTGTAATGTGCCTATCACTTATTCTGGCACAGCCTTTGACGGTAGTGTTGGCGTATATGTAGACGGAAACAATAAGAAACTTGAATTTGGTAAGGACTACAGGTATGCCTATGTAAATGTTATAAATGCAAAGAATTGCGATATCACATCTGAATCAGGACGTAATGAATCACCTAAGTTGATTATTTATGGTCAGGGAAGTTACAAGAACAACAATGCAGAGATTTATCTGAATGTTTCCCCGATTGATATTTCTACTGATAACACAAGCATAAAATTTGATCCTACAGAGGATGATAATTTTGAAAAGCAATGGAATGGTTCAGAAAAATTACTTAGTAATCTTGTAATTAAGATAGATGGAAAGACTCTTACAGCAGGTGAAGCAGCAGGAACCACAGGGGATTACTATATCACTTATCTCGATGACAAAAAATCTGCAGGAACACAAAGGGTTAAAGTAACAGGTCGAGGAAATTATGGTGGAGCAAGAGAACTGACCTACCAGATAGGCCAGGATATTTCTAGCGCCATCGTTACAATTGTTGGACCACACTTGGAATCAGACGAGATGTTGAAAAAATCAACAAATACATCACTTTTGAGTCTGAGTGAGAATCATGGTACAGAGGAGACCCCTCTTACTGACATTGTAAATTGGCGCGGTAATAATGAGGCACCTAGAATAAGATTGTATGGAAAATTGGCAGACAGTACACTTACACTTTTGACAGCAAAGTCTGGTGGATTGACTGTATATGATTACACCATAGAAATGTCCACAGAGTTCAGCGATTATCGTTCAAGACAAGCTGGTGATGAGACTGGCACTAATTTCAATACTGTACACGTTAAAATTGATGCTGATGCTGGTACATCAGGCTACTATGGCAAGGCTGAATTCTACTTTGATATTTACCCTCAGTCTATAAAAGTGCTGGGCAGCCAAGATAATTTAGATTCTACTATAGGTATTATTTCAACCGGTACAGTGCGACATCCATATACCGGAAACGTACAGACTATTACACCAGAGCTCAAATTCTATAATGGTGGAGGAGTAGCCTTTAGCTATGCACTTAATATAGAAAAGGATGCTAACGGCAATGATGTGTCTGTTAGCAGAGATTATGAGCCTGTAACCTACGATATTGGACCAAGTATCTCGGACACTATCCAGACAGCTGTAACTGGTAAGGGAAACTTTACTGATAGACTTACACTTTCTAACATTATTTCGAAAGGTAATGTAAAGATTTATCGTACAGAAAATAAGTTGTCAGAGCACAAGACAGAGCTGGTAGGTACTACTGCGATTACAGATGATACAGCGGTTGAACAGCGTACAACAACCTACAATTTATCAGATGAAAATCCAAAGAAGGACTACTACTTGAGATATACTTATACAGGTCAGCCTCAGTTCCCTACAATTACGCTTACTTCTATTGAGTCAGATGCCACGAATGACCCTGTAACACTTAATGCTGGTGTGGATTATATTATCCAAATGACAAATGATGACCCGAACAATCCTGAAGATTTGGCATGCGTGGGAACAAAAACTATAACGATTGTTTTAACTGAAACAAAAAATAAGAATTATCAGGCACAGACCATAAAGCTAAAGTATGAGATAGTTACTAATACTATCAAGAACTATGATGCCTCATTAACAAGGATGAAGTATACGGGCAAGGCATTTAATATCGTTGATATTAATAATGCCATTGAAAGCGGAGAGCTTAAGTTGAATGTATGGTCAACTGAAGCAGAGTTGGTTCGCGGACAGGATTATGTTGTAGTTACTGATAAGGACAAGGATTTAGCAAAGATTAATGCCCAGTTTGGAACATCCTATGAAGATATTGTAGTAGCTGGTAAAGGAAACTTTGAGCCTTGCTATGAGACAAATTATATCTTTGTAAAGGCAGACACAGAAAGTACTCCTAATAGTACTTATAGCGGTTATTGTAGAGTTCCATTCACAATTTACCTGGATATATCTTCAACAGATGGAGATAACGAGCTGGCAAAGGTTTATTTCGAGCAGCAGAAATATCTGCTTTCAAATGAAAGCACAATTACACCTAAGATTGTTTACAAAAAGTCAGAAACTGCCACTGAATATGAGGGCGTTTTGCCGCTTCAAACTACTATAGGTGGCAAAGCTGAGAACAACTATACTGTATCCAGAGCTAATGTAGGCAAGCCAGGTCCTGATGCAGAGATTACTGTTGAGGGTCAGAACTTAGCATATGGTGTTGCTACTGGAGTGAAGTATGGCGCAGACGAAGCAACAAGTAAGACAGTGTGCTTCTTAGCAGATTTAAATAATTATTCTGGATTGATTTGGGATAATACGACGGTATTCGAATGCGATGGAACATCGTATATGCCAAAGCCTGACGGATTGCTTGGAAATCCTGGTTCATCAACAACCAGCACAGATACTTATGGTGATTACACAATTCAGTATAAGTACAAGGAGCACAAATCTGAGACAGACACCGTCAATAAGGACAAAGCAAAAGATGCAGGATATTATATTCTTTATGTAGCAGCTACCGCCAATAGTGATTATTATACTTCGAATACGGGAACAAAATTCTACTTCTATATCAAGTATAATTTGGCTAATGCTACCATGATATTCAAGAATGATCAGGGTAAGGAAATAACAAGGACAAATTATACAGGTCAGCCATTCTCAATCCTTGACAGTGTAATTATTACACCAAAGGGTGGAGGCCCTAATGACAAGCTTTATCACAAGGCATCTGGACTAATATCTCTTGTAACGGTTACACCTGATACTGTTACACAGGTAAATATTAATCCAGGCTATACTATCACAGCGACGGCTAAGGATAAGGAGCTTGTATATGGCAAGCTGAATGGAACCTTTTTAGTTGATGGAGTAAGCTTGAAAACTGCGGAATTTAAGCTTTATGACCCATGGGCTACTACAAAGACCGAGAATTACCAATATACCTATAACGGTGCAGCAATTGAGCCAATAGTAGAGGCTACCATTAAGGTTAGCGGTATCACAAGAGAGCTTACAAAGGGTACGGACTTCGACGTAATCTACCATGATAACAAGAAGGCAGGTACTGGTTATATTTCAATTGTGGGACTTGGCTCATACGAGTGCGATGATTTTAAGCCTGATGAGAATAGCGAGTTCACAATTAGTAAGCTTGATTTTACGACAGCATCAGATTCAAGCCATAAGAATATCGAAGTTGTAGTAGAAGAGGCTACCTATGGAGGATATTACCTTGATTACAAGGATAAGACTAAGGGCTTTGTTGAGCAGAAGCCTGCAGTTGAAGTATTTTATGTGGATGAAGTAAAGGGCATTAGAAATAAGCTTCAGCAACAGACAGACAGGGTATCTGGTGATTACAAGATTCAGCTGTATGATAATAATACTTTGGCCAAATCTAGCAATGATGCCAATGCTCCATATGTAATTATTGAGGCGGGTACTAACGGAAACACAACTGGTTCGACCAGTCAGAATCCAAAGAAGTTTACAATCAATAAGCTTAATTTAAGCAAAGGCAGTGTTGAAATAGCACAGCAGTCAGCACAGTTTACAGGTGCCAAGATTAATGTTTACGATGTTGTGAAGCTCACATCGGGAACAACCTATACTGTTGGTGATGTGGAGTATCCAGTATATCTGGTTCAGAAGGGTGCAGATGCCAGCCTTGATGCAGCAAATCTCTATGATTACGAGATTACTGTAACAAAAGACGGACAAACCTATGAGGATGGCCAGATTACGGAGATGGGTACTTACAATATCACCATCGAAGGTAAGAATAACTGCTCATCACAGATAGTGACCTACTTTAACATTACTGAGCGTTCATTACCTGATAACTTCCACTATTACTATAGTTCATCAAAGAGTAGTTTTGTTGGTACAGTAGCTGAGATTAAAGAGAATGGTAAGATTGTAGGCTATAAGTATACAGGTGGATTGGCAGATACTGCAGGAAAAGTAACAGATACATTAACTATCAATGTCTATGATGTTGAGACTGTTGGAGCAGAGGATAATCCAAATAATATACCTAGGGTTGAGATTATCGATAGTGGTGTTAAAGAGGCTAATAACACTGACCATGAATTAGACCCAGCGAAGGAGTTTACATTATCAGTAAAGAACAACACAACTGCTGGTACAGGTAGCTGGGATAAGACAGTTACTGCTGACAATCATGCACCGGTTACGGCGGGTACGCCTACAGTTACTATTTCTGGTGCGGGAAATTACACAGGTAATCTTGTTCTGCCATACAATATTGGTAAGAATATCAACAATATTGTCAACGATTTGCAGGTAGTCTATACAGTTAAGGATACATTCGAAGGCTATACAACAGTTAGCTATGACGGTACAGATAATGTTGCATGGCATTACACCTTCAATGGTGCAGAGCAGACACCTAAGGCTAACACAATTAAATATGGTACCCAGATACTTAAACTTGGAACAGATTATACATTGACCTTTACAGACAACACTGGAACTACAGATAAATGTATTAACGCAGGTTATAAGTATGCTGTTATCACAGGTAAGAACACATACTGTGGAACACTTAAGACAAAGTTTGCTATCAGCAAGAAAGAGATTGTAAGTCCAACAAAGACATTTACTAATGAGAGTACTATGTCTACAACGGATGGCGCACTCACATTTGCAGTTAGTGGTGGATTAGTTAAGAGACTGTCAGCAGAAAAGGCTGCAGAGCTTCTCCCAGATGTGACCAACAATGATAACTTCAAGAATTACTACTATGCAATTTATGACGGAATTGATATTAAGCCAACTGTCACTGTAAAGGATAATACTCTTTCTAAGCTGGCTAAGACCAATGTTGTTTCAGATGCGGACTTAGAGGTTACATGGCCAAGACCTGCGACAGTATCGACCTTTAATAAGTCTTTAGGAACGCTCAACAATGGTAGCTACATAGAGATTTCATTCATGAAGAGTACAAAGGATGATTTCTCTACAGGAAGTAACTACTTTGTTGCAGATGGTGCTGCTACATATAGAATTGTTTACCTGATTCTTGAACATAATCTTGGTGATGACTTCTATATCCAGTTTGCTGAGGAAGGCATCGAAGGCAATGGCGAGGATTGGGATGGAAACAAGCATGAGCCAGAAATACTCGTTAAGAATGGTAGCCGTACACTTGTAAAGAGCGAGGACGACGGTGAAACAGGAGATTACCTGATTAAGTATACAAACAACATTGTACCTGGAATAGCAACGGTAACAGTAACTGGTGTAAACAATTACAAGGGAACAAAATCTGCTACCTTCAATATTTGGGGTGATTTGGCGAAGACCAAGATATTCTTCAAGAATGAAGATGGTGAGTGGATTAACACAGAATATGAGGCTCTTCCAATACAGACCTATACAGGTGGAGCAATAGTTCCAGACGTTAAGCTTGTATTGGTAGCTGAGTCAAATATGGATCAGACTGCTGATGTAGAACTTACACTTGGAAAGGAATATATCGTCGGAAAGAATGAATCTTCAGATGGCACGTTCTTTTCGGATGGTAAAGTAACCTTTACAGGAACAGCAAAACGTGACCAGGTTGATGAGGGACAGAGCATATTCTGGACAGGTAATAAGGAGCTTGAATACTTTATCGAGTATGATGAGAATAAGGTAACTTTGAGCATTGATAAGAAGACATATAAGTTTACTGGATATCCGATTAAGCCAAGTAAGGATGAGATTGATGTAAGCATTGTTACAGCAATCAAGAAGGATATAACCTACTATCGCGATTTGAATGGTGATGGTGAGATTTCCGAAAGCGAAAAGATTACAGATGATAATGACTTTATTTCACTAGGCGATATTAGGGTTGTTATGACCTATAAGGTTGGAAACTCTGATGAGAAGACAGCAGAAGGAACCTATACAATTGTTACAAGACCGATTTCTGATTGTACAGTAGTATTATCTTCACCACAGAGATATACCAGCCGTAAGATTGAACCACCATATACGATTTATCTTGAGGAAGATGGTAAGATTTACAACCTGACAGAGTATGATGACAGTACAAAGACTGGTGATTACTCAGTTGATTTTGGCAATTATATTTACGGTGATGCAACGGCAGTATTCACTGGTAAATCTGCAGAAATCACCGGAACAAAGGAAGTACCTTACACCATCAAGCTTCAGAGCGTGGTTAATCTTAACGCGCCAGATGAGACCAATACAGGCGACAGTCTGACTGTAAACTGGGTAAAGGATCTGTATTCAGATGGAACAGAGCTGGAGATTCAGACGAAGAATTCAGACGGTGGTTATGATACCCATGCCATTACAAAGGTAGTGGGCAAGAAGCAGAGTACAGTATTTGAAAATCTGAAGAGCAGTACTGAGTATAAGATTATTGCAAGGGCTTACGCAGTAACTAAAGATGGCACTGTTATCTTCAGCGACCCGAGTGTTATCTACAAGACCACAGATATAGCTAAGAGTGATATAACGGCGGTAAGTAACTCTTCAGGAAAGGCAACAATCAGTTGGAACCCTGATGGAACTGTTAAGCTGTACTATATTTACAGAGCTGGCAACGATACGGATGAGGGCACATTGATTGCGATTATTCCTGCAAGCTCAGGTTCATACACAAATTCTAACTTGGTTAGTGGTGTAACCTATTACTACCATACTGAAGGCTATGGACTTGTAAATGGCAAGCTGGACAAGGTTAACACATCTTCAGTTGTAAAGGTAACGGTAAAGTAAGCTTTAAAGAAGCTGTTAAAGGGTTAAGGGTAGTCACTATTGGCTACCCTTAATTTAATGCAAAATTAAATCTGTTGTGATAGACTTAGGTTAATAACATGGGCATAACGGGGAGGCTACATGTCGGGGAAGAACAGGTTTATCATAGGCGGGTTTGAGTTTGAGACCTACTATGAGTACAGAGCAGCACAGGAAGATGTTAAGAAGATAGAGTGCATCAACGAGGAGCTTGACATTCAGGATCCTGAGGTTGCTTTGCGCCTTTATAATGACATTCGTGACGGCATCATCGTCTTCAATAGCCCAATAGGAAAGCAGTATGCA
Organism: Pseudobutyrivibrio xylanivorans; assembly: GCF_008935055.1. Taxonomy (NCBI): domain Bacteria; kingdom Bacillati; phylum Bacillota; class Clostridia; order Lachnospirales; family Lachnospiraceae; genus Pseudobutyrivibrio; species Pseudobutyrivibrio xylanivorans. Next base: position 2,063,552 of record NZ_CP043028.1, on the reverse strand, counting down.
GAGCATGTGGCAGATATTGTGGCAAACAAGTCTGCAGGTATGCTTGATGACAGAGAAATAATAGAGGAAGCAGCGGGTAAGGCCAAGAGTTCTAGGAGACTGGGCCTTATTTTTGTGTCTTTGGCTGTGGTGCTGGTTGTGGTATTTGCAGGAGTAGAAATCAAGGATGTTGTTCAGACCAGAAAAATAGCCAAACAGATGGAATCTGCCCAAAAAACCTCGGACACTAATAATTCACAAAATAACGTTAATATTAATAATAAAATTGACGATATAGGTTCTGTAGAGGATTCAAATGGGGGTGAAAGTGTAACCAATTCAGCCTCAGCAAATGTTATCGAAGAGGATTTGATTAACAGTCCTTGGGATACAAATTATGCAGAGGATGATAGAGCAATTCTCCCAGAGCTGACGGATTTATATGCGCAGAATCAGGATTTAGTAGGGGTTTTGACAGTGGTGGATACAGATATAAACTACCCTGTTGTACAGACTCCAAATGATCCAGAGTACTATCTCAGAAGAGATTTTAACGGAAACGATAGCACGGCGGGTACATTGTTTGTGGACTATCGCTGCGACATAGTAAATCCAACCACTAACACTATTATTTACGGACATAATATGCGCTCGGGAGCAATGTTTGGTGGCCTTAAGAGATACCTTAAATACGATTATTATCAGTCACACAAGACAATTATATTTAAAACTCTGTATGAAGAGCAGGAATATGAAGTAGTGGGAGTGGGCTTGTCACAGGTGGGTTATGACGATGATGATGCCTACAAGTACTACAATTTTATAGACGCAGTGACAGGCGCTGAGCTTCAGGAGTTTTTAAATAATATTCAGAGTTTATCGGCATTTGATGAGACTATCGATATTTCAAGCACTGACAAAATATTGACTCTCAGCACGTGTAATACTTACAAGGAAGACGGAAGAATGTTCATCGTAGCAAAGAGAGTCAAATAATGACACTTTAAATTCTCTTAGGTTTTAGGGATGGGGATGCTATGGTGAAAAAAGGATTTTTAAAAAGAACAGGATGTATTCTAATTAGCGCATCTATTATTCTGGCGGGCTGGACCTTTGCGGGAAGCTCAGTTTCTGAGGCAGAGCTGGAAAGGGAAACCATAGAGGCTACGGTTGAGACACCGGCAGAAGATTCAAATATTACCCTTTCGGAAGGTACAACTGAAGAAAGTGAAGCTCAGACTGAGACTTCGGATAATGCTGGGCAGCAGGATGCTGTGGCAGAGGAAACAGTTGAGGTTCCTGCAACAATGATGTTAAGATCTGTTTCTCCATCATTACTTACAACATCTCTTGCAGCAACATCATCTACTGACAGTGAAGATGAGGAGTACTCTGGCACAACACTTGTAAAGGTTCCAGCATCAGCATCTTCATACACTGTAAAGGCTGGAACAACAGCTATTGCAACAAACGCACTTAAGGGAAGTAATGTAAGTACATTAACATTTGCAGCAGGTAACTCTATTACAAGTATTGGCGACCAGGGTGGTTGGCCAGCAGATGGAACCGAGATTTACTGTCCAGGATGTACTAAGAATTCTTATGTTGTTAAGCATTTTACAGAGAACTTTTACGATAGAGATATTTATGTATATTTCTATGACGAGCCAGTAGTTACTGAATATACGATAACAATTGAATATCAGTTGATCTCTACTACTGGGGATATTACAACTTATTCCTATAAAAATGATTCCAGCATGAGATTTACAGTCTCTGAGGGACAGACTCCTAAGTGGGATGCACCTGAAGCAAAGACTATCAATGGTATTATTTACAATAAACTTTTGGGGCCTACTCCAGATTTTGTGGCTGCTGCTGAGGATGCGACCTATACATATAGCTATCAGGCAACATCAGATACACCAGTGTATTACACGGCGACAATTAATTATCTTTTACAGGATTCATCAGGAAATACTGTTGATACAGTAAAAGCTGATTCAAAGACATATTTAGCTGGAAATATACCTTCTCATTCTGCACCAAGTACATATACAAGTGGTGGAACAGCATATGGATTGATTTCTGGTCCAAGCCCAGCATTTTCAGCATTACTCAAGGATACAACCTATACGTATACATATAAAGCAGGGGCTACGCCTACAGTTACCCCAACACCTACACCGACTCCAACTCCAACTGTTACACCAACACCAGGCACAAAGATTTATACAGTAACAGTTTATGATGAGTTCTACAAGGCTAATAAGAGCACAATGATTAAGAGTGTTACCCGTTCAACAAATAAGTATACAGAGGGTAGTGCATATTCATTTAATGCAAAATCATACTCAGGATATACTCATTGGGGACAGAGGAATGAGACTGGTATAGTTACAGGAGATACTAAGGTTTACTTCTTCTATGCTGAGACAGGAAAGTCTGATAGTACATCAGGAAGCACTGGCACGAAGAATTCTTCTAACACAAAGGGAATAGATACGACACTTCAGGGCATCTATCAGATTACTGAGGGCGCAAACCAGTCTGTTGGTTCAAATGGTGGCCCTGTTAAAATCACATGTAATGGTCCTATGGATAAGCTTCGCAGAACAATGGTGGATGGCGTGGATATTCCACAGGGCAAATATACACTTGAATCAGGCTCAACTATTCTTACAATGACACATGGCTTTATTCAGAGCTTGTCAGCTGGAGAGCATGTGGTAAGATTTGAGTATACAGATGGTTATGCAGAGACCAAGCTTACAATCACTGGTAAGACAACAACTACGGTTACTTACAAGGTTGCAGCAGATGGCACTATTTCATCAGGACATAAGAAGGATTCAACTCCAAAGACGGCGGATGGATTTGATCCTAGATATTTGCTTTGCATAGCAATCTTCCTGCTTGGTGCAGGTGCAATTCTCATGGGAAATCAGAGAAGGCTTGAGTCTATTCTAGCAGGACGTGAGGAAGAATAATAAGAGAATAAAGGATGGAGAAAAATGGTTGTTGAGACATTAATTTACGTGGCATTAATAGTAGCATTGTTTTTCGTATGTGATAACAGTTTATCCAGGAGGTACTATGTCCCTTTAAAGGTGGTATGTAGTGCCTCCTTTTTAGTGATTCTATGGATAAATCAGGTGTTCTCACAAAAGCTGTGGACAATGTTTTGGGCACTTCTGGCCTGCTTCGTAGGTGATTTGCTAATGGGCTGCTATAACACCTTTTCAAGCAAGCAATTTATGGCGGTGGCAATCATTGCATTTATGTTTGGCCATGTAGGACTTTTGAACTATATGTGCAGGATTACAGATAAGACCAGCGTGCTGGTGTATACGCTTCCGGTGCTTTTCTGTGGATTGATGGTGACAATGAGAAAACTGTTTCACCTGCATATGGGAGTGCTTTTTGTACCATCGTTGATTTATACATATTTTGTTTCCACTATGACTATGAAGGCTTTGGAATGTGGTTTAAATGGAATGGTGTTGACGGGGATTGCCGGAGTGCTGTTCTTGCTGAGTGACTTTAGTATATTGTTTTTGTATTTTTATCATTTTAGAGGGGTAAAAAATAAGCGCATAGTACATTACATAAATCTTGCAACATACTATGCGGCTATTCTTTTGTTTATTTTTAGTTTAAATAGCTGACGAATACGTTTCCGAAGGAACCAAAGTATTCTGAAGCTTCGGAGAGGGACAGCTTTTTGTTAGTGCTGGTTTCTGGGTCAAAGCAAGTGATTGAGCTTGAGTCGTAGCCAATGATAAGTAAGGCTGTATCGTCACCTGTGTAAGCGTAAACTGGGCTGCCCAGGCTGACATAGTAAAGCACTTCATCAAGGGTTGCGCCAGTTAAATCAAGGATTGTGTAATCCTTAAGTGTTTTTGAAAGAATTGAAATAGGCGTTTCGCCAGATTCCAACAGTGTGTGGACCTGAACATTTTCACCTGCCTGAACTAGCATTGCTGAAAGAGCTTTAGCTGCGCCAGTGGCTTCTGAATCGCTTGAGCCAACGGCGATGCCTGTGATGGCATTCTGGTAGGATTTTCTTCCACGTTTCCAAATGTATTTAGGCTCATTATCAAGAACGATACCCATGTTTTCATCTGCTTCGGTGATGGCAGCTATCAGGCTGTCAGTTGCCAGAGTGACCTTATTTCCTACATATACAAAGTACTGTGTTGAACTTGTACTTGTAGCAACGGAAATATTGCGGCTCTCATCAGCAAGGACCAGGTTTGTTACCTTGTATTTGATTTTGCCCAGCTTTTCGTCCTCTTCAAGGGGGGGCATGTTGAGCACAACCACCTGCTGTTTCACATCATCCATCTCTGTTGTGATAGGAACGGCTTTATTTTGCTCACCAGCGCTATTCTTGATGGTGTCCTCATCTGCAGGGAGGATATTTCCCTCTGCATCCACTTGAATACGGTCAAGGTAGATGGTGTAGGACTCAAGTCTGACGCCTGTGATATAGTAGCCACTTTTTGTATAGGTTTTAAGCTCACGCTCAGAGCCAGCAGAGATATCAGAAATAGTCAGCGAGTACATTGGATAAATCTTGGTGCCGGCGCCGTCATTGGTGATATCTTTTTCGTAGATACGTCCGTAAATAAGATCGTCATCAATAAAAGCAAGAGGCTTCAACAGCTGGCCAGAGCCTGCAGAAATATCAAAGTTATTACCGGTTTCCAAATCCATGATGTGGATGGCTTCTGACACAGTGGATTCATCCATCCAGGCAAGATAACGGCGAGAGCTTGATGAAGCATACTGGGAATCATCAAGCCCAGTTAAAAGCTCTTTGGTGGTCAAATCGTTAAGGTTCATATATAGAAGAGTTCCATTGACCATAATGTAGAACTCGTTGTCAGCAGTCTCATAAAGTAAATCCGAGAAGTTGGCATTCAGAATTTGGAAAGAGCTTGTTGAGGTGATAAATACCTGCTCAGTTGAGATGCTGCTAATTGCATCGTAGTGGAACAGGTTGATACCACACTGGCCCTCGTGAGGGCCTGAGTTCATATAGCCATATACAACAAAGTCCATGGTACCAGACTCATCGATGTTTAGAATAAGAATTTCATGCTGATTGTAGGTTGAACGTGAGTCTGTAGGGTTGTCTACAAAGCTAAAGATTTCCTTCACCTGACGGTCTGTCTGGTTGTATTCAAAAAGGCTACCGTTCTGAACGAATGAAACAATGGTACCAGTTTCGTTTGAAAGATACTGAACATCAGCATCTGTGATGCCGATATTTACAAGGTTACTTGAAATAGCAACTGAATTCTCATCAAGAAGCTGTTCCATGGTGCGGTCGTAAGCTAAAAGATAGATTCTGTCAGAGGTATAACGAATACGATAATCCTCTGAGCAGGTGTAATATTCGGACTTGCCATTATTGTCCAGATTGAGCATATAATTCAAAGTGAGACTAATATAGTTAGTGCTGATATCAGTGAGGGAAATATTGGTATTTCCAAGTTGCTTGCCCTTAAAAGTACCATAATTAATCTGCGAAAGATTTGAATTGATGGTAACGTGGCTAAGGTCCTGATTATTACCAGATGACTTTGGCTCAATGTAGGTTGCTAAATCAGTGGCATCCTCAGATAGAGCAGTATTATGGAAATACTGAGCGAAATCAATGATTTCTTCCTCGTTACAGCCTTCAGGCTGCATTATTCTGGTGTAGTAGTTAACATCCTTACCGTTACAGGCAAGAGTGATTACCAGGAGGTACTCTTCGTTTTTATCGATGAGGTTTTCTGCCTGGAAGCTTGTAGTAATGAATCCATCTGAACTTTTGAAGTTCAAATCATTTTTTGAAATATTACGCTGGGTATCCAGAGAACGAATCTCGTAGGAGATGTTTGAAATCTGGTTGTCCTTGCTGTCTATAGATAAGGAAATATTTCTCTTTGAATCCAGTGGAATGATGGCGTCGCGCATATAGGCAGGGTCCATTTCCGACACGTAGCCATGAAGCTCTGTGGTGGCATCATTTAGATAATTGATTGAAACCACAGGAAGTGTTGGTGAGGATTGGCTAGATATCTCCGCTTTTTCAGATATATTTGTGACAATTTCAAAGAAAATTAGTGATACTATAAAAACCGCCACTAAAAGAACGATACGTCTGATGGTTTTGGTGGGAATACCCTTTTTGTAAAACTGTAATTTCATAAGGGGCTCGCTTTCTTGCTTAATAAAAAATAAAGTGTTATAATCCGTGGGATTATTGTAGCACTAATCATTTGATTAATCTATTACTACTATATTATAGATATTTATGGCTTATCGGAGGTTTCATGAAAAAGCTATTAGGTAAAATCAAATCGGGTTTTCACTGGCTTGGAGATAATATAAAAAAGCCTTTTATAAAGCTCGCAAACTCAAAGGCTGTTCAGGGTTATCTGAATGGAAAATTCCATAAGAAATGGATGCAGCTTTGGGACAAGAGTGCATTCTGGATGCAGATTCCGCTTTCCCTTCTGATTATATTTATTATGGAATGGCTATCTAGACATTCATTTGCGGCAGCTTGCGGTTTTGTAGTTCATCATACAGGTCCATATCTTTTTAATTCATACTGTGTATTTGTAGCACTTTCAATTGTGTTCCTTAGCCGCAGACGTGGATGGTGGAGAGTTTTCATCAGTATGTTCTTCATTATCCTTGGAATTATAAACTGTGTGATTCTGTTGAATCGTGTATCACCATTTGGATACACTGACCTTTATATGATTGGAGACCTGCTGACAATGCAGGATTCCAACTACTTCTCAGCACAGCAGGCTATGTTAGCTATTGTTGCTCTCATTATTTTTATAATATTGATGGTGCTGTATGCGATAAAAGGTCCAAAGAAGCAGGATGTAAAACCATTCTGGCAGAGACTGATACTTGTGGTTGCACTTTTTGTTTCTCTTTACCCATCAACAATATTGCTTAGAAATTCCGGTGTCATGACATCATATTTCGGAAATCTTGCTCAGGGATATTTGGATTACGGTTATTTATATGGTTTCTCTACCTCAGTATTAGACAGAGGTATGAACAGACCATTTGGTTATTCAGAGTCAAAAATTAATTCGATTGTTGAGAAGGATGGAGCCTACATCCAAACATTACAGACTGCTGATGGAACACGTCCTAACATCGTAGTTATTCTTTTGGAATCCTTCTATGATGTAAGCGAGTGCAAGTTCCTTGAGACCAGCGAAGACCCAATTCCTTTCATTCACTCACTGGAACAGAACTATTCTACGGGACACTGCATTGTTCCTGTAGTTGGTGCAGGTACTTGTAATTCAGAGTTTGAGGTGCTTACAGGTCTCAGTTGTGGCTTCTTTGGCCCAGGTGAGTATCCACAGAAGACAATTCTTAAGCAGGTTGATGTTGAGAGCTACGCAGATGTTCTTTCTGAGCTTGGCTATGGCACTCATGTTGTTCACAACAATGGTGGTAACTTCTACTCAAGAAAGAATGCCTTCTCCCAGATGGGATTTGATACCTTTACATCAAAGGAGCTTTTGGATATTACAGAATATACTCCACTTGGCAACTGGCCAACAGATGATATCCTTCTTCAGGCTACTATGGACGCCATGGATACCACAGAGGGCAGCGATTTTGTATACACTATCACTGTTGAGGGGCACGGTTCATATCCAGAGTATGAGGTTGAGAAGGACCCAGAGATCAAGGTAAAGGCTCAGGGAAAGACTGAAGGTCAGAATTATGCGTGGTCATATTATGTAAACAGAATTCACAACGTTGATGACTTCATAAAGCAGTATATCCAGGCTTTTGATGAGCGTGGCGAAGACACAATCGTTATCATGTTTGGCGATCATCTTCCAACTATGGGTCTTACAGCTGACGAGATTGCTACAGGAGATTTATACAAGACAAAGTATTTTACCTGGAATAATTTCGGAATGGAAAAACAGGACCAGGATTTGACCACATATCAGCTTGTTTCAGAGTATTTAAACAGACTTGGAATCCACAATGGAAACATCAATGGATACCATCAGACAGCGATGGCTGAAGGCAAGCAGTATGGAACTAACGACTACATGAGTGACTTGAGAATGCTCCAGTATGACATCATGTACGGCAACCGTTATACTTATCAGGCAGGCACAGAATACAAGCCTAGCGACATTATCATGGGCGTAAACGAGGTAACAATAGATAAAGCATACTTCTTCAATGGAAAGCTTCATATCTATGGTGATGAGTTTACCAAGTGGTCAAAGGTATATGTAAACGATGAGCAGGTTTCTACCAAATATGAATCTGGTCAGGTGCTTACAATAAAGGCCTCAGATGTAAAGAACGGAGACAAAATAAAAGTCTGCCAGGTTGGTAGCTCGAATACAATCTTCCGTGAGTCCAACGAATATGTAGTTTACGATCCAAACTACGTAGAGGAAGAAGAAAACGAAATCGAAGAAGCTGACAGCGCAGACGACGGCGAATAAACTATGCAAATATTAGGCGGCTTTCCACTATTTTTGTGGGGCCGCTATTTAGTACCATAAAAGTGTAGTTGTTAGAGAGTAATTAACTCTGACATCTGCACTTATTTTTTTATAATAAGGGGAGTAATTGGTATGGCGAGCCGCTTTTTGGATTATCACATCCGGCAACAAAAACTGTCAACCAACCCCTTATTATAAGGGCAGCGTAAATTTGTACTCGGAAATCACAGAAAAGACTATCCCTGTGTTTTTGTGACAAGAATTAGATTTGTGATTATCTTACTATTTTTCTATTCTAAAAGGAAGCCCTGCTCCGCAGCCCTCTGATTTTGGTTTAAAAGCCGTACTTTTTTGTACGACAATTAATCCTTCGTTTGCTTGTTGATATTTTATCTGCCTTGAAATGGGTGTCAAGGACTTCAGCCTTCGGTGCGTAGCATCCTTGACTCCCATTTCTGGGCAGATACACTGTAAATCAAGCAAATGAAAGATTAGGTTTGTGCGAAGCACGTTTATTAAAGGCAACACCGTCAGGTGTTGTTTCCTTTTTACAGCTTTCCATTCAACATAAACAATAGCTGCTTACTATTTTGAACACTCATGCTTGAATGAATTGCCTCTGAATATTTACCGTATTCTCGCAATAGCTGACTTCTCTTGTTTTTTTCTGATGCCAGGACATCATTAGCAGTCAATATAACTTCTTTTGCCCCCGCTGCCATCGGCAGTTCTTCTTTTTGGAATTTTGCAAGTTCAAGCATGTCTTCATCGTTATAATAATACTCACGCAGACGAGCCATCTGATTTGCTCCATGTTTACTCCAACCCATCGCTTGCGTACTCATTCTACTAGATAACACATGATATACATGCCCTTCTGCCGAACAAGCCAACACTCCTTCATGTTTTCTTAAGCGATATTTAGCTGCCATCCAATTTGAACTTATGTAATCAGCTGATGCCGATATTTTTGCAAGTATATTTTCTGAGGAAGTGTATTCTTTTAATCTATCAACCAGTTTTAGAAAATCAGCATTTGTTTTGCTTCTTATCGTTTTATATATTTCAATCCTTACATCATCTTTAGAATCCTTCATGTGTGAAATCATTCTAGAAACATGCTCTGATATATGAAATTCATCTAATACAAATGTTACATTGGCTAAACCTCTATATCCAGTTTTTATCCATGCTCCTCCGTCAGCATTTATATATATTTTCTTTATTTTTTCTACATCATATGTTGCCTCTACATAATCAAAAACTTCCTTCCATAACTCTTTATTGTCCTGTTCATCTCCACGACAAAAATAGTGTGTTCCAACAAGTCTATTTCGTTTACTTCTCGGTGCTTCAGGCTCTATTCCTTCAAATACGTAGATAATCTTATTAATAGAACCATTTAGCTTTCTGCCATAATCGTTGTACTCCAAATCACCACGCACATCCTTAAACTGGAGATGATAGTGATCCTCATCTGCATCTATATATAAATAATCCACTTCCTTTTTAATTTCGGGAATCTGGAAATTCTTTGGGAATTTTGTTTTATGAAGCAGATTTTTTACAGTTGTTTTAGTAACCCCTTCAGGAATAGATGCTACCTCACCAGCCTTCCGATATGAAGTCTGAACAGCTTCACTATAAATGTTCGCCATAACGTCTTCTGTCATCTGCTGATTATCGCCTAGACCAATCAACTTATCTAACAGATAGCATAATTCTTCCTTCTCATCTGAATTAGTGTTCTTTGAAACGTATAGTGCTCTTGTAAAAGTAACTCTTCCAAGAGTTGTAAGAACCTGTCTCGCATCAGCTTTATGTTCAACATTCCATAGGCGTTTTCTCTTTGGTAATTCCTTTAGAAGTATATCCATTTCCTGCAACACAGATTGAATAAATAATCGTCCTAACTCATCTGTTTCCTTCTTAGTTGCAATGACCAATTCAGCTAAAGACTGTGGATTCTTATAAAAATCAATCTTAGCATCATATAAATTTGTGATGAAAACATCTGCGAAATACTTTATAATTTCTTCCATAAAAAGAACATCCTCCCTTGTTTTATTGTTTTCGCAAATCAATAATTTATCACAAAAGAGGATGTTCTTTTTTTATTTGTTTAATTTTCCGATAAAAATTTTACTCTAGCCTTATTATAAGTATTCGCTTAAGCAGGTAGGGATAAGCTCCCGTGTAACCAACTAAAATGAATGGTAATAAGTGTGGGTGGTAAACAATTACTAATTCAAGTATAGGAGGTTATGTATGATCAGCGTAGGTATTGATGTTTCAAAGGAGAAAAGTACAGTGTGTATACTGAAACCTTATGGAGAGATTGTCGCAAGCCCATTTGAGGTAATGCACACAGAGAGTGAGTTGAAGAATCTGATTCAAATGATTCAGCGGCTGGATGGAGAAATTCGTATAGTTATGGAGGCAACCGGCATATATCATTTGCCAATGTTGTCAGCGCTTCAAGACCAGAACTTTTTTGTGACTGTGATCAATCCTTTTGAAATGAAGGAGTATGCATCCAGAGGGCTTAGAAGAGTAAAGACCGATAAGCAGGATTCAATCACTATCGCGAACTATGGAATTGATAACTGGTATCGCTTGGAAAACCATCAAGGAAGTGATGATGTGTACTCAGAACTAAAGCTTTTGGGAAGGCAGTATTGCCATTACATGGAGCTTCACGTAAAGGCACTGCTTGAATTAACGCATATGCTGGATTATACAATGCCAGGAGTAAAGAAGGAGTTTCACAGTTGGAATGAGAGCAGCGGGAAGGACAAACTAAGTGATTTCGTAGAGAGGTACTGGCATTTCGATAATATAACGGCGATGACCAAAGAAGATTTTATTGAGGATTATATTTCCTGGGCTGCCGAAAAGAAATACCACCAGAACCGATCAAAAGCAGCTACGCTTTATGATCTTGCATCTGATGGTATCCCGACATTGCCTGCCAATACCCCATCGACCAAAATGCTGGTATTGGAAGCAGTAAGGGTACTTCGAGAAATCGACAGTACCTTACTGAAGATAATAACACGAATGAAAGAACTGGCAAAGACACTTCCTGAATATGAAACTGTACGAGCGATGGGAGGTGTTGGGGATGTCTTGGCACCTAAACTGATTGCGGAGATAGGCGATATAAGAAGATTTCATAGTGGTAAGGCGCTTATTGCATTTGCAGGTATAGATGCACCGCCATATGAGTCCGGCCAATTTGTGGGAACTAATCGAAAGATTAGCAAACGTGGTTCAAAGCTACTGCGCAAGATTGGTTATGAGACAATGAGAGTTTTAAAAACGCACAAAGCTCCAGAGGATGATGCGGTATACCGGTTTATTCTAAAGAAAGAGGCCGAAGGGAAATCTAAACGTCAGGCTAAGATAGCAGGACTAAATAAGTTTCTGCGAATTTACTACGCTCGTGTAAGCGAAGTTTACAAAGCATAAAAAGTAGAAAATACAGCTTATTATTGGCTGATGAAAGTCAGCCTTTTTAGTGTGCACAAAAATAATAAGAATAGGGCAAAAAGAAAATCTGCTGGGAAAAGCAATTTACGCTTGACTTTTCTTAGCAGGTTTTTCTGCCCTTGCAACCTAGTGTTACAGGGCAGAAAAATAGCGGCCCCTGATACACAGGAAGCCGCCAAGTATTCGTAAATTAATATTCGCCGTTTTTGTATTTGTTGATGAGCTTTTCGATACGTCCGTATGGGTTGAGGAGCTCTGAGATTGAGCACTCGTGATTGAGAGTATCGATGATGTAAGCGATGTATTTTGACATATCGCACTTGATGAAGTATGGCTTGTTAAGTACTTCGTCTGTGAGGTATGTGAGGTTTGTAGTAACAACCTTGTAGATGATGCCTTCCTCAACGGCCTTGTCAAATTTGTCCATGCCGTTTGTGAAAAGACCGAATGTAGCAACTACGAAGATGCGCTTTGCATTGCGCTTTTTAAGCTCTGTAGCTACATCTATCATTGACTCGCCTGAAGAAATCATATCATCTACGATGATAACGTCCTTGCCAGCAACGTCATTACCAAGGAATTCGTGAGCGACAATTGGATTACGTCCATCAACGATGCGGCTGTAATCACGACGCTTGTAGAACATACCAACATTAACACCCAAAACAGAAGCCATGTATACGGCACGCTTTGTACCACCTTCATCAGGTGAGATAATCATGAGATTATCATTGTCGAGCTTTAAGTCCTTGCAGTTCTTGAGGATGCCCTTGAGGAACTGGTAAGTAGGAGATACTGTCTCGAAGCTGTGAAGTGGAATAGCATTCTGAACACGTGGGTCGTGAGCATCAAATGTGATGATGTTATCAACGCCCATGTTAACAAGCTCCTGAAGTGCCATAGCGCAATCGAGTGATTCACGACCACTTCTGCGGTGCTGACGTCCTTCGTAAAGGAATGGGATAATAACGGTGATGCGCTTTGCCTTGCCCATGGCAGCAGCAATAATGCGCTTTAAGTCACAGAAAATATCATCTGGACTCATGTGGTTTTCATGGCCACAAACAGTGTAAGTAAGGCTGTAATTTGTAACATCAACTAGGATGTATAAATCAAGACCTCTGACAGACTGCTTAATTTCCCCCTTAGCCTCTCCTGAACCAAAACGTGGACAATCTGCTTCAACGATGTAGGAATCACTACGATAGCCTGCAAGTGTGATGATAGACTGGTCGCTTTTGCGTTCCTGTCTCCACTGAAGAAGATAGTCATTAACTCTCTCCGCGATGGCTGTACAGCTCTTGTGTGGTATTAAACCAAGCTCAGCCATAGGTGGTGTGTTTTCCAACACGATTTCATTATTTGGCATTGTTTGCTCCTTGAAAGATATTTATTTATTCATCATTACTTTTTTAATACGAATATCGTCTCCGATAAGCCTGATGGCATCGTAATATGAAAATACTCGTGAAGTAATGCGTTCGCTGTAGGTATCTCTCATTTCCTCGAGAGAAAGATTTGTGGAAATAACCGTCGATTTGCTTCTAAGTAGTCTTTCGTTTAAGCACTGGAATAGTTTGGTAATAGTGAAATTATTAGGAAATTCAGTGCCAAGGTCATCAATGATTAATAAATCACAATCAAATATCGAATCATGAAGATCTGCCATATCGGCATTCTTCTTGAAGGTTTGTTCTTCAAAAACTTTAAAAAGCTCAGATGCTGTGAAGTAAATAACAGATATGCCTTCGTCTAAAAGAGCTTTTGCGATGCAATTGGAAAGAAAAGTCTTACCGCAACCTGTCTGTCCAAGCAACAATAAATTACCACCTTTTGCCTTAAAATTCTGCACAAAGTTTTGTGCTCTTTCTAGGGCTATTTGTGCAGTGGCACGAGCGCTAACGCCGGAATTACCCTCAAAATAATTTTCGTCGTATACATTTAAATCAAAGAAGTTGAAATTCTCCTTTGAAAGGATGTTGTTAAGGTTGGACTGTTTGTAAACAATATTAAGTGCAGCCTGCTTGAAACAGTGGCAGCGTTTGCCATTTATGTAGCCTGTATCCTTGCAGTCTGGGCAGTCATATGGTGGCTCAAGGTAATCAGCTGGAAAGCCTGCAGCTTCCATAAGCTTAATGCGGCGATCCTTTAATTCAGAAAGTCTGCGACGACTTGCAGCTGCAGCGCTTTCGATATTTTCGCCGTTGAAAATTGCAGTGATAGAAGATACAGAAACCTTTGAGACTTCTGCATCAAGCTCTGAAAGTGTTGGGATGGCAGAATACACCTCATCAGTGCGGTAAGCAACGATTTGGTTGTTTCGTGCCTGTTTATGGTTATATTGACGCATAAGTGCATCGTATTGTTCGTTTGATAAAGCCATATTCTCCCCCTTATTAACTAATTACCTAATATCCTCTTTTCGAGTTCATTAAAGTCATAATCTCGCTGTGAGAAATTGTGGAACTTTGAGCTGGTCTTGGTACGCGAAGCAGTGGCAGTGTTTGCGGCAGCTGTACGCATGCGATTTGCAGATGAAATCTTTGCGACGGTGGCAGCTGTATGCTTCTGATCAAGTGCTGCAATGTCCTCAAGTGATTTTACGTTATCTTTGTTCCAACTTTCAAGAATAGAATCTGCATATTTGAAGCTTGGTTTGTTAGTCTGAAGAATAGTGCGCTTGCATGCTTCACAGATGATATCTAAATCGAAGCCTAAAGCTTTTGTCCACTTTTCAACATAATCAAGCTCAGATTCAACTAAATCACGTCCGCTGATACCGAAAGCTCTCATGATTGAGTAAACAGTGTTGTTTCTGGTGCTGGAAGCCTTAACTGCATCTTCAACGCAAGTGATGCCTTCCTCAGCCCAGTTGATAGCAACAGTGTTCATGTAGTGGAAGCTCTTGTGTCCATTGTCGATGCAGGTACCAATGAGATATTCGATAAGGTCCATTGGCATATGCAAATCTGTGTGCCAGAAGTAAATCTTGTTTGCCTCTGTGCGGGATAATGGACGTCCCAAGTAGCTTTCTGTAGAAAACTTAAGGTCGTTTACTTCGGAATCAGAGAAGAAGCTTGTAATCTGATCTGAAGTGTAATCCTGGTCGGTATTTACCATATTTGGTTTAACAGCAGGGGCTCCAGCAGATGTAGCTACGCTAGAAGCAGCCGTATAGTGTACTGAATTAAGATGTGATGTGATGTTGGAGATGACAGGCCCGCCAGCCTTGTCATATCCATTCACATCTACTAAGTAGATTCCAGAAAGCTCATTATCTGGTGAATACTCAAGGCGAAGCAAACCCACTTTCTCCCAATAAGTAAAAGCTCGCATTACGTCTTTTTCTGTGTGGTCTAAACAGTCCGCCAACTGCTCGATGGAAAAATCAAATCCATCGTTATTGAGACAACGCAACAGATAAAGGTAAACCTTTACATATTCCCCATTAGCATCCTTCATGAAATCCTCTATGAAAGTATTAGAAACACAAGTAAAGCCTGTGTTTGTGCTAGTGTGCAACATGATGTCAGCCATATATTATTCATCTCCCTCATTAACTTGAGGCAAATTATAGCAAAGTAAAATCAAAAAGAAAAGGGCTGAGGAGCCGCAAAGCCTTGTAAATAAAGGGTTTGTGGCGCTTGTGGATAATGTGGAAAAGTGTCCTCAGAATAGTAAAAAAGGGCTAAAAAAATCCACATTTTTTTGTGGGGAAAATCCCTTCGAAAAATGTGGATAATGTGGATAATTATTCGTCAAGTAGATTTTCGCCTACTAAATACACGTCTCCAGCACCCATAGTTATCAACAGGTCATTGTTTAAAAGATTTTTTTTCAAAAATTTTTCACATTCTTCAAATGTGACTAAATAATGGGCCTCAACACCCAGCTTTTCAAGTCGATCTGTGATGTCTTTTGAGCTGACACCGTAGATGTCTGGCTCACGGGCTGGGTAAATGTCTGGCATAATAACGATATCAGCAGTGCTGAGAGCCTCTGCAAAGTCGTCAAGAAAGCTGAGCGTACGTGTATATGTGTGAGATTGGAAGCAAACAATCAGACGGTTGTGTGGATAGTTTGCAGCTGCAGCAAGGCTGGCCTTAATCTCTGTTGGATGATGTGCATAGTCGTCGATAACGGTTGCACCATTGTAAGTGCCCTTGTACTCAAAACGACGATGAGCACCTCCGAACTTGGAAAGCCCAGCGATAATGTGGTCGTAGCTAATACCCATTTCCATGCAAAGAGCAATGGCAGCAAGGGAGTTGCTTATGTTGTGGTCACCAGGAACATTAAGCGTTACACGTTCTAACTTCTTTCCAGCAAAAACTGGCACGTAGCTAGCGCAGCCTTTCTCATTGTAAGTAATTTCTGAGGGCACAATATCAGCATCACCGTGAAGAGCGTAGGTAATAACCTTGCACTTTAAATCATCAGTGAAGTATTTAACATTATCAATCTCGTTATTGATGATAAGAAGACCATCATCGGCTGTATTGCCCGCAAACTTCTTAAAAGATGCACGGACATTTTCAAGGTTCTTAAAGAAATCAAGATGGTCAGCTTCCACGTTAAGAATAATGTTGTACTTAGGGAAGAATGAGTGGTAGCTATTGGTGTACTCACAGGCCTCAGTGATGAAAATATCACTGTCTCCAACGTGAACATTGCTGTGGATTGCATCAAGGATACCGCCAACGGAAATAGTAGGTTCGTCAGCTGTCTCAAGAAGAATCTGGCTAATCATCGAAGTAGTAGTGGTCTTGCCATGTGTACCAGAAACAGTGATTGAACGAGTGTAATTCTCCATGATTTCACCAAGAAGTTCGGCTCTTGTAAGCATTGGCTTGCCGCTTGCTTTTGCAGCCTGGAATTCTGGATTGTCCTCACGAATTGCAGCAGTGTAAACAATAAGGTCGATATCATCAGTGATATTTGCTGCAGCCTGTGGATAATTAACTCTGGCTCCAAGTGCTACCAGATGTTTTGTCAAATCCGATTCATCGCGGTCAGAACCAGAGATGGTGAAGCCTGCGCCTAAAAGAATTTCTGCAAGGCCACTCATACTGATTCCACCGATGCCGATGAAATGGATATGGATTGGTTTTGTGAAGTCTATTTTGTACATGAATTTTCCTTCTTTATTATTTGTAGTTTTACCATGATTTACGATACCCCCAATTGGTGATACTTTCAAGGCTAAAGTACGAAAAAATTGTTAACGGATTTAGTGATTTTTACGGGGAGTTGTCAAATAATTAACAAATTCATGGTAAAAATAAGAATAATATTGCGTGTAAATTGCCACTTTGTTATACTAATTGTATAAGTTTGCGAATTCTGTCGTGAATTAGCGGGCTTTTAGAAGGGGAGTGCAATGGGGTTCTATATGCACATTCCTTGACTGACACCATGAGAAAGGCAGATGATAGGGATGATTAGAAAAGAAATGATCGCAATGCTTTTGGCTGGTGGGCAAGGAAGTCGCTTGGGCGTATTGACGTCTGACGTGGCAAAGCCAGCCGTTTCTTTCGGAGGCAAGTATCGTATTATCGATTTTCCTCTGTCAAATTGTATCAATTCAGGAATTGATACCGTTGGCGTACTAACTCAGTATCAGCCACTTGTTTTAAATTCGCATATTGGAATTGGTATTCCATGGGATTTGGACAGAAATAATGGCGGTGTTACAGTTCTTCCACCATATGAGAAGAGTGACACATCTGAGTGGTATTCTGGTACAGCTAACGCAATTTTCCAAAACCTTAAGTACATGGAGAGCTATAATCCGGAGTATGTGCTTATCCTTTCAGGAGACCATATTTATAAGATGGATTATGAAGCCATGTTGGATTTTCATAAGGCAAAGGGCGCAGATGTTACAATCGCTGTAATACCTGTTCCAATTGAGGAAGCATCGCGATTTGGAGTTGTTATTGCTGATGATGAAAAACGAATCAGCGAGTTTGAGGAGAAGCCACCTCAGCCACGTAGTAACCTGGCTTCAATGGGTATTTACATTTTCAGTTGGAAAGCACTTAGAGAGTCACTTGTGGCTCTTAAAGACCAGAGCAATTGCGATTTTGGTAAGCACGTGCTTCCATACCTTCACGAGAAGGGTTCTCCAATGTATGCTTACGAGTTCAACAGCTATTGGAAGGACGTTGGAACACTTGGTTCATATTGGGAAGCCAATATGGAGCTTATAGATTTAATACCAGAGTTCAACTTATATGAAGAATTCTGGAAGATTTACACTAATCAGAACATCATCGAGCCACAGTTTGTAGCAAGCACAGCTGTCGTAGAAAAGGCGATTGTGGGTGCGGGTGCTCAGATATATGGAGAAGTATATAATTCAGTACTAGGCGCTGGCGTAGTGGTTGAAGAAGGAGCGATTATCCGCGATTCAATCATTATGGAAGGCGTTACGATAGGAAAGAATTGCATAGTTGATAAATCGATTATTGCTGAGAATACAGTCATTGGTGAAGGTGCCAAGATTGGTCAGGGCGAAGAGGCAGAGAGTAAGCTGAATGCCAGCATCTATTCATTTGGATTAGCAGTTATCGGCGAGAATTCTACCATCCCAGCAAATGTGACAATAGGTAAAAATACAGCTATCAAGGGCGAGACTAGCGATGCGGATTATCCTGACGGACAGTTAGCTAGTGGCGGCTATATTATCAAGGCAGGTGATCGATTATGAAAGCATTAGGAATTATACTAGCAGGTGGAAACAGCAGCAGAATGCAGAATTTGACGGACAAGAGAGCAATTGCTGCAATGCCAATCGGAGGAAGCTACAGATGTATTGATTTTGTCCTTTCAAACATGACAAATTCACACATCCAGACAGTAGCAGTACTTTCACAGTACAACGCACGTTCATTGAACGAGCATCTTAATTCATCAAAATGGTGGAACTTTGGTAGAAAGCAGGGAGGTCTCTTCCTCTTCACACCAACAGTTACTACTAATAATAGCTGGTGGTACAGAGGTACTGCCGATGCTATTTGGCAAAATATTGATTTCTTAAAGAAAAGACACGAGCCATATGTTATAATTGCCAGCGGTGATGGTGTTTACAAACTGGACTTCAACAAAGTCCTTGATTACCACATTGCAAAGCAGGCTGATATTACAGTGGTTTGTGCTAAGCTTCCTGAGGGTGACGACATCAACAGATATGGTGTTGTATCCATGGACAGAGACGGCAGAATTACAGAATTTGAAGAGAAGCCAATGGTGGCCAATTCAGATCTTGTTTCAGCTGGTGTCTATGTCATCAGAAGGCGTGCTCTCATCGATTTATTGGAGGAGTGTAATCGAGAGGGCAGATACAATTTTGTTACAGACATTCTCATAAGATACAAGAGCATGAAGAAAATCTACGGCTATAAGATGGAAGGCTATTGGGCTAACATCGCTGACGTGGACAGCTACTTCAAGGCAAACATGGATTTCTTACGCAAGGATGTTAGAGATAATTTCTTCCACACAGAGCCAGGAGTCTTCTCAAAGACTCATGACCTTCCACCTGCAAAGTACAACACAGGTTCAAAGGTTACAAACTCACTTATCTCGGGAGGATGTATCATCAACAGTACTGTGGAGAATTCTGTATTGTTCAAGAAGGCTTTTGTTGGCAACAACTCAGTTGTTAAGAATTGCGTTATTTTGAACGGAGCATACATAGGTGACAACGTGCACGTTGAGAATTGCATTGTTGAGAGCCATGAGACATTGCTTAGCGGATCAACGTATATAGGGGAAAATGGTATCCGCATTGTTACCGGTAACAAGAACAGATATGATATGCCAATTGGGGAGGTATAGCACAATGCAAATTACAGACATCAGAATTCGCAAGATCGAAAAAGAAGGCAAAATGAAAGCTGTTGTTTCAGTCACAATTGATGAGGAGTTTGTAATTCACGACATTAAGATTATTGAAGGAGATAAGGGACTATTTATCGCCATGCCATCAAGAAGGGGATCTGAAGGCGGCTATAAGGATATTGCGCATCCTATTCGCTCAACCACAAGAGAGCAGATGCAGACAATGATTCTTAATAAATATAAGGAAGAGTTCCCAGAATAAGATAAGCTATGTATTTAATTGTAGGTCTAGGTAATCCAGAGAGAAAGTATGATGGAACCAGACATAATGTAGGATTTGAGGCTATTGATGCTATCTCGAAGAAGTTTGGCATCGAGGTTAATCACAAGGAGCACAAGGGGCTCGTTGGAAAGGGGCTGATAAATGGCCACAAGGTTATTTTACTGAAACCTCAAACTTACATGAATCTTAGCGGAGAATCCGTTTATCCTATGACTGAATATTACGAGATTGACCCTACAGCGGAGATGATAGTAATCTCTGACGATGTGTCACTTTCAACAGGTAATATTCGCGTTAGAAAGAAGGGAAGCGCAGGGGGCCACAATGGCCTGAAGAATATCATTTCACTGCTTGGCACAAATGAATTTCCACGAATAAGAGTGGGAGTTGGAGAGTGTGAGCATGGTGATATGGTGAACCATGTGCTTGGCCATTATGACGCCGAGGATAGAGAGCGGGTAGACGCTTCCATGGAAAAGGTGATAGGCGCCTTAGAGCTGTTCTTGGAGGGTGATTTGGACGCTGCAATGAATAAGTATAACGTTAAGGAAATAAAGTAAACTAGATGGGCACACTTATTAGTGTGCCCGTTTTTATAACAGAATTATTTACAATAACGCTTAAAAAAATTATACTATGTAATGTAACTACGAATAGTAACAAAAAGGGATGTATAATGATGAATCAAACAATTATTATCAAAGCAAGAATGTTAGGCAATGTTGAGGTTTCATATGAGGGAAAGCCATTTACTATTGAGAGAAACAATACTACAAAGGTAAATCAGCTTTTTCAGATGCTCCTTTACTATCCAAACGGATTGGCACGTGAGCAGGTAATGTACAACCTTTTCCACAATGAAGATATTGCAGACGAGTCTAACAGCTTGAGAGCACTTGTATTCAGACTTAGGAAGGCACTTCCAAAGGTTGGATTACCTGATGAAGATTATGTACATGTAAAACGTGGTACCTATAAAATCAGCCCAAATGTGACTGTTGAGTGCGATGCGATTGAGTTTGAGAATATTGCAAAGCAGGCTTTGGCTGCTGAGGATATTAATGAGCAGCAGAAGCTATTAGAGCAGGCCTGTGAATTATATGGAGGAGATTTCCTTCCAGGACTTAGTGGCGTTGAATGGGTAGTTTCTGTTCAGGTTAAGCTCAAGAAGCTCTATGACAGATGCTTAAAGCAGCTGTTTGAGATGTACGTGCTTCAGCAGAAGTTTGATAAGCTTTACAAGGCTAGCCACAAAGCGGACAATCTTTATCCATACGACAACTGGCAGACATACGAGATGCAGGCACTTATTGAGCTTGGCAAATCAAAGGAGGCTCTCAAGTTATATGAGGATACAGAGGCTCTTATGTTTGAGGAGCTTGGTGTATCAGTTTCAGCAAGCATGACAGAACAGCTTGATAAGCTTGGTTCTCAGATTAAACATAATACAGATGTTATCAGCGAGGTAAAGAAGAATCTTGATACTTCTAAGGAGGATATCGAGGGTGCATTTAGCTGCACCTATCCTATCTTCGTTGAAAGCTACAGATATATAAAGCGAGTTATCCGCCGCTCAGGTCAGTCAGCATGGCTTATGCTTTGCACAATCACTGATGGTAAGGGCTTCGCTCTTAATGATTCGGATCGTCTCAGCCTACTTTCAGATGAGCTTTCTGAGGCTATCAGAACTTCAGCCCGTGGCGGAGATATGTATGCAAGATATTCAAACAACCAGTTTGTAGTACTTCTTCTTGATATTACTCAGGAGGATTGCGTGCTTGTTCAGGCCAGAATTAATGAAAACCTTAGCAAGGAATCAAGAAAGCGCTACATTAAATATCATCTTGCACCAGTTAATCTTGCAAGTGCAGGAACAGATAACGATACTGATGAGCTTCAGGACATTGTAAGGGGTGAGGAATAATGCCAGTTTCAGACAGAATGAAAAGAACCCCTAATTGTGTTGGGGTATGTATCGACGAGGTGAAGAAGGGCTTCAGGGGCAGAGTTTACAACTGCTTTTCCAAGGAGCCTCAGGAATTCAATGATGTTCCACAGCTGTTTTACATAGTAGACAGTATTATGGATGCCTTGAATTTCCCAGCACTCAAGACTAAAAACAGACAGTTCAAGAAAACTGCCAGAGCTTTTGAAACAGTGGATATAGATGTTGAGAATCAGCTTCAGGATGCGGAAAGTCTCATACCTGAGGATGAGGAAGAAGGCTTTGTGCTTATGGTTACAGGCCGCGACAATGCCACCTGGCAGGGACTATTATATGATAAAAAGAAAGACGTTGAATCTAAATTCAACAGTGAGGTAGAGCTTATAAATCTATTGAAATAAAAGGGACAGTGGAGGAAGCAAGTGAACAAATACAAGTATTTGCTTTCACTGATTGTTCTGAGTATAAGCCTTTTGGCCTGTGGAGCCAGTTCTAATAACACAGAGGTTGCCTTTGAGAAGAGCAGTGCTGCTAAAACTACCACTAGCGCAAGTACAAGCACTAGTGAGTCAGGTGGAGGCGGTGCTCGCGATAACTCTATAAAGGTGCTGAAGCCGGAAGCCAGCGGAACCAAGGTGGATGGAAATGATGATGCCACCATTGATTCCAGCAATGCAGCTGACGGCTACGTAATGGTAAAGTATACCGGTTCTGCGGCTAAGGTTAGAATGCTAATAGAGACACCAGCAGGGAATACATACAATTATCTGATGGCACTAGATGGCAATTATGATGTCTATCCGCTATCGGAAGGAAGCGGCACTTACAAAATTGGTGTTTACGAGAACCTACACGACGACCAGTATGCAGCAGCATTTACTCAGTCAGTGAATGTAACCCTGAAAGATGAATATAGTATGTTCCTTTATCCGAATGCATATGTGGATTTTAATTCAGGCTCTAATGCGGTGAAAAAGGGGCAGGAGCTGGCGAGCAGTGCAACTACGGATCTTGAGGTGGTGCAAAATGTTTACCACTACATAATCGAGAATGTTGAGTACGATTATGACAAGGCGGAGACGGTGCAATCTGGCTACATTCCAACTGTGGATGAGACCTTATCCACAGGAAAGGGAATTTGTTTTGATTACGCATCACTGATGGGCGCAATGCTTAGGAGCCAGGGCATACCAACCAGACTTGAGATTGGTTATGCAGGCACGGAGTATCATGCGTGGATTTCTGTGTACATCAAGGATCAGGGCTGGATTGATGATGTGATTCAGTTTGATGGTTCAAAGTGGACGCTAATGGATCCGACACTAGGATCCTATGCTAAGACCAGCATAATAAAGAAATATCGTGAAGATGCAGGTTACTATCAATTGAAGTATAAATACTGATTATGTACTAAAAAAGGTGGAACTATGAGCGATAAATCTAGAAAAAAACTTACGGCAGAAGAGCTATATGCTTTTTCTGACGAAATGGGAATGATGATTACCAGTGGTGTTTCTGCGATTCAGGGCCTTACCATGATGATAGATGAATCTGAGGGTGGCGAGGAAAAAGAGCTTCTCACAGAGATGGAAAGGGTTGTTGGAGAAACTGGTTCTCTTTCAAAAGCAATAGACACAGCAGGAGTATTTCCTGATTATTTTGTTGAAATGGCAAAAATGGGTGAGCAGACCGGTAAAATGGATGCTGTTCTTACTAATCTTGCGGCTCATTATTCAAGAGAAATGGCCATTAGCAACGCAATTCGAAGTGCGGTAACATATCCTTTGATGATGGTTGCAATGATGTTTGTAATTATCATCGTATTGGTTACCGAAATTATGCCTGTTTTCGACAGGGTCTTTAAACAGCTTGGAGGCACGATGGACGGCCTTTCTGCTGGATTTCTTTCAGTGGGCAAATTCATGAAGTCAAACGGTGTGATTTTGCTTATTATACTTTTTGCACTTGTTATTTATCTCATTATTTTAAACAAAAGTACATGGGGCAAGAACCACAGAAATGTGCTCTTATACAAGAGCCCAAGGTTTAAGTCTATTCATTCAAAGATTGCTACAAGTCGTTTTGCATCTGCAATGGCAATGACTCTTTCAAGTGGTATGGATGTAATGCAGTCCCTTGATGTAAGTGGACGAATAGTTGAAGCGCCAGAGTTTGAGCAGAAGGTGGAGAAATGTAAGGATTCCTTCGCAGAGACGATGGATATAGGAAAGGCATTTTCTATGTCAGGAATCTTTGGTGGTTTGTATGGAAAGATGGCTATTCTTGGAGCAAAAACCGGTAATATGGAAAACGTACTGGAGAAGGTGGCAACAACCTATCAGGAGGAGGCCGATGAAGAGATTAACGACCTTATTGCTATTGTGGAGCCAACACTTGTAATTATTCTGTCGGTTGTTGTTGGAATTATCCTTCTTTCAGTTATGTTACCGTTGTTAAACATTATGTCGGGGATGATTTAGTATGGCGAAAACTCGATTTGGAAGTCTGGATGGCATCCATGAGATTAGAAAAAAAACGGTTGGTTCCACAACGTTAATATCAGTGGGACTGTTTACAATCGTATTTATATTGTTTTTGCTTGCTGTTTCAAAGACTACCTCAGGAACTGTAAATGAGCAGAGCGATAACCTGAGGGAAGCTGTGGACAGAGCTATTGTCCAGTGTTATGTAACAGAGGGCAGATATCCTGAAAGCTTTGAATACCTTAAAAAGAATTATGGAATTATCTATGATGACGAGCTTTTCAGGGTGGATTATGTGATTTATGGCTCGAATATGAAGCCGGATGTAACGATTATCAGGCTGAAATAATTAGGTGTGACTTTTAGGAGTTGGATTGTAAGGAGCCAGTGGCTTCGGGGGATGTAAGAGTGAGTATAAACAAGGGGCGAGTTAGAAAACATAATATTGATATCATGTTTCTAATGGTATTGTTCTTGATATTCACATTTTCAGCTGTGAGTGTTCTTTTGATGGCTGTAAATTCCTATAAATCGGTGGTACACGCAAATGAAGAAAATGCAAATGCCAGAACGGCTATAGCATACGTGCGAGAGAAGGTAAGACAGCATGACTCAGCTTCAGCTGTTGGCCTTACTGTGCTGGATGGATGCGATGCTATAAAGCTTTCGGAGGAGAACGACACAGCTCTTTATATCTATTGGTATGAGGGCTATCTGATGGAACTGACGGTGAAGGAAGGCGCCAGTGTTACCGCAGATTTTGGAAATAAGATAATGGAAATCAGTGAAATGGAAATTAGTTGCGAGAACAATCAACTAATCAGAATTAACGTTGAGGATTCCTCAGGAAACAGCGAGCATGTGCTGATTGGTGTGAAGTCAGGAGGTGGCCTATGAAACAGAGAAACAATGGGTCACGTATATTCATGACCGAGCTTATGTTTTCGATTCTGTTCTTTATATTGGTTTCTGCGGTGTGTGTGCAGTGTTTTGCAACGGCGTATGCCAGAAGCAAGGATGCAAAGGAACTGACACAGGCGGTAAATATAGCAACAAACGCAGCAGAGGAATATACTGTATCAAGCTATTTTGAAGGCTTTACAGACTATTATGACGAGGACTGGGAGCAGGTTACAGAAAATGGAGTTTATAAGGCCACTGCTGTGGTGACGGAACCTGAAAAGAAAGGCGATTGCCAGTCTATGAGAGTGGTTGTATCCACAATGGAAGATGAGGAAATATATTCTCTTGTGGTGGAAAAGGCGTTGCACTAGGAGTGACAGATGGTAGCAATTAACGAAGAAAGCATGAATCGACCTAAGCGTGAGTCGAGAACAATTGTAAATATTGGAACGTCCCTTATGGTTGTAATCCTGATAGGGCTTGCTTTTGCTGTCATTGCGGCATTATCTGTATCTTCCAGCCACAACAATTTCAGTCTAAGCTCTAAGCTTGCTGACCATACCAGCGAGTATTATGTAGCATCAAATCAGGCTTATGAGATTATTGCAGAATCAGATTGGAAGGATCAGGAATTCACTGTAGATGTCAATGAAAATCAGATTTTAAATGTGAAAGTGAAGGATAGAGAAATTGTCTGTTGGAAGGTTGAAAATATAAGCAATTGGGAGGCAGAAAGTACACAGCCTGTTATTACTTTAGATGATTAGACATAGGGGAGTTTCAGATTGAGAGTTGACTGAAAAAGGAGGAGTTATGGCTACAGACATCGTAAGTTATTTGACAGATGCAGTTAAGAAATATAAGGCTTCAGATGTGTTTATTATCACAGGTCGTGAGGTCTCTTTCCGCGTAAATGATTTGGTTATGACCAGATCTGAGTTGGAGGCTACTTATGGTGAAGGTGAAAGATCGGAGCCTGACGATGGCCCTGTTATGCCAGCAAAAGCTGAGGAACTGGTAAAGCAGATATATGAGTTGGCTCATCGTAATATTGAGCATTACCATGAGAGCGGTGATGATGATTTCTCCTTTGCAATAAAAGATGTATCCCGCTTCAGAGTAAATGCCTTTAAACAAAGAGGTACTTATGCAGCAGTTGTACGTATTATTACATTTTCTCTTCCAGATTACAGGCAGCTTGGCATACCTGAGTCTGTTATCAATTTGGCAGGGGAATCAAAGGGTCTGGTGCTTGTTACAGGACCTGCTGGAAGTGGAAAGTCTACTACTTTGTCCTGCGTAGTAGATAAAATTAATAAGAATTATAACAAACATATTATTACGCTTGAGGATCCTGTGGAGTATCTTCATAGGCACAGCAAATCAATTGTGTCACAGCGTGAAATTCATTTGGATACAGAAAATTATGTAACTGCCCTTCGTGCATCGCTTCGTCAAAGCCCTGATGTAATTCTTTTGGGAGAAATGCGTGATGCGGAGACAATTTCGGTTGCTATGACAGCAGCAGAGACAGGACATCTTATTTTATCAACACTTCATACTATTGGTGCGGCCAATACAATCGACCGTATTATCGATGTGTTCCCATCAGAGCAGCAGCATCAGATTGCGCTGCAGCTTTCTATGGTAATAAAGGCTGTAGTTTCACAGCAGCTTGTTCCTGCAATCGATGGTACTTTGGTGCCAGCATTTGAGGTGATGACGGTCACACCTGCTATCAGAAATATGATTAGAGAAAACAAAGTGCCACAAATTGAGGGCGTAATCTACTCAAGTGACACAGAAGATATGGTTTCTATGGATTCTAGTCTTTACAAATTGGTACAATCGGGTAAAATTACCAAGGACACTGCATTGGAATATGCAGTTAATGCAGAGATGTTAGGAAGAAGATTAGGAGTGTAGACTAAAATGGAACAATTTAAACCTATGCTGTTCTCCTGTATGAAAAAATACAGTAAAGAACAGTTTGTAAAAGATGTGGTTTCAGGAATTATTGTGGCAATCATTGCATTGCCACTTTCTATTGCCTTGGCTTTGGCATCAGGCGTAGGCCCAGAGCCAGGACTTTACACAGCAATCGTTGCTGGATTTCTGATTTCATTCTTTGGTGGTAGTACAGTTCAGATTGCCGGACCAACAGCGGCATTTGCTACAATCGTTGCCGGAATCATTGCAAAAGACGGCATGGATGGACTTATTATCGCAACTATTATGGCTGGTATTATCCTTATTATTTTAGGACTCGTTAAGGCTGGTGCACTTATCAAGTTCATCCCTTACACTATTACAACAGGATTTACAGCCGGTATCGCAGTTACAATTCTCATTGGACAGTTTAAGGATTTCTTTGGAATGGACTTTCACGGCGAGAAGCCAATTGAGACAATGGATAAGCTAAAGCTTTTCTTTGTAAATATCGATACAATCAACTGGCAAGCAGTACTTGTTGGTGTGGTTTGTCTTGCAGTACTTATTATTTGGCCTAAGTTTTTCTCAAAGGTTCCTGCTTCTATTATTGCAGTTTTTGTTGGAATTCTTATGGTTCAGGGACTTAAGCTTAATGTAAACACAATCGGAACTCTTTACCCAGATTTGAAGGCAGGTTTGCCAAGTATTTCGGTTCCTCATTTTTCACTTAAGGTGATTAGAAATGAAATGCCAAATGCATTTACAATCGCAATTTTGGCTGCTATTGAGTCGTTGCTTTCAGCCGTAGTTGCTGATGGTATGGTAAACAGCAAGCACAGAAGTAATCAGGAGCTTATTGGTCAGGGTATCGGAAATATCGGTTCTGTTCTTTTCGGCGGTATTCCAGCAACTGGAGCTATCGCAAGAACAGCTGCAAATATTAAGAATGGTGGTCGTACACCAATCGCAGGCATGGTTCATTCAATTACATTACTTGTTATTCTTGTAGTGCTTATGCCTTATGCTAAGTTCATACCAATGCCATGTATTGCAGCTATTCTTTTCCAGGTTGCTTACAACATGTGCCAGTGGAGACCTTTCGTAAGACTAGTTAAGTATGCGCCAAAGTCTGATATAATCGTACTTGTGCTTACATTCGTACTCACAGTAGTATTTGATCTTGTTGTAGCTATTGAGTGGGGTATGATTGTTGCATGTATCCTCTTCATCAAGAGAATGAGCGAAGAGACACATGTCAGTGGTTGGACATACCAGAGTGACGAGGAGGAGTTCGTAGATGATCTTCGCCCTGTTGCAAAGGAAATTCGAGTATTCGAGATTACAGGACCGCTTTTCTTTGGTGTATCTGATGCTCTTGCAGAAAGTATTGATGTAAAGGATTATACAAAAGTACTTATCATGAGAATGCGTTCTGTACCTGCAATTGATGTTACAGCTCTTCGTGCACTTAGAGATTTAGTAGAGCGTGCACAGAAGAAGGGTGTTACTGTGGTATTCTCGCACGTTAATGAGCAGCCTAGACACATGATGGAGAAGGCTGACTTTATTAAAATCGTAGGCGAAGAAAACTTCCAGCCAAACATTGACGCTGCAATCGAAAGAGCAGAAGCAATCGCATGGTTGAAATAAAATTCCAAGAAATTAAAGTTAGGTTCAATTTTTATGAAAGCATTTTTAGAGCCATTTGAATCACTTACAGCAGTAGAGTCTCTTAGAGAGGCTCTACTTAAATATGGAAAGATATATGATATTACAGGGTGCGCTGATAAGGCGCACCTTATTTATGGTATTGGTCATGATGTGAAATATAAACTGATTGTCACAAGTGATGAGCTTAAGGCACGAGAGCTATACGAAGAGTACCGTTTCTTTGACAATGATGTTGTGTATTTCCCTGCAAAGGATTTCCTGTTTTATCAGTCTGATATAAGAGGAAATGCTTTGACTCGTGAGCGAATGCAGGCAATTGAGGCAGTTATCAGCAACAGTGCCTGCACAGTTATCACAACCATAGATGCGCTGATGAATAAGCTTCCAGCACTTTCATATTTTGAGGAAGGTGTGGTTGCCGTTTCAGATACTGATACGGTGGAGCTAGAAGCTCTGCGCAGGAAGCTTGTGGCAATGGGCTATGAAAATGTGGGAACTTGCGAGCATCCGGGTGAGTTTGCAGTGCGAGGCGGCATTATAGATGTATATCCACTGACAGCTGAATTACCAGTTCGAATAGAGCTTTGGGGTGATGAGGTGGACAGCATTCGCTCCTATGATCCGACGAATCAGAAGTCTATAGAAAATATAAATTCAGTTTTAATTTTTCCGGCAGTTGAGCTTATATTAAGTGCTGAAGAGATTGATGCAGGTCTGGCAAAAATCGAAAAGGAGCGAGATCTGCGCTATGAGGCATATAGAAAGGAGATGAAAACCGAAGAGGCTTATCATCTCAAAACTTATGCTGACAGGGTAATCGAGGAGACAAGAGAGTGGGGATTAAGTCAGGAGCTTGAGACCAACCTTACCTATTTTTGTGATAAGCTGGGTTCTTTTGCTGATTTTATGCCAAAGGGCACCTATGTATTTATTGATGAGGTTCAAAAGGTAATTAATAAGGCAGAGGTCACAGAGACTGAGTTCGCTGATGCCATGACAAGACGTGTAGAGGCTGGCTATATGCTGAAGGGGCAGATGGAAATGCTCTATGGCGTAGCAGAAGTCTTTGGAAAGTTGGAGAGATTTCCTATTACACTGATGTCCGTACTTGATGCCAAGAATAAGCTGCTTAAGTCGGCAGATCATTTCAGTATAGCTGTTCAGGGGGTGAATGCGTATAATGGCAGCTTCGAGCTTTTGACCAAGGAGCTTCTCCAGTATAAGAAGCGTAAATATAAGGTACTTTTGGTAACAAGCTCTGCAACAAAGGGACAGAGACTTGCAGAGGACCTTTTGGATGAGGGCTTGAATGCATATTTCACGACCGATTTGGATC
This sequence comes from Pseudobutyrivibrio xylanivorans, assembly GCF_008935055.1. Taxonomy (NCBI): domain Bacteria; kingdom Bacillati; phylum Bacillota; class Clostridia; order Lachnospirales; family Lachnospiraceae; genus Pseudobutyrivibrio; species Pseudobutyrivibrio xylanivorans. Next base: position 2,033,173 of record NZ_CP043028.1, on the reverse strand, counting down.
ACAGGATTAATCCTGGTGAGACAATGATATGCCAGGGAAATATTAAAAGAGGCTTTGATTATCCTGATTCTGCCTTTGTAATGCTGTCTGACGGTGATATATTCGGTCATGTAAGAAAGAAGAAAAAGCGTGTCAAAAAGTATGAGGGTGAGAGTATATCTTCCTTCTCAGATTTACATGTCGGAGATTATGTGGTTCATGAGAATTACGGCTTGGGTGTCTATAAGGGTACCGAGCAGATGGAGCTAGACCGTGTAATTCGAGATTATATTAAGATTGAGTACGCAAAGGGCAGTAATCTCTATGTGCTTACTAGTCAGCTTGATCAGATTCAGAAATACTCAGGACCTGATGGAAAGAAGCCAAAGCTAAATTCCTTGGGGGCAGGAACTCAGGAGTGGGCAAGAACAAAACAGAAGGTTCAGTCGGCAGTTGGTGTAGTTGCAAAGGAGTTAGTTGATTTATATGCCCTCCGACAGAACACTGATGGATTTGTATATGGGCCTGACACAATATGGCAGAAGGAATTCGAAGAAAGCTTCCCTTATGAGGAAACAGAGGGGCAACTTTCTGCAATTGATGCGGTAAAATCAGACATGCAGTCCACTAAGATAATGGATAGACTTATCTGCGGAGATGTTGGATTTGGCAAGACTGAGGTGGCTATGAGGGCTGCTTTTAAGGCTGTTCAGGAGGGAAAACAGGTAGCATATCTGGTTCCAACCACCATATTAGCTCAGCAGCATTACAATAATTTCGTTCAGAGAATGGGTGGCTATCCAGTAAATATTGGTCTTTTATGTCGTTTTAGAAGTGCCGCAGAGCAGAAAAAGACAATCCAGGATTTGAAAAATGGTATGTGTGATATCGTAATCGGTACTCACAGATTGCTTTCAAAAGACGTGGAATTCAAGGATTTAGGCCTACTTATTATAGATGAAGAGCAGCGATTTGGTGTAAATCATAAGGAACGTATCAAGCAGATGAAGAAGACAGTTGATGTCCTTTCGCTATCTGCTACCCCTATTCCTCGAACTCTTCATATGTCACTGGTTGGAATACGTGATATGAGTGTGTTGGACGAGGCTCCAATGGAGAGAACCCCTATTCAAACATTTGTATTTGAATACAACTCAGAGATGGTTAGAGAGGCAATTGTACGCGAAATGGCACGTGATGGGCAGGTTTATTACGTGTTTAACAGGGTGCGTGGTATTCAGGATATGGCGGCAGAGATTGAGAAGTTGGTTCCCAAATCAACTGTTGGCTATATTCATGGCCAAATGACTGAGGCAAAGGTTGAGGATGTGATGATGCAATTCATCAATCACGAAATCGATGTTCTTGTAGCGACGACTATCATAGAGATTGGACTGGACATTTCAAATGTTAATACTATTATCATCCATGATTCGGATAACATGGGACTTTCTCAGCTGTATCAGCTGAGGGGACGAGTTGGCCGAAGCAACAGAACAGCCTATGCTTTTCTTATGTATAAGCAGGATAAAATGCTTAAGGAGGTGGCTGAGAAGCGCCTGGCTGCCATAAAGGAATTTACTGATTTGGGTAGCGGCTTTAAGATTGCTATGCGAGATTTGGAAATACGAGGAGCGGGCAATCTGCTTGGTGTTGAGCAACATGGAAACATGACTGCGGTAGGCTACGATCTATACTGCAAGATGCTTAATGAGGCGGTAAAGAAGGAGAAGGGTGAAATAAAAGAAGATACCTTCAATACTTCTGTGGATATCAATATAGAGGCTTATCTTCCTGATACCTATGTATCAAATGAGGAGCAGCGAATCGATATTTACAAGCGAATTGCAGCTATTGATTCTGAGGAAGCAAGGGATGATATGCTTGACGAGCTTGTTGATAGATTTGGTGAGCCTAAGCGATGTGTTCAGAATCTTCTTTGGGTGGCAATGCTTAGGGTTAAGGCACATGATGCTTATGTTTCGGCAATCGAGCAGAAGGGTGATATCATCAGGATTGTGATGTTTGAGAAGGCAAAGATTGATGTGGCACAGATTCCAGCATTATTAGAGCGGAATAATCCACATATTACCTTTGCTGCGGACCCTAAAAATCCTGCGTTTGTCTTTAACACTAAGGCTAATACTAGGATAAAACCTAATGAGGTTTATGAGTATTTAGAAGATTTTCTTTTAGACTTGAAGAGTCTCAAAGTTGAATAACAGCGAATAATTAACTATAATTAAAAGGCTTGAAAAAATATGGGGTGGGTTGCTACCCAGGAGGAAGTAGATAAATAATGAAAAATGCAAAATTAAGAGCCGCAGGCCTTGCAGCACTTTCAGCTGCAGTTATATTTACAGGTTGCGGAAAAGTGAATCCTAATGAGACATTAGTAAAAATTAAGAATGGAGATGCTTCTGAGACAATTAGCCTTGGATATGCTAATTTTGCTGCAAGATATCAGCAGTCCATGTATGACCAGTATCTTCTTTCATATTACGGAGAAGGAATGTGGCAGTCTGATATGACTGGTTCAGGCTCAACACTTGAGCAGGAGACAAAGGATGAGGTTCTTAATCAGCTTGAGGAGTATTATTTAGCAAAGGCTCACGCATCTGATTACAGCATCAGTCTCACAGACGAGCAGACAAAGGCAATTGAGGAAGCAGCTGCTAAGTTTATGACAGACAATTCACAGGAAACTCTTGACCAGATGGGTGCAACAGAGGCGATTGTAAAGCAGTACCTTGAGGATAGAACCTACTATTCACTTGTTAGTGCTGCAGCAAAGGAAGCTGCCGGTGCAGATATTAAAGATGATGATTGTTGGATGCGTTCTTTCACATATGTACTATTTGATACAAATGGCAAGAAGGATGATGATGGAAACTTAGTTGAATATACAGACGAGGAGCTTACAAATCTCAAGGCACAGGCAAAGAGTCTTTCTACATCAGAAGACTTTGATGGTGATGTTGAGAAGCTTGGATTATCAACATCTTCATACTCATATCTCAAAGGTGAGACAGAAGACAGCACAATGGATATGAGCATTATCAATGCTGCTGAGGCACTTAAGGAAGGTGAGATTTCATCTGTTATTCAGGTTGATGGTGCAGGTTATTATGTACTCAGACTTGATAAGGATCACGATACAGATGCTTCTGATAACAAGAAGGAATCCCTTGAGTCAGATGCTTTCAACACATTGATGGATTCTTGGAAGGAAGCTATCACATGGACTGTTGATGAGAAGGTTTGGGAAAAGGTTAAGTTTGATTCATTATTTAAGGCTGTAGAGAAGGAAGAAGCTTCAGAGGAAACTGAGTCTACTACAGAAGAGACTGAAAGCACTGAGGAATCAGCTGAGGACTCAGACCAGGATTAATTTATGAGTTTTATAATTGGATATGTAAAGAAATACAGATTCAGAGCAATATTAGCCCCACTATTCAAAATGTTAGAGGCGATATTTGAGCTTTTGGTTCCCCTTGTTATGGCAGCAATCATCAACAAGGGAATCGGAAATTCAGATACCCACTACATCATTAGGATGAGTGGGGTTTTGTTGTTCTTGGCGGTGGTTGGGCTTGTGTTTTCCATCACAGCTCAGTTTTTTAGTGCCTATGTGGCTGTTTATTCTGCAGCTGAAATTAGACGAGATTTATTTGCAAAGATTTTATCGCTGTCTCATGGCATGAAAGAAAAGGTTGGTGAGGAGGTGCTTACCACTCGAATCACCAACGATATTAACCAGATACAAAATGGAATAAATATGGTGCTGAGGCTATTCTTGCGCTCTCCTTTTATCGTTGTTGGTGCAACAATTATGGCATTTATTGTAGATATTAAATCTGCATTAACTTTTATAATTGTAGTAGCATTGCTGTCAATTATTGTGTATGTAATCATGAAATACACTCTTCCAAGATATAAAACCATTGCAGCAAAGCTTGAAAGAGTGCTACATGCAACTTCAGAAAACCTTGAAGGTGCAAGAGTCTTGAGAGCATTTTGTCAGGTTGAAAACGAAAAGACAGAATTTGATGAAAAAACAGGTGAACTGGCGAGAATGCAAATCGGTACCGGAAGGGTATCTGCACTGCTTAATCCAGTGACCTATGTGGTTGTAAATATCGGTATTGTAAGCCTGATTTATGTTGCAATGAGAAGAGTGGATGAAGGTTTTATTCTTCAGGGTGATGTGGTGGCTCTTGTAAATTATATGGGTCAGATACTTATAGAACTCATAAAACTTGCTAATCTTATTGTGCTTTTATTGAAGGCCTATCCATCTGCAATCCGTGTTCAGGAAATAATGGAGATGAAATCTGACGAAAGATGTCAGGAGAAGCTTGCTGAGGGAGAGCTAATTATTGGTGGTTCCCATCAGCTTGGAGCCCTTTCAGTTAAGAATGTTTCATTCAGCTATAATGGCGGCAGTGAATATGACCTGGAGGATATTAGTCTTGAAATACCTGCAGGCTCAACACTTGGAGTTATTGGTGGTACAGGTTCAGGAAAGAGCACTTTGATTAAGCTTTTAAATCATACGTATGATGTTACTAAGGGCGTAATCGAACTGGATGGTCAGGATATAAGTAAGCTTGAAGATGGGCATTTGGCATGGAAGTTTGGTATTGTTCCACAGCATGCGTCACTATTTCATGGCACAGTACGAAGTAATCTTTCGATGAAGCAAAGGGAAGCAACAGATGATGAAATTAAATCTGCGTTAAAGAGCGCTCAAGCGCTGGATTTTGTAGAGGCAAAGGAAGGCGGTATTGATGCAGAGGTTGTTGGAAAGGGAAGCAATTTTTCCGGCGGTCAGCGTCAAAGACTTACTATAGCAAGAGCTCTAATGGGAAAACCTGAAATCCTCATGTTGGATGATTCAGCTTCAGCGTTGGATCTTGCTACAGAATCAAAACTTCGCAAAGCATTAAACGAGCTAGATTGGAATCCAACTACTATCATAGTGTCCCAGAGAGCGTCGTCTGTTAAAGATGCAGATCAGATTATAGTTTTGGACGATGGAAAATGCGTAGGACTTGGAACTCATGAGGAACTCCTTGATACTTGCGAAACATATCAGGAAATATATTACTGCCAGTTTCCTAGAGAGGAGGCTAACTAATGAAAAACAAGCCTCAATCTAAAGTGTTAAATCGTATTTTAATAGAATTAAGAGCATATAAAATACAGATCATTGCGTCTGTTTTATGTGCTCTAGCTACCGTGATTCTTACCTTAAGAATTCCTATTCTTACAGGTCAGGCGGTAGATTGTATTGTTAGTAAAGGGGTTATAGATTACACAAGACTTTTATCAGTCCTTAAAGAGATATCTATCACTGTTGTAGCTACATTCTTTACCCAGTGGATAATGAACAGGGTAAATAATCGAATTACCTATACTATTACCAAGGATTTGCGTGATAGATCATTTTCAAAGCTTCAGCACATAAAACTTGCTGAAATTGACAGCCATCCACACGGAGATTTTGTCAGCCGAATAGTTTCGGATGCTGATACATTTTCAGACGGATTGTTGATGGGATTTACACAGTTATTTACAGGAGTGCTTACTATCCTCGGAACTATCTATTTCATGATGATTATTTCATGGAAGATAGCGCTAATTGTCATAATTGCTACACCATTTTCATTGCTTTTGGCCAAGTTCATTTCAGAGAGAACATACAAATTTTTTGGAGAACAGGCAAAGCTTAGAGGTGCTGAAACTTCATATATTGAAGAAATTATTGTAAACAAGAATATCGTTAGAAATAATGATTTTGATACATATGCCCTGGACAATTTCGAAACAATGAATGATAGGCTTGCAGATGCTTCTATGAAGGCAACCTTTTATTCGTCAACGGTCAATCCAAGCACGAGACTTGTTAACAATATTATCTATGCTGCTGTAGGTGTGTTTGGTGCTTTAATGGCGCTTTCTGGTGGAATTACAGTTGGTGGACTTACAAGCTTTTTGTCATACGCAAGTTCATATGGTAAGCCTTTTAACGAAATTTCTGGAGTTGTTACTGAATTTCAGAATGCTATTGCTTGTGCGGCAAGATTATTCGAAATAATTGATGCTGAGGTAGAAGTAGACGATGGTAATGCTGTTATCGATGGTGCTAGGGGAGCTATCGAGTTCAAGGATGTTTTTTTCTCCTATGATAAGGAAAAGAAGCTTATTGAACATTTGAATTTGAAGGTTGAGCCTGGACAGCGAGTTGCCATTGTTGGTCCTACAGGTGCTGGAAAGAGTACAATTATCAATCTTTTGATGAGATTTTATGATGTAGATGCCGGACAGATTTTGATTGATGGAACAGATATCAGGGATATTGATATCAGCAATTTGAGAAGCAATTTCGGCATGGTGCTTCAGGAGACCTGGTTGAAAAATGCCTCTGTTAAAGACAATCTAAGAATGGCAAGCCCTAATGCTACTGATGAGGAAATAATTGCTGCGGCTAAGGCTACACGAGCTCACAGCTTTATAAAGAGAATGCCATATGGCTATGATACAATTCTTTCTACAGATAACGGGGCAATATCTCAGGGACAGATGCAGTTGCTTTGCATTACAAGAGTTATGCTGAATATACCTCCAATGTTGATTTTGGATGAGGCTACATCTTCTATTGATACTAGAACTGAACAGAAGATTCAGGCAGCCTTTAACAAAATGATGGAAGGAAGAACTACATTTGTTGTTGCTCACAGACTATCAACAATTCGCGAAGCTGACGTGATTTTGTTCGTCAAAGATGGTCAGATTGTGGAGCAGGGTAATCACAGAGAATTGTTGCAGAAAGACGGCTTTTATGCTAAATTATATCGGAGTCAAATCGAATAGGGATTACTGCGCCTTTTTTACGATTTTGATATGATTCAGAATTCAGAAATTATAGAGATAGAGAATTGTAGGAGACAAAATGGAACAGTATGTAATAAAAGGTGGCACTGCGCTTGAAGGCGAAGTTGAAATCAGCGGCGCTAAAAATGCAGCACTTGGTATTTTGGCCGGTGCCATAATGACAGACGAGACTGTTACAATTGAAAATCTGCCAAATGTAAAAGATATAAATGTACTTATCGGAGCAATCGAGGATATCGGAGCTTCAGTTAATCGAATCGATGAGCACACAGTTAAGATTAATGGCTCAAGCATTTCCAGACTTTCAGTAGATTATGAATACATTAAGAAGATTCGAGCTTCATATTATTTGATGGGAGCACTTCTCGGAAAGTATAAGAGCGCTGAGGTTGCTCTTCCTGGTGGATGTCTTATCGGTTCACGTCCAATCGATTTACATGTAAAGGGACTCAAGGCCCTTGGAGCAAATGTTGATGTCAGCTATGGCCTTTGGTCAGCACGCGCAGATAGACTTGCTGGAAACCACATTTATCTTGATAAGGTTTCAGTTGGTGCTACAATCAACATCATGCTTGCAGCTGTTCTTGCCGAGGGTAAGACAACAATCGAGAATGCTGCTAAGGAGCCACATGTTGTTGATGTTGCTTCATTCCTTAACAGTATGGGAGCAAACATCCGCGGCGCTGGTACAGATGTGATTCGTATCGTAGGTGTTTCAGCACTTCATGGCACTACTTATGCAGTTATTCCAGATCAGATTGAGGCTGGTACATATATGTGTGCAGCAGCAGCAACACACGGCGATGTTCTTGTAAAGAATGTTATTCCTAAGCACTTGGAGGCTACTTCAGCCAAGCTTATGGAGGCTGGATGTGTGATTGAGGAATATGACGATGCTGTAAGAGTCATTGCAAAGGGAAGAAAGCTCACAAAGACACATGTTACTACACTTCCTTATCCAGGCTTTCCTACAGATATGCAGCCTGAGATGACAGCAGTGCTTGCTATAGCTGATGGAACTAGCACTGTTACAGAGTCAATCTTTGAAAACCGTTTTAAGTATGTTGATGAGCTTGCCCGCATGGGAGCAAACATCAAGGTTGAAAGCACTGTAGCAATTGTTACTGGTGTTGAGAGATATACAGGTGCTCAGGTTTGTGCACCAGACCTTCGTGCAGGCGCAGCACTTATTATTGCTGGACTTGCAGCTGATGGATTTACAGTGATTGATGATATCAAGTATATTCAGCGTGGATACGAGGACATTGTTGGAAAGTTTGCAAAGCTTGGTGCTGATATTGCGGAAGTAGATTCAGAGCATGATTTGCAGAAATTTAAATTAAAGGTAAGCTAAGATGGATATTACAGAAAAAATAGAGATTCATGACTGCCCAATCTGTGCAGGAGCAGGATTGCTTGAGGAAGAAGACCACGGATATTATGTGGCATGTCTTGATTGTGGAAGCTATACAGGAACTGTAAGCTTCAAAGATGAAGATGGCAGAGTTGCTGCTGCTGAGAAGGCAGCAATGCTTTGGAACACTGGAAAAGTAATAAATTCAGCTCCAGGTGAATAATAAGCACACGTGGTGAAAATTTTGTGAAAATTCTGCCAAAAATTTTAAAATGTCTGAAAAACTTGCTATACTTAACCTACTAAGGTATAAGTATAGCTTTTTTTGGAGGACAAATAGTATGCCAGAAAATGATAACAATATGGATATCAAAACCAAGCAGATGCTTGAGAAAAACAGGCTCGCAAGATACTGTGGAACCATCACTTGTATTGCGCTTATTTTCTGTACAATCCGTTCCCTTGTGCTTGACGGACAGAATGTGCTTGATTCAATCAGATTAATTGTGGCAGTGATTGATATTATACTGTTCCAGGTGTGCTACAAAAGTTTTGGAACAGAGTACAGATACAAATATGTAGTTACACTATCAATGGTTGTACTGTTTATACTAAATATTTACAATCCTACTGATACGAATATGTACATCTTCATGTACACAATAATCCTTATTGTTATGATTTATGGTGAGGCTGGAACAGTTCGTATTGGTTGCTTCATAGCTAATTTCTGTTTGGTTACTTCAGGAATTATAGAGCTGCGAAAGGGCAATATTTCAGGAAGAGAACTTGTTACTGAGCTTGTATTTTCGATTATAGCATGTACAATCTCTGTAATCGTATGTAAGCAGCAGCGTCGCCAGACCACAGAGGTTTTGGATACAATAAAGGATCATGCCGAAGAGATTAAGGAAACCTCTGATACTATTGTAAATTTGGCTGAACAGCTTAATGTGAAATTTGAGGAAGCAAATGAGGTTTCAACAAAGCTTAATGAGTCTATGGACTTAACTCATACATCAGTTAATGAAATCGTGGAAGGCACAAAGAATACAGCTGAAGCTATTGAGAATCAGACTAACAAGACAGCTATTATTCAGGAAAGCATTCAGACTGTAGGTGAAGAGGCTACAAACATTGATGATGTTTCAAGTCGAGTTGAGGAATCGGTTAACGAAGGTGTTAGCCTTATAAATCAGTTGAAGAGTCAGGCTGAGGAGGTTGCCAAGATTAATATCGAGACAAGTACAACCACTCAGGCATTAAATGACAGTATTCAGGATGTTCAGGCAATTACAGAGACCATCCTTGGTATTTCAAGTCAGACAAACCTGCTTGCTCTTAATGCATCAATTGAGGCAGCAAGAGCTGGTGAAGCTGGTAAGGGTTTTGCAGTTGTTGCTGATGAAATCAGAGCCCTTTCTGAAAGTACAAGAGAGGCGACAGAAGAGATATCTCGAATTATTGAGCGCCTTACAAATGATGCAAAATCAGCTTCTTCGGCAATGTCAAAGTCTGCTGAGTATGCTACAAAACAGAATGGCCTTATTGCTGAGACAGGCACCAAGCTTGATGCGATTAAGGAAGGTACCGATGAGCTGAGACACGGAGTTGTTCAGGTCAAGGGTTCTGTGGATCAGGTTATAACAGCAAACTCAGAGATTATGGATAATATCACCAATCTTTCTGCTACATCTGAAGAGGTTGCAGCAGCAGCCGATACAGTTGGTTCAGTAAGTGATGATGCTATGGAAGCATTGAAGAACATGAATGAAACTCTTGAGGTTATCAATAAGATTGCCAGAGAAATGGAAGAAATGGCACTAAAATAGCAAAAAATAAACTACCCACACTAAATACTACGGGGTCTGTTACGCTCTCAAGCCATAGTATTACTCAGTCAAGCATAGAAAGCTTTCCTTTAGTAATACTATGGGCTAGATAGCTACAGAACCCCGTTATTTTTTGCACATTTTTATCGTATAGAGTAGAATTATCTTATTGATTCATTAATGGTCATATTACGAAGACGTGTTGGGAGGAAACGAGATGGCGGATAGACCTGTATCGAGAAAGAAAAATGTGACTGGCTCGGGGAAAGTTAATCTCAGAGGAGACGGACTAGGCGGTGGTCCAGTGGGCTCAGGTGCTGGGAAGGTGCCTGGAGGAGGGACTGGAACTCCAGGTGGTGGAAATCGAGCAGGAGGTTACGGCGGAGGTGGCCTTGGAAAAATCATTATTATTGCATTGGTTTTGCTACTTGGTGGCGGAGGTGGCCTTGGCGCATTTCTTGGTGGAGACTCAGGAAGTACTGGCTCTGGAAGTGGAGTGGGAACAGGCTCAGTATCAAGTAACACATCAGCCAGTACTATAAATACCATTGGTTCGATGGCATCGCTCCTTTTGGGCAGCGGATATACAAGCACTGCTCAAAGTGGAAATGCAAGGTGGAGCAGCAAGGCAAACACTGGAATTCTTGATGAAACAGTGGCTAGTGGTGCCAGAGAAAAATATACGGTTATCAAAGGCGGTGGACAGGATACAGTAACTATCATGGTCTACATGTGCGGTACCGACCTCGAATCCAGAGGCGCCATGGCGTCAAAGGATTTACAGGAAATGCTGAATGCGACAGTAGGCGAAAAGATAAACCTATTGGTATATACCGGTGGTTGCGCAGGTTGGCAGAATAATTTTGTAAGCAACAAGACCAACCAGATTTATCAGATTAGAAATGGTAAGATGGCTCTGGTGAAGGATAATCTTGGTGATTTGCCAATGACAGATCTAAGCACCTTAACATCCTTTATTAAGTTCTGCGGACAGAATTATAAAGCAGACAGATATGACCTGATTTTCTGGGATCATGGTGGTGGTTCAGTAACTGGCTACGGCTATGATGAAAAGCATAAAAATGCTGGCTCTATGGATTTAGCAGAGATCAATAAGGCTCTCTCAGAAAGTGGCTTGAAGTATGATTTTGTAGGATTTGATGCCTGTCTTATGGCTACTGTTGAAACAGGACTTATGCTTGATGCTCACAGCGACTATATGGTGGCATCTGAGGAGACGGAGCCTGGCATTGGTTGGTATTACACCAACTGGCTTACTAAGCTTAATAGCGATACTTCAATGTCAACTCTTGAAATTGGCAAGAACATTGTAGATGATTTTGTGAGCCAGTGCGGAAGCAATTGTCCAGGTCAGAAGACCACACTTTCACTTGTGGATTTGGCTGAGCTTTCTGCCACAGTTCCAGAGGATTTAAAGAGCTTTGCAGATTCTACCACAAGTCTTATCGACAAGAAGGAATATAAGACAGTATCTACAGCTCGTTCCAGCACAAGAGAGTTTGCAACATCTTCGAAAATTGACCAGATTGACCTGATTGATTTTGCGATCAAGATGAACAATGAGGCAGGAAATGAGCTGGCTGAGTCACTGAAGGGTGCGGTTAAGTACAATAAGACTTCAAGCAATATGACAAATGCATATGGTCTTTCAATCTACTTCCCATATCGTCAAACTGGTAAGGTAGATACTATGTCTGATACTTATGATGAAATTGGAATGGACGAAAGCTACAAGAATTGCATTCAGAAGTTTGCCTCTATGGCATACTATGGACAGCAGGCCGGACAAAGTGCAGGAAATACAAATCCAGTCAGCATCTTGCTTGGCACAGGTGGAGGAAGTGGTGCAAGCCTTGATAGTGCACAAGCTATTATGCAGATTTTAAATGCAGCTATGCAGGCTGGTTCATCATCAGCAAGATTTTTGGAAAATGGTGTCAGTGCTGAGGATGCAGCGGAGTATATTGCAGAGAATAATCTGGATTTAAGTGATTTGAATTGGACAATGAACGCAAATGGAGATAATGTGATTGCTCTTAATGAAGGCCAGTGGGAAAATGTCCAGGATATAGAGTTTTCAACCTTTGTGGATAATGGTGACGGATATATTGATCTTGGCCTTGATAATGTATTTGAATGGGATGAGGATGGAAATCTGATTGCCAACACAGATAGAAGCTGGCTTGCAATCGACGACCAGATTGTAGCTTATTATCATATTGATACAACAGGTGATGCAGATAATTATACAATCACCGGTTATGTTCCAGTTTGGTTGAATGATGACAGGGCTGACCTTATCATTGTGTTTGACTCTGAACATGAGGATGGCTATGTGGCTGGAGCGAACTTTGATTATCAGTATACCGAGGAAGATACTGAGGTTGTAGCAAAGAACCTTACAGAGCTTCAGCCTGGAGATACGTTGGATTTTGTTTGCGATTTTTATGATTACGATGGAAGCTTTAAGCAAAATTATCATCTTGGAGAGCAGATGACAATCAGCACCTCAATGGATGAAATGAAAATATCAAATTTAGTAATTGAGGACAAACCTATATTGATTTCTTATGTGTTTACCGATATATATGGTAACAACTATTACACACAGGGACTAGAACAGTAAGACAGAAGAGCAGCTATTCAACCCCAAAGCCATTTCTTGATTGAAAAGCGAATGGGAGTTGAATAGTTGCAATTATCGTGTTACAATTCAGTTGCTGTTAAAAATTTAACGCTTGTACATTGTTTAGTAAGGAGGAGACCCGCCTAAGGGCTTCTACCAAAAGGAGGAACAAATGCAAAGCAACAATTCTAAGACCTATGAGCTTGTGCTCACAGCGTTATTCGTAGCCATTATTGTAGTTATGGCTTCAACACCACTCGGATATATTCCACTCGTAGTTATTAATGCAACCACACTTCATATTCCAGTTATCATTGGTTCTTTATTCTTAGGACCAAAGAAGGGCGGATTCCTTGGAGGAGTATTTGGTATCACAAGCTTTATCAAGAGCTCACTTACACCAACTCCATCAGCGTTCGCATTCTCGCCAGTGGCAGCTCTTACAATGCTTCCACATGATACTGTAGGCGAGGCAATTGCGCTTGTATTCAAGAGCACATTTATTGCAATCGTGCCTAGAATCCTTATTGGCGTAGTTCCATATTTCGTTTATGTTGGAATCAAGAAGGCAATAAGCTCTGAGAAGAAATTCGTTTATGGTTCAATCATCAACGCAGTTATTTCTTTCATCATGGGCTTTGGTGTATTCGCATTCTTCAACAAGATGATTTCTGAGGGCAAGGTTGGCTTTTCAGTTACAGTTGCACAGATTATCGGTGTAGTTGTTGGAATCGCAGCATTCACAGCTATCGAGTATTTATTTATGAATAAAGATGCAAAGGCACTTGGATTTATCACAGCAGGTATTTCTGGTGCCATGACAAACACACTTCTTGTTATGGGAAGCATCTATATATTTTATAAGGACCCATATGCAGAGGTGCTTCAGATTGACCCAAGCGCGCTTATGGCAGTTATCGGCGGAATTATCAGCTTCAACGGTGTAATCGAGGCTATCGTCGGAGCAGTAATCGTTTATCTTGTGGGAATCGTTCTCGACAAGATCAAGCCAGCAGGCGTTTATGCTGGGAAAAGTGCCAAAATCAAGGCAGTAGAGGTTGAGACTTCTACTCAGAAGATGGCAAATTAATTTATTTCTAACAAGCGATAATAGAAAATAAACAGCAATACAAAGAGGTAATAGTTGATTATGTTAAAGGGAAAATGTGTAGTTCTTGGGGTGACTGGCTCCATTGCAGCATATAAAATTGCAAATCTGGCATCAGCACTGGTGAAGCTTGGGGCAGATGTTAATGTCATAATGACAAAGAATGCTACCAACTTTATCAACCCTATCACATTTGAGACACTGACATCCAATAAATGTCTGGTGGATACCTTTGACAGGGATTTTAAATTCAATGTTGAACATGTGGCATTAGCAAAGCGTGCAGACATTTTTATGGTGGCACCTGCCAGCGCAAATGTCATTGGAAAGATGGCTCATGGCATAGCGGATGATATGCTTACAACTACTATTCTTGCGGCAAAGTGCAAGAAGCTTGTGAGCCCAGCCATGAATACCAATATGTTCACTAATCCTATAGTTCAGGATAACCTTGAGATTTTAAAAAAATATGGCTTTGAGATTATTGAGCCTGCCTGCGGATATTTGGCATGCGGCGATACTGGTGCAGGAAAGATGCCTGAGCCAGAGGTGCTTTTACAGTACATTTTAAGGGAGCTTGCACACGACCATGACATGGTGGGCAAGAAGGTGCTGGTCACAGCGGGGCCTACGGCGGAGGCGATTGATCCAGTTCGCTATATCACAAATCACAGCACTGGAAAGATGGGCTATGCCATCGCAAGAGCAGCTATGGAGCGAGGCGCCCAGGTAACACTTGTCAGCGGACCAGTTGCAATCCAACCACCGATGTTTGTGGACGTGGTTAATGTTCGAAGCGCTGCTGAGATGGCAGAGGCAGTAAAATCCAAGGCCAGGGAGTGCGATATAATTATAAAGAGTGCAGCAGTGGCTGATTACAGGCCAAAGACTGTTGCAGCGGAGAAGATAAAGAAAAAGGATGGAGAAGATTCTGTCATAGAACTTGAGCACACAGAGGATATCTTAAGCTTCTTGGGTGCTAACAAAAGGGAAGGACAGTTTATCTGCGGATTTTCCATGGAAACGGAAAATATGCTGGAGAATTCTCAGGCCAAGCTGAAAAAGAAAAATGTAGATATGATAGTTGCCAATAACCTTCGCACGGCGGGTGCAGGCTTTGGCACAGATACCAATGTGGTAACACTGATTACTGCAGAGGGGGCTAGGGAGCTTCCGATAATGAGCAAGGATGAGGTGGCACAGGCCATATTGGATGAGATAATTAGAAAATAGAATGAAAACTTTGGGGAAACCGCAATATTCACAGAATATTGCGGTTTTTTTTACACAAATAGAGTAGAATGGTATAAGGAGCATTGTATAAAAAGGGGAGTAGAAATTGAGAAAATACCAATTTAAACAGATTGAAAAATATATAGAGCTTTTTAGGAAGATAGCAGAAGGCGTTTATATGGAGCTTTCCGCTAAAAATGGAAATTTGGAGAGAGTGAATGAATATCTCCAAACCTGTCAACAAAAAGCAATTGAGTTAGGGGAGTTTATTGAAAAGGAGGAAGGATTGGGACATCCTACAGTATCTTGCTTGGAGGATTTCTGTGAGCTTCTCTTTGAAATAAATGAGGAGATTTTGAGTGAAAAAGGATTAGCGGCGGAATCAGCGAAGCTTCGATTGGATAGTGCTATTAATAAAATAGAGAAAAGCGCAGGGACTGATATTACATTACAGAAATTAGTAATTTTTTTGCCGTATAAGGCCAGTATGTGGGACTCTTTGGAATCTGTTTGGAAAAGTTGTAAGGATGAGCCAGACACTACAGCACTGGTAATTCCGATTCCATATTATGATAAAAATCCAGATGGTAGTATGAAGGAAATGCATTATGAATTGGAGGAATATCCTGAGGATGTGCCAGTAATAAGCTGTGATGGATTTGACTTTGAGGCGGAGCATCCTGATGAGGTATATATACATAATCCTTATGATGATATGAATTACGTTACCTCGGTGCATCCATATTTTTACAGCGAAAATATAAAAAAATGGACGGAGAAGCTGATATATATTCCATATTTTGTGCTGAGCGAGCCAGATGTAAGTAATGAATCTGTATTGGAACAGATTTCACATTATGCTATTGCAAAGGGTGTGATTAATGCTGATGAGGTGATTGTTCAATCAGACAAAATGAAGGAGGCTTATGTAGAGGTTCTAAGCCGAAGGTTTGGTGAACAAACTAGAGAAACCTGGGAGAGCAAAATCAAGGGCTCAGGTTCACCAAAGATAGAAAGACTAAAGGCTCTAAATAAACAGGGAGTAGAAATACCTGAGGAATGGCAGCATATAGTAAACAAGCCAGACGGAACGCGAAAGAAGATTGTTTTATATAATACCAGTGTGGTTGCTTTTTTGAATACTGAAGAGAAGATGATAAAGAAAATAGCAGATACTCTTCAGGTATTCCAGGAGAATAAGGATGATGTAGCTCTTTTGTGGAGGCCTCATCCATTGACGGTTGCGACCTTGGAAAGTATGATGCCAGAGCTCTATGAAGCGTATAAGGCAATTGTAGAAGATTATAAGAAAGCAGGCTGGGGGATTTTTGATGAGTCCTCGGATTTGGATAGGGCCCTGATAGTCAGTGATGCTTATTATGGAGATGGAAGTAGCTTGGTTCAGTTATATGAGCAGCTGGAAAAGCCGATAATGATACAGAATGCGGACGTTCTATGCGGTGAGGAGGAGTAGATGGGAGAGCAGTTTGACTTTGAATTGAACGCTTCTATGATGTGCGCCAATTATGGTCATCTTGCGAGAGAGGTGACTGAGTTGGAGGAGGGAGGAATTGATTCCTTCCATATCGATATCATGGATGGTCGATATGTGCCTAACTATGCCATGTCGCTTAATGATTTGAGCTATATTGCTGGTACAACATTTAAGCCCCTTGATGTTCATCTGATGATTGAGCACCCTAGTAGTAATATTGAGTTATTTATCAAAAATCTGCGCAAAGGGGACACAATCTATATTCATCCAGAGGCTGAATATCATCCCTCTACTACATTGCAGAAGATAATAGATGCTGGAATGACACCGGGAATTGCCATCAATCCAGGAACCAGTGTGGAAACAGTTATGGAAATGCTTAGAATTGTTGATAAGGTGCTGGTAATGTCAGTGAATCCGGGAAATGCTGGTCAGATGTATCTTCCTTATGTGGGTAAGAAGGTGGAACGATTGATTGAATTAAAAGAGCAGATGGGTTTCAAGCTATACTGGGATGGTGCATGCTCAGCAAATAAAATTCAGACCTATGGCCCGATGGGAGTTGATGGTTTCGTACTTGGTACAACACTGCTTTTTGGAAGAGGCAGAGCATATAAAGATATTTTGAGAGACATTAGAGAAATGAGGTTTTAGCGTGACAATAGCTATTGTGCTTGCAGGTGGAATAGGCTCCAGACTTGGGGCAGAAATACCTAAGGCTTACGTGGAAGTATGTGGTAAGCCTTTGATTATCTATTGTCTTGAAACCCTTGCGGAAAGCACATTTATTAATGGGTACCAGATCGTCGCTGATGATAAGTGGATTCCAGAAATTGAGGAGTGGATTCGCAAATACGAATTAAGAGAGAAGCTGACAGGATTTTCCAAACCAGGGACCAATCGACAGGGGTCGATTTATAACGGACTGATGGATTTGAGGGGAAAGCTTAAGGATGAGGATTACGTATTTGTTCATGATAGCGCAAGACCTCTTTTGACGACAAAACTTGTGCGGGAAAGTATAGATGGTATGGACGGATACGATGGGGTGCTGCCTGTTTTGCCTATGAAGGACACAGTGTACATGAGCAAGGACGGAAAGCAGATAGATTCGCTTGTGAATAGGGCGGAAATTTATGCTGGGCAGGCACCTGAGACATTTGTATATGGAAAATATCTTGCTGCAAATCAGTGTTTGGTGGAAGCAGGTGAGATTGAGACTATCAACGGCTCAAGCGAGGTGGCAGTAAAGGCAGGAATGCGGATGCGCCTTATTCCTGGTGATGAGATGAATTTTAAGATTACTACTATGGCAGATTTGGACCGATTTGAGGAAATATTGAAGGGATAATATAGGGTATGAAGGCACTTGTATTGCATGATGTAGGAAAAATAAGTGTAGAGGAAGTAGACAAGCCATTTCCAAAGGCAGGCGAAGTCCTGTTAAAGGTAATGGCTTGTGGTATTTGTGGGTCTGATATACCAAGGGCTTACAAGGATGGCGCGCACGCTATGCCAATGATTATCGGACATGAATTCGCAGGTGTGGTTGAAGAGTGCGGAGAAAGTGTGGATAAGTCTTGGATGGGAAAGCGCGTCGGTGTATTTCCATTGATACCATGTAAGGAATGTGAGTGCTGTAAAAATAATAAATACGAAATGTGCAAGGACTATTCATATTTGGGAAGCCGCAGAGATGGTGGGTTTGCTGAGTATGTGACAGTGCCAGAGTGGAATTTGATAGAGCTCCCAGAAAGGGTGAGCTTTGAGCAGGCTGCGATGCTGGAGCCTATGGCTGTGGCAGTGCATGCAATTAGAAGAGTTCGCCCTACTTCGGAGGATTCTGTAGTGATTATGGGCTTGGGCACAATAGGGCTACTAGTGACAATGCTGTTACTTGATATGGGGATTAGCAACGTTTTTACCATAGGAAATAAGGAGTCACAAAAGAGATTTGTTATGGAGCTGGGAGTGCCGGAGGCGCACTATTTTGATGGTAGTAAGGATAATGCAGCAGAATGGATTATCGCAAAGACGAACTTCCTTGGAGCGGATACATTCTTTGAATGTATAGGAAAGAATGAGTCTCTTAAAGTGGGAATAAATGCAGCAGCACCTTCTGGAAAGATATGCACAGTGGGAAACCCACACACAGATATGGAGCTGACTAGAGATGAATACTGGAAGATTCTTAGAAACCAGCTGACAGTCACCGGAACCTGGAACTCTTCTTTTATGCATGACATAGCCGACGACTGGAGCTATGTGATTTCAAGACTTCAAGGAGGAACAATCCAGCCGGAGAAGTTTATTACTCATAAGTTTGGGCTGGAGGAGATAGTGGAAGGATTTGAGATTATGCGGGATAAGAAGGAGGAGTATGTGAAGGTGATGGGGGAAAATAGAAGTTTTATTGGGCGGTGAATGGTGTGAAAATTTTATAGGGACTAGGTATGAGTAGATAGTGTAGAAGAGGAGAAATGAAAAACATGAATTTATTAGTTCACAATCTGGATTCACTTAGAAAAATCATCCGTCAGTTATTAGCAGAAAATAAAGAATTAAAAGCAAAATTGGAATCCGCTGGTATCCCTTATGATACAGCGGATTTTTTCAATGAGCCAAGTTATAGTGTAGAAGAATATGATTTGGATCAAGGTTCGCGAATTCAGAGTAAATATATAACAGAGGAGGATGCCAAAGATTTTTTTAGAATGTTTTGGGGGAGGCACGATGTGTATGCTAAAAGGTCAGCAAAGGGGCAATATTATCCGCAGTGCAAGAATCGTTGGACGGCGAATTTATGTCCGTGGCAAAGAGGGGAGAAACATAATTGTGCAGAGTGTGAAAATCAGGATTATGAACCGTTATCTCTAGAGATAATAAAGCGACACCTGATAGGATATAGGGATGACTGCACTGATGCGATAGGTGTTTATCCTTTACTTAAGGATGGAACTTGCAGATTTTTGGTATTTGATTTTGATAATCACAATGAACAGGAGGAAATGGAAAACGTCATGGGCTCAGATGATGAGCAAACAGCGAATAGTAACAAAGATGATTGGCGAGATGAAGTAGAGGCACTAAGACTGATTTGTATGCAAAATGGCATAAAGCCATTGGTTGAAAGGTCTCGTTCGGGCAATGGAGCACATGTGTGGATTTTTTTTAAAACTCCAATCGCCGCTTATAAGGCTAGAAAATTTGGATTTTTGCTTTTAGATAAAGGTTCAATGTCTGTAAATCTTACTTCATTTAAATATTATGACAGAATGTTTCCAGCGCAGGATTATTCAAATGGAATAGGTAATCTTATAGCTTTACCATTACAAGGCAAAGCGATAAAAAATGGAAATAGTGCTTTTGTAGATGAAAACTGGAATGCATATCCGAACCAATGGAAAGTACTACTAGAGGAAACTCCTAAGTTGGATGAGACATTAATAGATGAGTTCATTATAAAATGGCAATCAGATATTTCGGGATTTTTTGCTCAGAAGACGGATTTGAATTCAGAACAAAAAATGATGCCATGGCGTAGGAAGAACCGGCTTGATGTAAGAGATGTAGAAGGAAAAATGAATATAGTCCTAGCTGATGGAGTATATGTGGATACTTTGAATATTACGCCACATATAACAAATCAACTGAGGTGTATGGCTACTTTTGACAATCCAATATATTACAAGAATCAAAGAGCAGGGCGCTCAAATTATAACAATTCAAAGATAGTATATATGGCTGAAAATATTTATGGGTATATAAAAATCCCGAGAGGAATACTTCCTGAACTTATTGAGCAGACTGATAAAGCAGGCATTGAGCATGAAGTAAAAAATGAGCGTGAGATGGGAAGACCCATCCGAGTGACGTTCGCTGGAGATTTAAGACTTCAGCAGGAACTGGCTGCAGAGAGACTATTAGCAAATGAGGATGGAGTTTTAGCAGCTTCAACAGCATTTGGAAAAACAGTTGTAAGTGCATATTTAATTGGTAAGCGTAGAGTTAATACTCTTATATTGCTTCAAAGCAAGGATTTAATGGAACAATGGGTTTTAGAGTTGGAACGGTTTTTGAAGATTGATGAGGAACCTCCAGAGTATTCTACCAAAACTGGAAGGGTGAAACGGCGAGATAGTGCTATAGGTGTACTTCATGGAAACAAGAACACACTTACAGGGATAATTGATGTTGCTATGATTGGATCAGTATACTCAAAAGGAAATGTTTTGGATAGTCTGGATAAATACGGTATGGTAATAGTAGACGAATGTCATCATGCAGCGTCTTCAACTTGGAGGGCTGTTTTGAGTAAAGTAAATGCACGATATTTATATGGCGTGTCGGCTACTCCTATTAGGGGCGATGATTTGGATAAACTAATATTCATGTTGATAGGACCAATGCGTCATAGATATACGGCTGCGGAAAGAGCTGTGGCTCAGGGAATAGGTCACTATTTTATTCCAAGATACACAAGAGCCGTTGATAAATGCGGAAGCAGGGATGATATTAATAAAGCATATGAAGTTATAGTAAATAATAAACTAAGAAATGAGCAGATAATAGAGGATGTTAAAGAATGTGTTAATAACGGACTTACACCGGTCATTCTTACAAGAACAAAGGAGCATGCTAAGAGCTTATTTGGTAGTCTTTGTGGAGCCGCGAAAAATATATATCTGTATTATGGAGATAATTCTGACAAGGAGAATAGAGTAATTAGAGAACAGATGAGAGCCGTCCCACAAGGCGAATCTATGATTTTGGTTGCAACTTGAGCGAAGATTGGAGAGGGCTTTGATTTACCAAGGTTGGATACACTAATGCTTGTAGCCCCAGTATCATTTGAAGGCCGATTGGAGCAGTATGTGGGACGCCTTAATCGTGACTATGAAGGCAAAAAAGCCGTATACGTGTATGATTATGTGGATTTCCACATGCGATATTTTGACAGAATGTTTGGAAAGAGATTAAGAACATATAAGAAGATGGGATTTTCTATGATGGAAAGCACTTTTGCAAATATGCTCAATGGTTCAGTAATGGTAGACGAATGTGAAGAAGTAAATTCTATTTATGATTCAACAAATTATGTATTTCAATTTGAGAAAGATATTGTTAACGCGAATAAAAGTATCATTATCTCTAGTCCTAATTTGCGTGCTGGTAAAGTGGAGCGTTTCATTAGATTGATAAAAGAAAAGCAGGAAAAGGGAGTATATGTTTCGATTGTAACTGAAGACCCAGACAGTTACAAATTTGAGGGGCAAAGTACTATTGAAAGTCTTATTGTTGAGCTAAAGTCTGTAGCAATAGAGGTAATAGCAAAGGAAATCGTGGATGAGTGTTTTGCTGTCATAGATGATAAATTGGTTTGGCATGGTGGAATGAATCTTCTAGGGAAAGCAGATGTGTGGGATAATTTGATTAGGATAGAGGATGAAAAGGTTGCTGCGGAGTTGATGGAGAAGATGGATAGTGGAAACGATGATATATGCAGTTTTTAGGGATGAGTTATGAGTTATGAATCAGCAGCAAGAAGAAATCCTTAAGTTGATAGGCACGAATAAAAGTGTCAATATTACTCAAATAAAAGTGCAGAAAATGCAGGAATGGAAAATCTGGTGGCGTTATAGAATATCACAGACTATAAATATTTACAAAACATCTAACAGATGCTATAATCATCCCCGAATTTCAAATAGGCATTAAGGCATCACCGACTTTTCGGTCAAAATACCCACCAATTTTGATGACATATGCAGCTTTTAGGGATGAGTTATGAGCTATGAATCAGCAGCTAGTAGTTCTTTGCACTCTTTTATTTGTGTATCTTTTTTCCGTAAGTCTTTTTTGCGTATTTGAAAATATATACGTAAGGAGGATAAGGATTGAAAAATCAGAATAGTACGTAGGATTTCTCCTTGATGAAGTAAAAGATAGATTTTATAATTAAGGAGAGATAATAAATGAGTGAGTCGAATACTAATAGACTTTATAAAGACAGACTATTTAAGAGAGTCTTTGAAACAAAAGAGGATTTGCTAAGCCTGTATAATGCCGTTAATAATACGGATTATGATAATCCTGACGATGTGGAGATTAATACTGTAGAGGATTTCATTTATATGGGAATGAAAAATGATGTCTCATTTCTAATTTATGATGTCTTAAATCTTTATGAGCATCAAAGTACCGATAATCCAAATATGGCGCTAAGAGGTTTCATGTACATGGCGGAGTTATATAAAGGATTGTTTAAAGAACATAAGGATTTATATAGTAGTAAACGAATTCCTTTGCCAACGCCACAATTCATAGTGTTTTACAACGGCGGAGATAATGATCCCGATGAATCTCTTATAAAAATGAGTGATGCATATGCTGGAGAAATTTCAGGTAGTCCTGCACTAGAATGTATAGCTAGAGTGTTAAATATAAACTATGGGCACAATAAGCAATTAATGGATAAATGCAAAAAACTCCATGAGTATTCCATTTTGGTTCAGAAGATAAAATTATATTTGAATCAGGGGATGACTAGAAAAGATGCCATAGCGAAGGCTGTTGATGAAGCTATTAAGGAAGGAATTCTTGCAGAATTGCTAGAAAAACATAGGTTGGAGGTGACGGACATGTTACTAACAGAATATGATGAATTAGAGCATATTAGCAATGAGAAGAGTATTTCTTTTGCAGAAGGAAAAGCAGAAGGAAGAGAAGAAGGAAGAGAAGAAGGGGAGTTGAGACACCTTGTTACACAAGTATCTCGAAAGGTAGCTAAAGGAAAGTCCGTGGAGAAAATAGCTGATGAAGTGGAAGAGAGTATAAATGTTGTGCAACGTATATACGATGTCGTAGTTCGACATACAACAGAAGACGATGTAGATTCAATCATTGATGAATTGAATAAGTAGAGTATAGATTCTGATTAGTAAAGTAGCATTTGACTTAGCCGTACGGCTCATTATATAATCAAAGCAAGATTATATAGCCGTACGGCTAATTTTATGCAAAGTTGAATAGAATAAAGCCGTACGGCGAAGAAGTGTTTATGAAAGTAACAGATTCAAGTTCATTTGGAACAGCAATAAAAAATAAAAGAAAAAAACTAGGGTATACACAGAAGTATATTTCGGAATTTACTGGTATCAGTGTGAGTTTTTTATCAGATTTGGAAAATGGTAAAAAGACAATAGAATTAGATAAGGCACTGAAGATTGCAAATCTATTAGGGCTAGATGTAGAGATGAATGAGAGAGGATAGCTATGCGAGAGTTAAGTGTATTTATTGAGTTAAATGGAGAGCAGACTCTTGTAGGATTTATAAGAGGTGAAAGCTATATTGATGCCCGTTTTTCATATGACAAAAATTACTTGCTAGGTAAGAATGCTGCACCTATATCAATATCACTTCCATTACAGGAGGATACTTTTTCTGAATCCCAAACAAAGAACTTTTTTGAAAGTCTTTTGCCAGAGGGCTTTTCAAGAAGAGCTGTGGCAAATTGGATGAAAGCAGATGAAAATGACTACAGTTCAATTCTGGCTGAGTTAGGCAAGGAATGCTTAGGTGCTATAAAAATAATAGAAGGCAAGGATGAAGAGCCATCAGGCTATGAATTGCTTTCCGATGAACGAGTAAAAGCCCTTGCAGCAGAAGGTGCAACTAAATCGACAGAGATTTTGCTAGAGACACATTTGTCATTAACAGGTGCATCAGGAAAAGTTGGTCTATATTATAGTGCTGCAGATAAAAAATGGTACCTGCCTAAAGGAGATGCTCCAAGTACGCATATAGTAAAACAGAGTCATGTAAGACATAAGCAAATAGTTTTAAATGAGCAGTTATGTATTCAAACAGCAAAGCGAATAGGTATCAACGTACCGGAAAGTTTTATTGTATCCCAGGGTTCGCAGGCTGATGAGGATATATTGTACGCAACGGCAAGATACGATAGACAATTATCGGAAGATAAAGAGCTGAACGGGTTGAAATGCCCATATAGATTACATCAAGAGGACTTTGCACAGGCTTTAGGGATTTTTGCGGCTGACAAATATGAGAAAATACCATCGTGGTACATGGCTAGAATGTTTGAGCTATTAAGAAACAATTCGGCTAACCCTATTGAGGATCAAATAGCATTGTTAAGAATTATCATTTTTAATTACTTGATTGGTAACACGGACTGTCATGTGAAGAACTTTTCTCTCCTATATAGTGAGGATTTAAAATCGAAACGATTGGCACCAGCCTATGATTTGGTCGCCACAAGAGTGTATAGAACCACATCTGATATGTCGTTTTATATTGGTGGCGAACTGGACATTACAAAGATTAATAGGAATAACTTTGAACAAGCCGCTTCTGAAATCGGCTTATCAAGAAATCTAGTAATAAAAAATTTTGATGATATAGCAAACAAACTGGAAAAAGCGATGGCTGATGCAGCAGAGAGCTTAGCTGAAAAAGGGTTTGAGAATGCATTATCGTTAAAAGAAGAGATACTGAAGAGTGGCGGATATGGGATGATACTGAGTTAACAGATTCATAAATGAGGATAAATATGGGATAATCAAAGTACCTACATGGGGAGTTTTTGTATACTTAGAAAAATGCTTAGATAATTAGTAATAGCATCATTTATTTTTTGTGAAAATTTATTGCATGAAAAATAAATGATGCTATAATTGTATATACAAATAACAAGTTGTTTGGAGGTTGGAAGATGATTATAGAGGTGCGAGCAAAGAATTGTTTTGCATTTGATGAGCAGATTTGTTTCTCAATGAAGGCGGATATGCGAAATAAGAAATTTGCTTCTAATGTACATAGAGAGAATAATTTTAATGTTTTAAAGACCGTAGGTATCTATGGTCCTAATAATGCTGGAAAAACCTGTTTGATTCGATGCATTAGAGCTATTAAAGATGTTCTGTTAAATAAAAACAATAGTCTTATGTCTAATATTTTTACTGATAACAGTGTGTGTGAATTGGGAATTACATTTTTATCATCTGGCAGGAAATTCGCGTATGATTTCAAATATGATTCCATTAAGAATGAATATGTATATGAGTCATTTGTGGAGGTGTTAAAAGACCAATATAACAACGAGAAGGAAGTCTGTTGGTTATATAGAGATACATTGAAAAATATCTATGATTGTATTGATAAAGAATTAAAGGCGATGATACCTGTTGTTTCCAAGAACAATGTTCTTTTTCATTTGATAGATACAACTACATTTAAAAATATCGATGAGATGAAGAATATCTTAATATCATTTGCTGAAAAAATTGATATTATCAACATGAATAATATCCCTATGGAACACACTATCGAGCTTATGAAGAATAAAAATAATCTTCAAGAAAAAATAGTTGAATTCATTAAAAATGCGGATTTATACATGGACGATTTTAAATATGTGGATATTTCCAAAACGTCGCTAAATATTGATGTGAATAGTGATAGACCAGAAGAAAAAGTATTAGATATACCAGAATCTTTAATGGATCAAATAAGTCTAGTTTCAACATATAAGGGAATTTCGGTTCCAAGTATGTTATATGATTCTACAGGAACAAAGAAGATTGCGGCTATGGCAAGCTACGTAATTGAAGCTCTTGAACAAGGACGAATTCTTGTCATTGATGAACTTGATAGCAGTATTCATTTTAAGCTAACAAGAGCAACGGTTGCTATGTTCAATAATGAACTAAACAATGATGCACAGATGATTTTTACTGTTCATGATGTAAATCTTATGGATTGTAAGAGGCTTTTCAGAAAAGAGCAGATATGGTTTGTTGATAAAGACAATGATGGAGTTTATGTATACTCTCTAGCAGATTTTACAGCTGAAGATGGTGTAAGAGATACGTCAGATATTATTGAAAAATATCGTAGAGGCGCGTTCGCTGCTTTGCCTGAGCCAGATTTGATTAATTCATTGCTGAGCATAAAGGGAAATGGTGGGGAGGATTAATCTAATGGAAAAGCGTCTGCCAATTATTTCCAACAAGCATAAGATATGTATTATTTGCGAAGGCAATGAGGAATATAAATATCTTGAAAGACTAAATGAATTAGAAGTATGGAATCCTATTTATGATGTTTCGTTAGTTAATGCAGCGGGAAATGGAAATATTCCTGCTAGATATCAAGACAGATACCAAAATGGGTCTTATGAAGTAGTATTAGTGTTTTGTGATACCGAGAAAAAGCCATACGAACAATTTGAGGATATAAAACGTAAAATCAATGAATTTCACGGAGTTGATAATGCCTCTGATGAGGTGGTTTTCTTTGCAAATCCTTGTACTATGCAGATTGTATCAAAGCATTGGACGGATGAAATTATAAAATCACCAGCAAAACCGGTTAATGCGCCTATGATAGAAAGATATACGGGGGTCAAGAACTATAAGGGTAAGGCGAGCCAGATAGACGAGGTCATGAAATTTGTGACAAGTGAGAATTACGATGTAATGAGGGAACATCTTGATGAAATGACTAGCGATGAAAGAGAGGTTGGAAGCACTAATTTCGACAAGTTGTTAGTCAATCTTCATGATGATAATACAAAATGGATGGAAAAACTGAATCAATTGTTAGAAATATAAGTTGATTTATGAGCCGATAGTATTATTTATTTTGTGACTTAGCCATACTTAAAGAGTGAAGAAAAAGATAAAAAATAGAGACTTTTTAGAGACGGAAATAAGAGATTATAGCAGTATAATTACAAATAATAGTAATAAAGAGTTGGCAACAAAAATAGAGTTGAGAAATTGGAGGGCGTAAAAATGACATTTAATTATTTAAAGAATAGCTACATTGGGACAATACAAATTGGACTGGCTATGGGGACTGGATATGAAGAAATGAAGCGAGGTAATGAGACGCTTTGTAAAATTTGTGAGGCTATGGTTGAAAATAGCTGTTGCACATTCGAGGCAAAACATATGATGAAATCTGATTTGAAGAGGATTAAAGAAATAATGTCGTTTGAACTAAGGTGCTTGTTTTATTGAAATAATGGATTGCATTTATAACTAGAGGTTTGAAAGAAAGGATGGCAAGTATGATTAGCGACATAAAGCTTGAAATACTAAAAGGAATAAAAAAAGGGGATGTTTTGGCAGAGGAGTTTTCGTTGGATAGCGACCAGTTTTTAAAATTAGTGTCTGAACTGGTATGTGATGGGCATGTTGAAGGTGTAATATTCCCAAAAGATAAGTTTGGCAAACAAGTTCTGGCTAATATGACTCGTGCTCACTTAACAGAAAAAGGTGAGACTATTTTGAATCAACAAATTTAAATAATATGTACAAACAGTTGCTAATCATAATCAGCAAAAATATAAGCGTTTTTTTATAGGTTGCACACTAAACACATATTGAATCTTCTTCAAAGGGAGGACCTGAACAATTGAACATATACAAGAAGATGAATTTAAAAGATAATCAGGATGTGTAATTACAAGAATGAAACTTTTATAAAATCGTAAAATATACAGGTTTCAGCCTGATACAAGAAATCCTACTTTAGTAAAATAATGGGAATTATGTTGTACATAATAAAAGGAGATTTGACTGGAACATTCATGAAGATAAGCGAAAAAGGTTGGATGGATTGAAGCGATACCATGGAAGAATTAGAAAGGATTTAATGTATATTTATGGTGATACAAGACTGTGGTACGTGAAAAAAGATATTATAAATAATTCACATATTATACAAAGGAATTCAATAACACTAATATTTGCGGTTATGCATTGGCTTAGTGAGTTAGTTCGATATAATCCTGAAAAATTTGAAAAATTAATGAGGACAAATCAAAACTGGCTTATTCATGAATTTATAGATAATGCTTTAAATCAATTTATAGATGAAATTAGTTGTGAAATAACCGGTGTTGATATTATGGAGGTTGGTAATAGAAAATAATAGCTAAATTGAAAAAAGATATATACATAGCAAATAAATTGCAAAACCATCAAAATGATGGTAGAATTAGCGAAAATAACAATTAAAATGATGGTTTGGACTATGGATAATTATATTACAGGTGAAGATTTAAAAAGATTAAGAACTAAATTAGGAGTTACTCAGAAGGAATTTGCTGAGTTGATTTGCGTTTCAAAGCCTACGGTTGAAAGATGGGAAAGAGATTCTAAGAAATCCATAACTGGCCCAGCTGTTGCACTAGTACGAATTTTGGAGAATAGGCCGGGTTTAGCCGAGGACTATTTGGTTATACCTGACCGAGTTTATCCGATACGACTATGGTATATGCATAAAAACCGTCCATGTACCTTAATAGATGTTGATGATGCAACTGGAGTAATAAGAGTGAAAAATTATGTGGATGATGTAATGTATCGCGCATTTGGAACCAATAATCAGCCTAATTATTCGGATTATCTATCTTTTTTGGAGGAACGCTGTTTTCCACAGGGAAGGGATAAATCAAAGATAATACTAGAGGAACTTGGGTTACCATTCTATGATCCATTTGAAATAATAAAGAAGACAAAAGGAAGAATGGCTGAAGATGATTTTTGGATTGAAATTGAGGAGTAATATATATGGCTGAATTATTTGAAAATCAATTGAAGGATTTTAGCCGTCAGTCATCAAAAGGTAATCAGCTCAAGTGGGAAAACGATGGTATATGGTATAAGGCTGATTATACAGGATACGAAGGATTGGCTGAATTTATAGTAAGTCAGCTGTTAAAAAAGTCTTCATTAAGTGATGAGGAGTATATTACATATGAGTTAGAAAAAATACAGTATAAAAGAAGTGTTTATAATGGGGTACGTAGTGACAACTTTATTAAGAACGGAGAACAGCTAATTACACTTGAGAGATTATATAAATTAAAAAAGGGGACTAGTCTTTTACAAGCTGTTTGGCATTTTCCAGAAGTAGAAGATAGATTAGATTTCTTTGTAAATGAGGTTGTTAAATTAACGGGCCTAGAGGACTTTGGAATATACCTAAGCAAGATGCTGACAATTGATGCATTCTTTTTGAACGAGGACAGACATATGCATAATATTGCTGTCCTAATGAAAGATGATTCATCATACAGACTTTGTCCAATATTTGATAACGGAGCATCGCTGCTATCAGATACAAAAATGGATTATCCTTTGAATGGGGATGTATTTGAAATGGTGGACGAGGTTAAGGCTAAGACAGTATGCTCTGATTTTGATGAACAACTTGATGCAGTGGAAAAGAAATTCGGTTACAACATCAAATTTAGTTTTACAAAGAAGGATGTGGATGCTTTACTAGCGCAGGCAGATATGTATCCCGAAGAGGTAATAGAAAGAGTAAGGATAATAATTTACCAGAGGATACGGAAGTATGGGTATTTGTTTGGGTAAAGAAATTGAATACTTAGGCACTGTATAAATCTTAGTAATGCAATAATAAGAGGTATGAAAAATTATGGATATAGGAATAAGACCAGATTTGAAAAATCAATATGATGGATATTTATTAATTAAGTTTTTTAGTGAAAAAAAGTATTTAGACGAATTTTTAAAAGGGACATTGTTTTTTAATAGAAGTGATTATTATGTGTGGTCAGATGAAAAAGGAAGAGGTGATGGAAATGAAGGAATGCAATTTATAGCGCTGGATAATAATGAGTCTAGACTATCGATAGGTGTCAGATGTGGTGATGGATTATCTGTAAAAGAAATGAACACTATTACAGGATATTCGCCTAGTATTAACAGAAAGAGAAAAATAGCATGTTTTAGTGCTATATATGTTAATTTAAAGACGAAAACTATAGCATATCCAGATGATAGAATGATAGCGGAATTTGGCGAATATGCGGTTTTGATAGTAAATAGAGAAAAATTTTATGAATGTGTTGAAAAAGCATTAAGTAAGGAAAAAGATATACAGAACGCGAAAATAGGTTTTGTGGATTATATAGAGGACGATGAGATTAAAAATGGAATACAATGGGATGTATTTAAAAAGCGGGAAAGATACTCATATCAAAATGAGTTACGTATAACTTTTACAGATGATAATAATGAGACAAGAAAAATAGATATCGGTGAAGCTATTATAGCTGATGCAATGATAATACCAATTAAAGCAAGCAAATTAAAAAGTATGAAGTTTGAAAACGATGAAATATGGTTTGATGACTAAGTATTTTAGCTATAGAACTATAGAGTAAAAATTCGTGTATGCTGTATTTACTTGTTCTGATTTAGAGGATTTTTAGATGGAAATGGGAGAAAAGGAATTAGAGTTCACAATATTTGTTATACATGCTTTAGCAGATGTTGATTGTCAAGTAAATTTGACCAGCTTTTTCGTATAGTTCTGACCCACCAGAGATGATTTCGCTGGATGGTGTAAATGATACTATTTAAATGTCCTATTTAAAGCGAAAAACCGTGACTAAAGTATATAAGTTTATATACAATATGCGAGGCGATATATGAAAATTTTAGATTTGGATATGGATTATTTCATGGAAAAAGTAGCACATACACCATTAAAGAATTCAAAACGATTAGATGATGAGTATTATGTAAAATCAGTATGGACTGAAAAAAGAGTTCGTGATTTTTTGGAAAAGAATCTGGGCTTGTCTAAAGAAAACAAAATAAAAGGAAGAATTGTTAAGGGGCATGATGAGGCTTTATATTTTTGGGAAGAATTGATTAAAAATGACCAATTGGTTGATCCATTTGAGGTAGTACATGTGGATTCTCATGCAGATCTTGGATTGGGATGTTTTTCGGATGATTTTATACAGGAAAAACTAATTATGATGCCAGTAGAAAAACGTCGTAAAACAAGAACATATGAGTTTAATGGAAAAATAGAGAGAATAAACATTGGTGACTATTTACTATGGGCAATTGCCTATAGAATGATATCTAGGCTTACTTATTGTGCAAATCCTAATGATGATAAAAATGATTATAGTTGGGACATAATGAAAGATTTTCATGAAGAGTTAATTTTCGACAAAAAAGTCACTAATATCATTCAGCTTAAGTGTAACAGTAAAATGGAAATGCCAAATTACAACTCAGAAGATTCTTATAAGAAAAAATATCTTGAAGGAGCGATAAAAGAACCAGAGGTCGAGTTCATAATTATTCCAACTATAGAGGACGTTAGCTACAAAGGCGATTTTGATTTTGCTGTATTGGCTCAGTCGCCTAATTACACCCCAGCAAATGCGGATTATATCATGGATATTTTTAGAGAATATATAATTGAAATATAGTATGTAAATGTTAATAAATGAAAAAATTGCTTAAGGTGAGCATATAAGCAAGTGAAAGATTTTATTTGATAAATAAGTGCTAGAAGATAACATCAGAATCTTGTAACATAATTTATTGATTTTTTCCATGGTATTATTGATCCTCGTTAAACAAAAGGACTTGAGAAAAGGTAATATTGTGACAATTCTGCGATATAACATCTATTTGATTAAATATAGCTATCGCAAAAGCTATATTTAATACATAATTATAGCTTTGTGGCGTAAGTAACTCAGTAACACCAAAAGCTAGGGGAGAACTACAACTGAATGTTTGGTGGGGAGTGAAAAGAAATAGTGGTCTATAAAAGGGCTTCGCACCAGGTGGTGCGAGGCCTTTTTTACTTAAGAACAACATATTTAAGAATAAAATATATTTAGTAAAGTAAATATCTTTTTATTAACAATAGAAGCCACCGGGTTAATAGCAAAATAATCATTTGGTCTTTAAATATAGAAGAATCTGCACGGGGGGGTAATCCACATTCAGATATGCACTTGGATAGGGATATTTATTGGAAGATACTTCGCAGCCTGCTGACGCTGGTTGATACATGGAATTTGTCGTTTGCACATGAAAAAGATGACGATTGGCACCAGCCTATGATTTGGTCGCCACAAGAGTGTATAGAACCACATCTGATATGTCGTTTTATATTGGTGGAGAACTGGACATTACAAAGATTAATCGGAATAACTTTGAACAAGCCGCTTCTGAAATCGGCTTATCAAGAAATCTAGTATTAAAAAATTTTGATGATATAGCAAGCAAACTGGAAAAAGCGATGACAGATGCAGCAGAGAGCTTAGCTGAAAAAGGGTTTGAAAATACATTATCGTTAAAAGATGAGATATTGAAGAGTGGCGGATATGGGGTCTAAGGATAGAAGTGTGACAATTCTGTGATATAACACCTAATTAATTGAATATAGCTAACGCAAAAGCTATAATTAGTACATAATTATAGCTTTGTGGAATAAGTAACTCTAAGAAACCAAAAGCTAGAGCAATAATTTAACTTAATGCTTGGTGGGGAGTGAAAGAAATAGTGGTTTATAGAAGGGCTTCGCACCGGGTGGTGCGAGGCCCTTTTTATATTTATGCTATGAGATAGGTTAAAAGATGCTAAATATAGAAATATGTGTCTGAAATAATGGAGCGCTGAAAAGATGAAAAAAGTAATGGTTGTATTTGGGACAAGACCAGAAGCTATAAAAATGTGCCCTGTAATAATTGAATTAAAAAAGGTTAAGTCCATAAACACAATCGTTACAGTTACAGGACAGCATCGTGAAATGCTAAACCAGGTATTAGAGATATTCGGAGTAACCCCTGATTATGATTTGGAAATAATGGAAAATGGGCAAACATTATTTGATATTACAGAAAAAGTAATGGGGGGCATGCGTAGCATACTAAAAAAAGAAATGCCTGATCTTGTGATGGTTCATGGTGATACGACCACATCTTTTGCAGCGGCTTTATCGGCATTCTATATGAATATAAAAATAGCGCATGTTGAAGCAGGGCTAAGAACGTATGATACAACGTCACCTTATCCAGAAGAGTTCAATCGTCATGCAGTAGGAATAATAGCTGATTATAACTTCGCACCAACAGAAAGGGCTAAACAAAACTTAATTAATGAAGGCAGAAAAGAGGATACTATTTGGGTGACAGGAAATACAGTTATTGATGCCCTGAAGACTACAGTTCAAAAAGATTATGTTCACCCGGAATTAGAATGGTGTAAAGGATATCGACTGGTTCTTATAACTGCTCATCGTAGAGAGAATCTTGGCGAGCCAATGAGGGATATTTTTAAAGGAATAAAAAGAGTTTTAGATGAACATGACGATGTAAGAGCAATATATCCAGTTCATTTAAATCCAAAGGTTAAAAAGATTAGTAAAGAAGTATTTGGTAACGATAAGAGAATTCATTTAATTGAACCACTCGATGTTATAGAGTTTCATAATTTAATGAATGCTGCTTATATAATACTGACAGATTCTGGTGGGATACAAGAAGAAGCTCCAAGTCTTGGAAAACCTGTCTTAGTTCTTAGGGCAATCACAGAAAGACCGGAAGGTGTAGAGGCTGGAACAGTAAAACTTATTGGAACCAGAGAAGAGCAAGTATACAGAGACTTTAAGCTATTGCTTGATGATGAAAAAGAGTATCAAAAAATGTCGAAGGCTATTAATCCTTATGGTGATGGTCATGCGTCGGAGAGAATAGCTAAGATAGTTTTGGATTATTTTAAATACTAATACTAGAATTTTAAAAATGGGGAATAACATATGAGTAAGAATATGTGGTGTTCTGATTTTTGTGTGGAAAATAATGATATCTGGATGGTACATGGAGCCATGAACAGTTTGATTCACTATGATATTATTTCAAAAAAAACTGACGTACTGGCTGTTATTCCGGGCGAGCCATTAATTAAAGATTTTTTATTCATAAGACTATTCAAGTATTTAGGATTCTTGTATCTAATACCTTGTAATGCAAGTTCCATATATATATATGATATTGAAAAAAAAGAATTAGTCTATAAATATAAGCTAAGTGAGAACAAATTTGAAGAAAGATTGTTTTCTGATGCCTGTATTATAGGTAAAAAAATTTATTGTGTACCAAATACAACTGGAAAGGATATAGTTTGCATTAATCTTGTTGAGCCATTTAATATTAGTAGAATTGAATTTGATTGTGGAGCATATAATAAAATGATAATCAATCATTGTGTTGGCGACGATAGGTTCATTTACGCTGTGTGCCCGTCAAGTAATAATATAATGATGATTGATGTAAAAGAAAAAATTACTGATAAGCTAGAGGTTAGCAGACTCACT
The DNA here is from genome assembly GCF_008935055.1 of Pseudobutyrivibrio xylanivorans. NCBI lineage: Bacteria > Bacillati > Bacillota > Clostridia > Lachnospirales > Lachnospiraceae > Pseudobutyrivibrio > Pseudobutyrivibrio xylanivorans. The sequence goes on along the minus strand of NZ_CP043028.1, from coordinate 1,998,429 downwards.
GGCATAAGTGGAATCGCAATAAATGAGGGAAAACTATTTCTTAGTTCAGCTATGGACAAAAAAATAGTAATAATTAATAAAGATAACAAAAAGATTGTACGTGAACAGATTTTAGAACCTGTTTCTGGCGCGATAACGGCTTTAGACGGAAATAAACTTTGGGTAGACTCTGGAGATATAGTAGCTTATATATTGGATATACAAACAGGAGAGATAGTAAAAATAAACAAATTATTTGGTGAGGAAATGGAGAAAGTGGCATATTACATCTCAGGGCCGGCTTATTTCAATGGTGGTAATTTAGTGTATTTTGATAGGTGTATATCAGCGATTACAGTTTTTAACGGGGCTGATTGGAAAATATATCCGGTAGAAATAGATATTACATTTAATAGAGAAGATTTTTTGAACAATCATGAAATAATTCTTGAAAACAATTGTTTCAAAATAAAAAAATGGATTGATCTGATTAACTAAGAGTTTGATAGTGTCAAATGATCTATGAAAAAACTGGGTCAAAAAAATAGGCTCAGATTGAACCTTGAAAATGTAGATATGTAGGTTGTGGTAACCTGACGCCACCCTTGACAGCACAAAAAATAACTGCTGTAGGTTAATCACCGACGGCGAAGAACTCAAGAACAATTAGATTTTCTCCGTCGATTTCAGCAGTGTAGCAGTTATTTTTTGTGCCATCAAGGGCAAGCCGCTGAAGCGGTGGCTGGGTTATTACCTCAGGCTCAGAATCTAAGAACAATCAGCTGGCTGCCTGAAGTTCCATGATTTTTTGCTGACCAAAGTAAATCATGAGCTGCCACTTGGCAGGCATGTTCTCAGCTTTGGATAGTATGTCATCAACTACTGGTGGTTTGAAGTCATTGAACTTATGAGGCCTCAGGAAGTTATAGTAGGCAACCCACAAAGTCAGATCATAGTTAGCGCCATCGTAGTTATCAAACCCATTAGTGATTCGATAAGATGCCTTATAGGTGCGGTTAAGACGCTCAATCATCTGTTTAAAAGGGCGGTATTCTTTGGACACTTCATCGTTGTTCTGGAGACCGATGACCTGTGTGATCTCAAACTTGAATCTGTCACCGAACTGCCTAAAGAACTGTTGGGCTGCAAGCGGATACGCACTATACCCATCAGCGATAAACTTGAAATTTTTGGGAAGCTCAGACATACCTTTGAATGCCATTCTCATTGCAAGGATGCATGGACCTACGCCACGGTTGTCAGATACCTGATAACCGATGATGGCTCTGGTAGCAGCATTCAGAATAAGCCAGACATAACCTTTGATGCCGCGCACCTTTATGTACGTTTCATCCGCAGCAAAGACATTGCCTTTCTCATAAGGGTAATTGTCAACAAAAGGTTTTATACAGATGGCAGCTGTCTTACAGTAGTTAGCAACCTGCTGATGAGATATAGATATCCCATACAAATCAGATAATGCCTGTCTTGTTTTTCTCAAAGACAGTCCGAGATTGACATGGAACGTAAGGCACAGGGACATGATGTGGGCGTTGTGCTTGCTGAATTTAAGTGAGGATGCATTCTTTGGAAGAGAGTTCAGATCCATCTTAAAAAAATCTATCGAGAATTCGCGATAGATGTAGTGAAGCTTGTATTTATACTTGCCATTCTCTTCGGATAGATCCTCTTTATCGACTTTTTTAAGGTTGCTGAGATAGTAAGGACATTTGGGATTAACACACTTATGGATGGCGAAGTGCTTACGGTCTTTTATACGTACAAGAGTATGCTGGCAGTGAGGACATTTTAAAGATAACTGTTTATCAAAGCGATTGTCCTCAGGCGTAAAAGTAGTCTGGCAGATCTTACACATGAGCTGTCCAGCTTTACCATTGTTCTTGTAGAGATATGGCTGTGGTGCATGACATGATGGACAAGAACATTCCTCCGGGATATCGCATTCTGAACGTCTTTTGATTGGTTTAACGGGTTTGCCATAGCGCTGAGTATAGTAGTTGTTAAGGTCCTTCCAGTCCCAGTCCTGATGATAATAGACAATCTTAGGAAGTTCATCCACTTTGAACTTTTGATATTTGGGAGAATGTGAGTCATCGAAAGCCCACTGTTTGAGCGGTATATATCTGCAGATGAAGTTAATAAGCCAGCAATTCTGTTGATAGAGTTGGTGGATGATTTCAAGTAAATAAAGTATAATGTTCATGAGCATTGAGTCCTTTTCGGAGATGTTGATTTGGTCGTTGACATTATACCAAAAAGGGAGGTCAATGCTCTTTTTATTTTGAACTCCCGATAAATCAAGGTTTTAGAACTAAAAATGGGTAGTGAATTTGACACTACCAAGAGTTTATAGAGAGGAAAAATATGTCAAATCCTTCAGTATATTTATTGGGCGAAACTAAGATAAATAATAGTATAGTCAGGATAGAGGACAATTTAGGTGAGGCTATTCACGTCCATATAGGCGCGCTAAGGCTATCAATGACAGTGGCCGAGTTTATGTTAATGTCGGAACAGTTTCAGCTAGCAGCAGAAGAATTACTAAAATTAGAAGGATTATCATTAGGCATGTTCGATGTAAATTCTTTTGATTGGGATTGGATCCATAGATATGAAGAAATAGAAAAGATAGAGTTTTGTAATATAAAAATTGGAGATTTATTGACGGTAACGGAGTCTAAAAAGTTTCCAGATATACAGGAGATAGTAAAAGTTTCTAGAGGAAGGCAGTACGAAGCATTATGTGGTAATTATGAATTTTTAAGACATTATAAAGAAAAGAATAAATATAAGGTAACAAATGAAGAGAGATTGGATTCAATATTGAAGACAATAAAAAATAAAGGGTATCCGTATGATAATAAGTATATATTAGTTAACCAGTATAATCAGATATATGACGGAGACCATAGGGCAGCATGTCTGCTCTTATTACGTGGTGAAGATGCAGTGATTCCGGTAATAAAAATGTGGATGAAGAATGATAAAACAATTGAAGAACAAGAGGCGTCATTAAAAAAAAGAATCGAAGATCGAATTTTGTTGGAAAAGAACAAAAAGAATCCAATAAGAATGTGGCCGGAGGAATTAAATGTCTTAAATTACGATTTTGAAACATTTAGTCATATATTATTGGATAAAGGCTATAAATACTATCATATCGATTATCCAATTAGTGGTGGAGAAACAATAGTAGCAGATAAACTAGTTGTTATAGAAGAGGGACGTATTATAGATTTTTGCAAAGAGCTTGGAGTGTCATATTACGGTAAAAGTGTTTATCGATACTATACTTTTCTTTATTCGATGCAAAGAGTTGTATATATAGAGTTAAATGACATAAAGATTGTAGTAGCCGACTGTATTTGCATTAAAAGTAAATTTCAGAATTCATTAATGCCTTTAGACAAAGTAGTGCAGAAGTATGCTTGGGAGACTAGCGCTGAAAACAGATGTGATTCAAGGGTAAAACAATTATTCATAATATGTGATGCTATGCTTAACAGTGAAGGGTTTTCGGAAAAAGCAATTAAAGTGTTGGAAGATAATAATTTATATACAGATGGTGTATTTGAAAAGCTTTTAGAAACAGTTTTTTTTAAATATACAAACAATTTAGTTGAAGCTTTAAAAAAAGGAGATTATGAGAAAGCCTATAAAGAATATATGACTTATATAGATTATTAATTATGGAGGAAGTATGGTTGTTATATTTGGAGCGGGTAAAAAAGGTGAGGAATTAGTAAATAAATATTATAAGGAAAAAGATGTTGTATTTTATGATAATGATAGGCGGAAATGGAACCATTATGTAAATGATATACAGGTGGTTACATTGAACAAGCTACAGGAATTAGTCAGTAAAAAGGAAAATAAGTTCGTTATTTCAGTAAAAAATGATTCGATGTTAGCTTTTGTTAAAGAATTAGATATAAAAGGCGAGACATACTTGTATGAAAATAATGAATTACAGCCAATTGATTTGAGTGAAATATTATTTAATTATGATAATGCACTCATAGTCGGAGAAACTAATCTAGAGAAATATAAAACAAGGATGAATGAGTTTAAAGAACAGGGGAAAATAAAGGCGTATGAACATGCAAAAGAATTCATTGAGTTCAAAAAGAATAATATATGTACTCCAGATATCTCGTCTATAGAACTAACGAATAATTGTAATTTAAAATGTCCCAATTGCCCTAATTCAGTTTTATCCTTCCATAAAGGATATATAAGTGATGATGTATTTGAAGAAGCGCTAAAGTATATACCTCCATATAAAGATGACACCATAGCAGTACATTGTATGGGAGAACCTCTATTACATCCAAAGTTATTATGTTATTTAGAGAGGTTAGCGGAAATAGGGGCAAATATATGTATTTCAACAAACGGTTTACTTTTAGATAATAAAGTTGGGAAGGAATTGTTGGAATGTCTATCTAAAGTAGATAAATCGATTATATATATTTCATTTCATACTAAAGAATCAGTTCAAAAGTGGTTTCAATTCTTAGAATTATTTAATAGTTTTCAGAGAAAAAATGGAATAGTATTCTATGGACAAGTATTAGAGCATAATATTGAAGACGCATACGAATGGCTTAAAGAATTGGGAATTAATAATCCTAAAACGCATCCTTATATAAGACATATTACATCACATTCTTGGGGAGGAAATGTAGAAAGTAGAAGAACAGAATATTCTGAAATTGAGGTTAATAATAGGATTAGAAATTGTTATTATTTGCGAAAAAGAAAAATTGCAGTGATGTGGGACGGTTCATTACGAGGGTGCTGTTTTGATAGTAACGCTACACAAAAATGTGGAAATATTTTTAATTTTAGTGAATCAACAATCAATCCGCATGGATATGAATTGTGTAAATATTGTGATCCGGATTGGATAACAGGTTATCAATAAAAAGCATATGTGGGATACAGTTAATCAATTTATCGAAGAATTAAATAAAATTGAATATGTAATATTAAGGGGACCTTTTCGCATAGATGGAATACATGAAGGTGAAGATTTAGATATATTGTGCAGAGACGAAAAAGTCATAGCAAAGAAAATTAATCTTTCGCCGCTTAATAATAATACTCGTTGCTTTAATTATTTTACTGTTATTAATCATAAAAGAATCTTAATAGATGTTCGTGTAATAGGTGATGGATATTATGATAATAAATGGGCAAACACTATGCTTATGGAGCGTAAACTAAAAAATGGGTTGTATAGATTAGATGAATTAAATTATAAATATGCGACATTATATCATTGTCTAATGCACAAAAAATATGATAATTGCAAGAAATATAAAGAATTTATTATAAGTGAGTTTGGTACCTTTGATGAAAAGACCAATTTAACCCAGTTGGTGGAATATTTAAAAAAAAATAATTACGTCGTTACAGAACCTATAGATAAGGGGGTTTTTATCAATAAAGAAAATCAGATATATATACAGGAGAAGATATATGGGGGAAAAAATTAGGGATATTGGTGAGTTTAATATTTCTGGAGAAAGGATTCAAATTGAGTTAAATGATGGGTATTCTAAACAACACTCGAAGTATGATATTCATATACAAAGCAATAGTGTTCAGTATAATTTAACAAATAGTGATTTTATTAAACTTGCTGCAACCATTATCAATGCTCGTGAACATTTAATTGCACTTAAAAAGATGGGTGAGGAAGATAATGAAAGATAATATAACCGGATATACAGAGTATGTCGATAAATGGTTAAGTGGAATAGAAGATGAAATTGAGTTTTGGGATAATTATATGAGAACTGAAGGAGGGGTGTCTTTCTATGGTTTTAATGAGACTATTTCTCCCCAAAAAAAATTTACTTTAGAAAATGATATTCCAGAGAATCTATGTGGAAAAGAAATTAAATTTATAGATGTGGGGAGCGGGCCATTTTCAAGATGTGGATTAGTATCAGAAAAAGCCAAATTAAAGGCTACCTATGTGGATCCTCTTGCAGAAGTATACGAATATTTGAAGAGAGCTAATGAAATAGATAACGGAATAACTGTAGAAACATGCTTTGTAGAATTATTAGATAAAAAATATACTGCAAATTCATTTGATATTGTGCATATGAGTAATTCCTTAGATCATTGTTTTTCAGCAATTGATGGAATTTATCAGCTTCTATATATATGTAAAGTAGGCGGAAAGGTTATATTAAGACATCATGAAAATGAAGCTGAGAACGAACATTATAGGGGATTACATCAATGGAATTTATCTCTAAATAACAATGAAAAAACTTTTTTAATATGGAGAAAAGACATAAAAATTGATGTTTGTAAATTACTTGAAGATTATGTGGACTTTGAACTGTATCCAAACCAGAGAGAGAATAATGGTTATTGGGTATTTAATAAGGTTGTAATGAAAAAAAAGAGAGAGATAAATATTGGAAAAAATAATTATAGCGAAGAACTTTTATTTAGGATTTATCATTACTTTATAAAAATAATGATAGAGAAACAGAAGAATGGAAAAGATAATACTTATGAATTACAAATGAATCCATTAATTGCAAGTATACGAGATACATACCATAGTTGCGCTAATAAAAAGATTAAGACAAGTATAAAAAATGCCGCTGTATATGGAATGGGCTATGTTGGAAGAAATGTATGTTTTCTTTTAGAATCAATAGGAATTGAAGTGCCGATAAAAATGGATACAAGAGGGGTTGGATGTGGTTGTATTTATGCTCGTCCGATGGAAGAGGTTGATGATTTTGAAGATATAGATATTGCAGTAGTGACAGCGGGTGGAGAAGACGTTTATAAAAAATTGATTGAAAAAGGATTTAAGAAAGTAACTTTGATAGAAGATTTCTTGCAATATTTAAACGAGCTGTAGAAGTGTACAAATCAAGTGGTGTTATCAAGAAACAATTGAGGAAGATTGTATGGGTTATGTATTGTTTGGAGCTGGGGTTTGTGGACAGGAAGCGATTAAGTTTCTAGGAAAAGAAAATATTGAATGCTTTTTGGATAACAATCCATCCTGTAATGATATCGAAGGGATTCCTGTTTATAGATTTGATGATGCAAAGAATAATTATTACGGAAGGCAGATTGTTATAAGTGTAAAAGAAAAGTATTTTGATGTAATCAAAGATCAGCTATTAAATAATGGGTTTGATTATACTTCATATGAAAAACTTCGTTTTGAGATTATTCGAGAAAAGCTTTTAAACAGGCCGGATTACATTTCAATCTATAAGAAAACAATTAATTGGATTAAGAACAATTCCATCTTTAATCAGGGGATAAGAGTTACCTCTGATTGTCTTGTGAGTTACCCAGAAGTGACGGGATATTATATTCCTACATTGTTAAGATGGGGATATAGAGAGTTAGCAATTTCATATGCTAATTGGTTAATATCAATACAGAAAGAAGACGGCTCTTGGTATGATGCGTATGATAAAAATCCATATATTTTTGACACCGCTCAAATATTAAAGGGTTTAATTGCTATACGTGAGATTATTCCTAGTGTAGATAGAAACATTATACGTGGATGTGAATGGATATTATCATGTATGACTAATGAAGGACGTCTTGTAACGCCTTCAAAAGAAGCATGGGGTGATGATAAAAACATTTGCGATGAAGTAATACATATTTATTGTATTTCACCAATAATAGAGGCAGGACGAGTTTTAAATAGACCAGAGTTTATTGAGAAAGCTAATGAAATATGGGGCTTTTATAGGAAGAATTATTACGATAAAATAATGAACTTTAGTTTATTGTCACATTTTTATGCGTATCTAATGGAAGCACTATTTGATATTGGTGAAATTGATATGTGCGAGCAGGCAATGAATAGTATTTCTAAATTTCAGAAAGAATCAGGCGCTATACCTGCGCTTAATAATGTAGATTGGGTGTGTTCGACTGGCGTATTTCAGTTGGCTTTAGTTTGGTTTAAATTAGGGAAGATAGAAAATGGTGATAAAGCGTTTGAATACGCTTGTAAACTCCAAAATGAAAGTGGAGGCTGGTTTGGAAGTTATTTATCTGAGAACAATTTAGATGAAAAAAATTCCTATTTTCCTTCAAGAGAAATAAGTTGGGCATGTAAATATTTTTTAGATGCTTTATATTATAAAAATTTTGCTGAGTTTAATATGGATAGTGATACGTTTATAGATGAAATTTCAAAGAATGACGATAGATATAAAAATGTGTTAGAAGCAGTAAAATCGATAGGAAAGGGTAAAGCGAAAGTATTAGATATAGGTTGTGGGAAAGGACGTTATCTAAAAAGAATCATAGAAGATTTACCACTTAATAATTACTATGCTGTTGATATATCCCCTTATGTAATGAAATATATAAATGATGAGAGGATAGAATGTAAACAGGGAACTCTAACAAATATACAATTTCCAGATGATTATTTTGATTGTGTATATACTTGTGAAGCTTTAGAGCATTCTATTGATATAGATAGTGCCATTCGAGAGATGAGTAGGGTGACAAGAGCTGGTGGATTAATAGTAGTTGTTGATAAAAATAAGAAAAAGCTAGGACAATTGGACATTGGTGAATGGGAGCAATGGTTTGATATAAATGAGTTAAGAAGCATAATGGAAAAATATTGCTCTGAGGTTAAAGTTAACAATGATATTAGTTACGAAAATAAAAAGGCAGACGGTTTGTTTGTAGCTTGGATTGGTACAGTAAAGTGATATGAGTGGAGGATAATATGCCGAGAGTATCAATTGTATTACCAACATATAATGGCTCAAAATTTATTGGTGATTCAATAAAAAGTATAATCGCGCAATCCTTTAAAGATTGGGAATTAATTATTGTCAATGATAGTTCAACTGATGAAACAGGCAAGATAATCGAGATATTTGCTAATAAAGATAATAGAATTCATATAGTCAATAATGAAACAAACCTAAAGATACCCATATCACTTAATAAGGGATTTAGAATAGCAACAGGCGAATATTTAACCTGGACATCCGATGATAATATCTATCATATTGATGCTCTTGAGAAAATGTATACTTTCCTAGAAAACAATAAAACTGAAATGATGGTCTGCGCAAAGATGAAATTTATTTCTGAAACGGGGGCACTTCAAGGAGAAAGTAGACTCTACCAAAATGAAAATATGCTGGTAAATAATGCTGTAGGAGCATGTTTTTTATATAGGCGTGAAATTCTCAAAGAAGTGGGAGAATACGATAAGGAAATGTTTTTGGTGGAGGATTATGACTATTGGTTGCGAGTGTATTTTAGATACGGAAGTATAGGCTATATAAATGATGTTTTATATGATTATCGTATGCATAGTAATAGTTTGTCAAAAACAAGATATTATGATGTGCAGAAAAGCAATGCTCAAATGAAACTAAAATACCTTGATAAGATACTTGAATTATTGGGCGATAAACCGGAAAAGTTATGCAGAATATATTTTCATATATTGCATTTCAGTGAAATGTCTGAGGAGAATAAAAGAATACTAAAAGAGAAAATAGATGTATTAAAAATGGTAGAGGAAAAAGAATTTACTGAAAAGAGCGTGGTATACGGGGCAGGCAAAATAGGTAAATTATATTATGAAAGTCATTCGCAAAATGTACAGTTTTTCGCCGATAGAGATATAAATAAAGTAGATAATTATTATTGTGGAATAAAAGTGATTTCACTTGAAAAAATGGTAAAACTGTCGGATGAGTACAATATTGTGATTGCTGTGGGAATAGAAAAAGTATATGAAGTATTGGAAACTCTAAAGGAATATAAAATAAAAAAATGTATTGTTTATACAGATGCATGGTGGTAAGAGGAGGTCTATTTATGGCGGGAGGTATTTCTTCTATAGGTGAAAAAAATCTTTCCACATTGTTACTTAGATTCCTTCAATGCAATAGAAGCGATATTATATATGCAAATGATGAAGTTGAATTTATAAAAGATAAATATTTAAAAACAAGGGTGAAGAATCTTTCTAAAGCACAACCTGCGAATGCTGTTGTATATTTGAATAAAATGGTGGGGGATAAGACTGAGTTAAATCATATTATAGAATTATTGAAAGAAAACAATATTATTTTGACAATAGATAATAGTGTAGAAGCTAGCGGTTATTGTCTTTCAGAATTAGACAAGGATATAAAAGTTAATTTTTATGGGCCGTGTTTTAGTTTTTGTTATCGCAAGGTACCTGATGAATTTAAAGTGCTGGCCATAATACATGTTTATAATGAGGAGGATGTAATAGAACAGACGACAATGTATCTTTTGTCACAGGGCATAGATGTATATCTTATAGACAACTGGTCGACTGATGGAACGTATGAAATTATAAAAAAATTAGTTAATAATTTTCCTCAAAGGGTTTTTGGAAGAAGGTATCCTGAAAATGAAAGAAAAGATTATTATGATTGGTATAATCAACTGATGCTTTCTGAAAATATAAGCAAAAAACTAAATTATAATTGGTATATTCATTATGACGCTGATGAATACAGAGTTGCTCCGTGGAAAGGTGTGACGTTAAAAGAGGCGATATATTATATTGATTCTTTGGGATATAACCTGATAGAAAACACCGTGATAGATTTTAAGGTGACAAAGCGTGATGATAGCTCTATTTTTATGAAAGATACTTGGTTTGATTTCGGTCATAGAAAAGCTCATTTTGAACAGACAAAAACATGGAAGAAATGTGAGAATATTGATTTAAAACAATCAGGTGGGCATTTAGCGAAAATTGATGATCCGAAAGTCTTTCCGTTGAAAATATTAAATAGGCACTATCCACTACGATCATATGAGCATGCCAATAAAAAGATTTTTAATGATAGAAAACCAAGATATATGGTTGAAAATAAAACAAGGGGATGGCATGGGCATTATAACAATATATTAAATGGCAACGATATCATCGTACCTCAGCAAGGTCTTATAAAGTGGACAGAAAAGACATTTGATGAATTATATATTCAATTGTTTACTGGATGTGGTATTGAGGTTGAAACAGAGAATTTAAGAGATAGCATATATAAATTGCAAGAGAAGATAGATAAAGGATGTCTAGTATCTATTTATGGTGCAGGAAAAATAGGAAAACTTATATATGATGAATTGAGTTCAGAATATACAATTGAGCACTGGGTGGATAAAAACTATAAACGAATACAACCAATGTTTGGAAGATGCATAGAGTCACCTAGTGAAATAATTAATTCTGAAAGTAGAGTTATTATAGCCATAGAAGATGAGAGTATAGCAAAATCTGTAGAAGAGAATTTAATCAATATGGGTGTAGATTATAGGAGAATGCTATGGGAAAAATGGTAAATTCAGTTGGAGGTGTTCTTATAGATTATGAATTCTATCCTGGAGAGGATCTGTATTCAGATGGGAGCATTGAGAATACGATTTATGATGCCATAGTCATGAATGAGGAGAGTAAGATTCTACATAGTAGCAACGAGTGGGCTGTTTTATATCATTTATCAGATATAAGAGAGAATATAATTGAATGGTGTAATATAGATAGAAATAGTAAAGTGCTTGAAATTGGATCGGGATGTGGGGCAGTAACAAGTGTTTTATCTAATAAAGCAAAGTCAGTGGATTGTGTAGAATTATCTCAGAGAAGGACACTTATTAATGCGGAAAGAAATAAGAATAAGAACAATATAAAGATATACTTAGGTAATTTTCAAGATGTGGAGAAGAAGCTAGGTCAATATGATGTTATTACATTGATTGGAGTATTGGAGTATGCAGGCCTTTATATTCATGGAAAACACCCTTACACGAATCTACTTAGAATTGTGAAAAAGCATTTATCAAATAAGGGGAAAATAATAATTGCAATTGAAAACAAGATTGGGCTGAAATATTTGAATGGAGCACCTGAAGACCATATGGGGCAACCATATGTTGGAATAAATGATTATGTGGGATGTCATGATGTTAGAACATTCTCTGGAAATGAGCTTAGGGAAATGCTAAAAGAAGTGGGGCTTTTAAAATGCAATTTTTACTATCCAGTTCCTGATTATAAGCTGCCTATGAAGATATATTCTCAGGATATATTACCGAAACCAGGAGATATACGGACATATAAAACCAATTATTCTAAGACGCGTATATATAATTTTATGGAGGATGTGGCAAATGATCAGATTTCTTCGGATGGAATGTTTGAATATATGTCTAATTCATTTTTAATAATAGCGGGGAAAGAATTTGAAGAAGATGTCTTATTTGCTAAGTATAATAGAGAAAGAAAATGTGAGTATCGTATTTCGACAAAGATAACAAATACGGAAGATGGTGTTAGAGTTGTTAAATCGGCACTAACAGAGGAGGCTTTTTCTCATATAAAAAGAATAAAAGAGAATGAAGAAAACTGGGTTCCTGCGAATAATATGTTAAAAAAAGGTTGTGGATTCATTAAAGAAGGGAAGTATTATTCGGGCTATATCAAAGGTAAAACACTTGTTGAAATATTATATAAGTATCGAAATGATTCAGATGAATTTATAAAAAGTGTTGATGAATTGATAAATAAATATTATCAACCTGATAAGGATAATTTAATTCAATTTGAAAAGACGACAAGCTTTACAGAAGTATTTGGTGACATTTATGTCGAGAATTCAATGAGTTACAGAATAACTAATATAGATTTACTTTTCTCAAACATTATCATAGACGATACAGGTAATGCATATGCGATAGATTTTGAGTGGGTATTTGATTTTCCAATACCATATCGTTTCGTTTCTTGGCGAGCATGTAAGGAATTATACTGTGTATATATGGCATATTATAAGAATTTCTTATCAATTGACGAATACTATGCAAAACTCGGATTTAAAGATTTTGAAGTCATTGCTTTTAAACAAATGGAAAAAAACTTTGGTGATTATGTATGCGGTTTTAACAGAAATGAGGAGTATTTACATAACTATGTGAAACCTTTTATTACACCTAAAATGATTATTGGATAGATCTAATATAAGGATTACTATGTCGGGGTAAATGATTATGTTAAAAGTAATATCAATGTATCTCCCTCAGTTTCATGAGATAAAAGAGAATAATGAATGGTGGGGGGAAGGATACACTGAATGGACAGCAGTAAAGGGGGCAAAACAGTATTTTGATGGTCATTATCAGCCTCATGTACCATTAAACAAGAATTATTATAATTTACTAGACAAAAAGACAATGAGTTGGCAGGCTGAGTTGATGAAAAAATATAATGTTTATGGTCAGAGTTTTTATCATTACTATTTTGAAGATGGAAGAAAAATATTGGAAAAACCAGCAGAAAATTTATTGCAGTGGAAGGATATTGATATGCCATTTTGCTTTACATGGGCTAATGAAAGTTGGATTAGAACTTGGAGTGCTATAAATGGAGTTTGCTGGAATTCAAATATTGAAGAACGTCCTAAGGGTGATGGAATATTATTGAAACAAAACTACGGGGAAAAGAAAGAGTGGATAGATCATTTTAATTATCTTTTAGATTTTTTTAAAGATGAAAGATATATAAAAATAGATAATAAACCATTGTTTATTGTCTATAAACCATTGGATATATATTGTATAGATGAAATGTCATTAGTTTGGGAAAAATTAGCGGTAGAAAATGGTTTTAGTGGCATTTATTTTGTTGGAGTTAATGCCTCGTTCAAAGCAGCATCTGCTATATTACTTCTCGAATCAAATAATGTTGGATTATATTTGGATAAAATCACTCAATATGAGCAAGTTTGTGAACAGATAGTTACAAGTGCAGCGATTGCTGAAGAAAAAGTATTATTTTGTGGAACACCAGGATATGATGATAGCCCACGTAGAGGTAAAAGAGGTTCTATATTTAAGGATAGTACGCCAGAATTATTCTATGAGCAAATGAAAAATCTATCATACATTAGTAAACTAAAGAATAATGAGTTTTTGTTTGTTAATGCATGGAATGAATGGGGGGAAGGAATGTATCTTGAACCTGATGAAATATATGAATATCAGTATCTAGATGCATTAAAAAGAGGAGTTATTGATGGTAATAATCTAGATAATGAAGGAATAGAAAAATGCAAAAGAATAGTAGAAAAAGGTAAGAGCATTAGAATAAAAAAACAAGATGACAGAATTAAACAATTAAAATTCTATGAAGGTATATATGAGAAATTATTGAAAGGATATGAGAAAAATCACACATTTGCAACTATACTAATGGATTTAAATGTAAAAAGTGCTGCGATATACGGTCTAGGGAATATCGGAAGACATATAATAGCAGAATTAAAAGGCACAGAAATCGAAATAGCATATGGAATAGATAAAGATGCAACAGAAATTAATACTGGATTCTTTGTATACACAATTGATGATGTTTTACCGGAAGTTGATATAGTTATAGTAACAACTCCCAAGGCAGATTTTGAAAAATTGAAGAAAAAAAAGTGTAAGTATATGACGATAGAAGAACTGATGAATGTTGTTTAATATTGGTGAGAAGGTCATGCGGGAAATAGTATTTGACTCAGACAATTTAATATATAACAGATTGGATTTGATATATATTGATGATGTAAATGATACATATATTATTCATGAAGGTATAAAATACAAATTTCAATACCATATTGATGGCGCGGTTGCAGAAATAAATGTGTGGGGAAAATATTTTCCGCAAAGTGTTTTTGAAAAGTTTATTGAGACTATTTTTGATGCAGAAAAAAATATATCCTCAATAGATGTAAGATCTGCATTGAATGACTATCATAATCAGCTTATTTTACATGGCGATATGATGATAAGATTGCCAAGTTCGTCAGATGAATTATTGAATAGATTAGGAAGTAAAGGAAAACATACATTAAAAAGGAAGAGAAGAATTTTAAAGGAGTGTTTTAAAGAATTTTGTATTAAAAATGTAGATAAAATAGAGCCGTCAGATGTGGAGACATATTTTCTTTGGAAGAAGTGTACACATGGTACCGAATACAATTTATCTCCAGATGAA
The DNA here is from genome assembly GCF_008935055.1 of Pseudobutyrivibrio xylanivorans. Classification (NCBI taxonomy): domain Bacteria; kingdom Bacillati; phylum Bacillota; class Clostridia; order Lachnospirales; family Lachnospiraceae; genus Pseudobutyrivibrio; species Pseudobutyrivibrio xylanivorans. The sequence goes on along the minus strand of NZ_CP043028.1, from coordinate 1,983,356 downwards.
TATTTAAAAAAATATCACGTAACAAATGCAATCAAATTATTGGGAGATAATGAATTAGTAGCAATTCTATTTTATTGTAAATATAAAGACGTGGTGTATTTTGAAAATTTTAGTTACAACACGGAATACAAGAAGTGCTCGCCAGGATTTTTAGTATATTCATATTTCCTTGAGGAAATGACCAATGATGGTGTAAAGTATGTTTTCTTGGGAAAAAGTGGATTGGATTATAAGAGGAGATTTTATGCGGAGGAGAGGAATTGCTATTCTGGTAAAATATATAGAGATAGTTTTTTTGATAGTGTAAAAACTTTTTTTGATACTAATAGAGTTAAAAATATAGTAATTTACGGCTTTGGGGTATGCGGGAAGGAGTTTTTACAAGCAAATAAACATATTGGTGTAAATATTATTTGCGCAATTGATAGAGCACTCAATGGGGATGGTTCGGTCAAAGTGATTTCACCAGATGATGTTTGGCCGAATGTTGATGCAATAATAGTTACTATGAATTCATACAATAAGGATATAGAAAATATCTTAGACAAAAAGGGTACGAAATACTTTTATTGGATAGATATAAAACAAAAAGTATTGGAAAAAATGGGAGAGAAATATGAAGAGAACACAACGTCATAAACACATATTGAACGATTTATATTTGTATATTGAAGAACTAAAACAAAAAGCAATTAAAGAGAAAAAAGAGTTTATTATATGGGGGTATGCAAAGGGCGGAGCTTTTATAAAATGGTTACTGGAAGCAGAGGATAATAACGCTAATGTTGCATATATCATAGACGATAGATGTGATTTAGTTATTGGTGGTAGTCCATCAATGTACAGATCGACATTATTTAACTATATAGATAATAAAAAATATATAGTTTTATCGACTATATTAGATTTTTCTCTTGTACAAAAAACTTTAGATATGTATGGATACAAGAAAAATGATAACCTATATGATATTAGACATGAAATAGGAGTAAGCTATATAGATTTCTTACAGATTAATAATATGGAAATTGATTTTGGTAACACAACAGCTAATGATAGACCAGATATTTATGTTGGAACTGATAACAGCATAAGCACTCCTTTTGATACAATTTCGGTAGACGAAGTATTTCAGACTATAAAGAACTTAGATAAAAATGTAAATCTATTTGATTATGGCTGCGGGAAAGGGCAAATTCTTTTTGATGCCTATATTAATGGAATTGATAATTTGGCTGGAATAGAATTAGTTGAGGAAATAGTAATTAAGGCTAGAAAAAACATGGAGATACTTGGTATTCCTGCGGTCATATATAATGAGGATGCTACTATATTTTCTGATATAGACAATTATAATGTGTTTTTTCTAAATAATCCATTTGTGGGAAATGTATTTAAATCTGTAATCAGTCAGATTGAAGATAGTGTAACTAGATGCCCAAGGAATACATTTATAGTTTACCTAAACCCAAGATGTCATACGGAAATAATTAAAAATGGAGTTTTTAAGATGTATGAACAGAAATATATTGCTTGTGGGGATCCAATTATGAATATCTACGTAGCGAATGGTAAGAGCTGATTGGATGTTTTTAGGGGGAGTATGAAAGAACTAGTCATAGATAAACAAGATAAAATCCTAATAATCGCTCCACATCCAGATGATGAAAGTATAGGATGTGGCGGATTGTTATTAAAATATGGAAACCAATGTGATGTAGTTTGTCTAACCGATGGTAGACAAGGCCAAGGGGATGTTACGCCTTGTAGGCTTGCGAAGATTCGTAAATACGAATTTGTGGAAGCAATGAAGAATGTTGGTTTAAAGAATTATAAAATGCTAAATATTGAAGATGGGACTTTGTGCGCCCATCTTTTTTGTTTAAATGATATTGATATATCAATTTACACAAAGATTTTTGTAACAGGTAGAAGCGATAATCATCCAGATCATACAGCTTCATTAGTGTGTCTTATGAATGCAATTGAAATGCAAAATATCGAACAAAAAGAGATTTACGAATATGAGGTGCATCATAGCGTTAGCGGAGCTACGCATTACCTAGATATTACTGATGTGATAGAGAAAAAGTCGATATTAATAGGTATTTACAAGAGCCAAATTAAAAATTTTCCATTTGATAAAAAGATTTTGGAAATGAATTTAAAAAACGGTAATGAAGAGTATTATTTCGAAAACTATAAAAGAATCAATATAAAAACAGTTGATGCGAATATATGTATTGAGCGTGAATTGGAAAAATCTAGAGAATTTTATTGGATTTACACTAGATGGATGAATTTAATACAAAACGGAAGATGTATAAAAGAATATTTTAAGGAGGATAACAAGCTAGAAATAATTATATATGGGTATAAAGAAATAGGAAAATTGCTTGAGCGCGAGATGATAAATGAAGGGTGTACCATTAATTATGTAATTGATAATAGCAAGAAAGTAAAAGATGATTATCCACAAAAAGAAATAATATCTGCGGAAGAATCAACAAAATATAAGTGCTTTGACAACGCCGTAATTGTAACTGCAACTTTTTATTACAAGGATATTGAAGAGACTCTTGAAAAATTAGGGTATACAAATATTCATTCGTTGAAAAGAATATTAGAGGAATTAGAGAGTGGTGAAATATGAATAAACCGATAGATATAGTTATTCCTTGGGTAGATGAAAAAGATAAAAAATGGCAGAGCGAAAAAAACAAGTACGCAAAACAGGATGGAATAGAGTTCTCAAATGTAAGATTTCAAAGTTGGGATAATTTGCATTTGTGGTTTAGAGCAATTGAAAAGTGTATGCCATGGGTAAATAAGGTCTTTTTAATTACATGTGGACAAACTCCAGAATTTCTTAATACCGAGAATAATAAGATTCGATTAGTAAGACATGATGAGTATATTCCATCAGAGTATTTGCCAACTTTTAATTCTAATACAATAGAGATGAATATACATCGCATAGAGGATCTATCTGAGAATTTTATTTTATTCAGTGATGATGTTTTTCCACTTAAGGAGATTGATGAAGAATATTACTTCAAGAATGATTTGGTATGTGATGAAGCAGTTGAAAATATAATCACAACAACATCCTTTGGTGCGGTATCTCGTGCTACTCGCTATGCACAAGTTAATAACATGTTTATCATTAATAAATATTTTCATAAGAGAGAGGTTCAAGAAAAAAACTGGGAAAAGTGGTATTGCGAGGATTATGGAGATAGATTGGAACGCACAAAAGCTTGTGCTTATTGGTATGATTTTCCAGGATTTTATGATCCACATATGGCCAATGCAATGAAAAAGTCTACCTTAAAAAAATTGTGGGGACTCGAACCTGAAGCGCTAGATGCTGGCTCTAAAGATAGATTTAGGGGTTCGGCAGATGTGACACAATATTTAATCAGATATTGGCAGCTATGTGAGGGAAATTTTATGCCTAGAAGAACTCAAGGCAAGGTTTTTTTCCCGACTATAGAAACATACAATGAAGTAATTGATGCAATTAATAATAGGTTGTATCCGATGATTAGTTTCAATGAAAATTGTACGCCTGAAGAGTTCGAAATAATAAAAAGAGACATTAATGCTACTTTAGAAAAAAAGTTTCCGCTAAAATCTGCTTTTGAAAAATAAGGAGCAAAATGATTGTGCTAGATGACATTAAGAACAAAACAATAGCTTTATATGGTTTAGGCACTGAAACAGAAAGGCTCATTTCCAGGTGGGGAAGTGGGCCTAAAATAGTTGGCCTTTTAGACGGATTTAAGGAGTCCGGGGAAGCCTTTGGATATCCGATAATTAGTTTACAACAAGCGATTGATTTAAGTGTAGAGGCAATTATAGTAGTGGCACGGCCAGGCTCGTGTAAAGTGATTGCTAAAAGAATAAAGGAAGTATGTGTAAACAATGGAATACTTGTATATGATATTCGAGGAAATGACTTATTAACTGAAACAAAGGCCGTATATGATTTTAAAGGTTTTAACGTATATACGAAGGAGAGATTATATAAGGAAATTGATCAAGCGGATGTTATAAGTTTTGATTTGTTTGATACATTATTTGCAAGAAAAACTCTATATTACACTGATGTATTTGAAATGGTTCAAGCAAAGCTAGAAGAACAAGGAGTTTTTATTCCAGATTTTTTAAATCTTCGATTAGCAGCTGAAAAAGAACTATCTAGTGATGAAGCACCAAAGATTAAACAGATATATAATTGGGTGATTAATCAGCAGAAAGATATTAAGGTAACAGCGGATGAGTTGGCTGATTTAGAGTGGAATTTGGATAAGTCAGTTATGTATCCTCGAGATGGAATGTCTCAATTAATAGGTAAAATAGCATCTCTGGGTAAGACTATTATAGTTACCACAGATACATACTATAGTCTAGAGCAAATAGAGGAAGTTTTACTACTAATGGGATTTTCGTATATAGATAAAGTGTATGTCTCTAGTGAGTTTAACGTTGCTAAAGCTTCTGGATTATTTGAGATAGTGAAGAAAGACTATCATAATCTAAAAATTTTACATATAGGTGATGATGAATATGTAGATGCTGAAAAGGCAACTGAGTATGGTATAAATCATTATCGTTTATACAATGCAAAAGAATTATTTGATAATGTAGGTGAACTAAGCCTTGAAAAAAATGTAAAAACGTTTTCCGATAGGGTTAAGGTTGGACTTGCTCTTTCTAGAATATTTTCTGATCCATTCTTGTTTGAAAATAAAGATTTAAGATTGTCTATAAAAGACGCGAAAGATATAGGATATTTTATCTGTGGTCCAATGGTTTTAGATTTTGCACTATGGTTTAAAGATAAGCTAAAAGAAATTGGAGCAGAAAATGTTCTATTATGTGCGCGTGATGGATATTTAATAAATGAAATACTTCATAGAATTGATTCGAAATCATTATCGGTATATTTCTTGACTTCGCGTACATCTGCTATACGTGCAGGCATAAAAAATGAAGATGACATAGCTTATGTCGACAGCATGAAGTTTTTTGGAAGCCAAGAAGAAAGTTTACTTGCACGATTTGGCATAAGTTTAAATGAAGGTGAGGATAGAAATGCAGCAATTATTAATAAGGCAAAATTCCAAAGATTGAATTATCAAAAATATATATCAAAGCTAAATCTTAGCGATGGCACAACTGCTGTGTTTGACTTTGTCGCAAAAGGAACAACTCAATTGTTCCTCCAAAAGATAATGAAACAACAACTTAAGGGGCTATATTTCCTACAGCTAGAGCCGGAATTTATGGCTGATAAAGGAGTGGAAATTGAGTCATTTTATACGGAGGAGGAGCGAGATAAGAGTGTAATATTTGATAATTATTACATCTTAGAAACAATACTCACATCACCAATGCCATCGGTGGATGAATTTGACGAGTGTGGTAATCCTGTATATGCAAAAGAAACTAGAAGCCCTGAGAATATTAAATGTGTCCAGAAAATGCAGCAGGGCATAATAGAATATGTAGAAGATTATCTTGAAATTGTACCAAAAGAGTTGCGTATAATTAATAAGCAATTAGACGAAGGGTTATTATCTCTAATAGGAAAATTACAAATAGATGATGAAGATTTTAAAAGACTTGTTGTTGAAGACACATTTTTTGGAAGGATGACAGATATTAAGGATGTGCTATAGTTTATTGAAGTCGAAGACGTACATATTGACGGGTCCTCAAAAGGCGTTTATAAAATAAAAACAAAATTTCAACCCATTCAACTCCGCTTAATCTCCACGTATAACGAGATTAAGCGGAGTTGAAGTGCATTTTCGGTTGAAGTGGATAAAAAATGGTGCTAGAATTAGCTTAAAGACATTAAAATAATGAGATTAAGCGGAGTTGAACGATATGATAATTGGAAGAAAACAAGAAATCGATATTCTAAACAGTACAATTCAGGATGATTATTCTCATTTTGTAGCCATTTACGGACGTAGAAGAATAGGAAAGACTTTCCTTATAAGAGAAGTCTTTAATTATAGGTTTACATTTCAGCATTCAGGATTATCTGAGGGTGGATTGAAGGAACAACTCTTTGCATTTGAGGCTTCAATAAGGGATGCTGGAGGAAATCCAACAAAAAAACGCAAGAATTGGCTAGAAGCATTTGAAGATTTAAAGGATGTAATTCGTTCGTCATCTGAGAAAAAGAAGATTATCTTTATTGATGAGCTATCATGGATGGATACGCAGAACAGTGATTTGATGGTGGCTTTGGAAAATTTCTGGAATGGATGGGCGTCAGCGCGAAGAGATGTTGTTCTTATTGTGTGCGCATCCGCTACTTCTTGGATGTTATCAAAGGTAGTGCACAACAAAGGTGGGCTTTATAACAGATTGACGGAGCAGATACATCTGGAAAGCTTTTCTTTGGCTGAGTGCGAAGAATATGTCAAGTCAAAAGGAATGGCTTTTACGAGAAACCAGATTTTACATTATTACATGGTTTTTGGAGGAATACCTTTTTATTGGGGATTTCTCGAGAAAGGCTTAAGTATCCAGCAGAATATTGATAAGATTCTTTTTGCTAAAAATGCACCCTTGGCGGATGAATTCAAATATTTATATGCGTCTATTTTTAAAAATCCCGAAAACTACATCAAAATAATCAGTACACTGGCAACTAAGAAGGTTGGTATGACCCGTGAGGAAATAATAGGGAATTCTGGTCTTGCAAATTCGGGAGAATTGACGACTAGACTCGAAGAGTTGGAAAGCTGTGGATTCATAAGAAAATATGATGCATACGGTATGAAGAAGAAAAATGCTGTATATCAGCTCATTGATAACTATACATTGTTTTATTATCAGTTTCTTTTTGACAAACCAACAGATGAGCATTTCTGGACAAATCTAATAAATACGCCTTTAATAAATACTTGGCAAGGATTAGCTTTTGAAAGAGTTTGCTTGGAGCATGTAAATCAGATGAAGCAAAAGCTTGGAATTTCAGGTGTCCAGACAGAAGTGAATTCTTGGTATTGCAAGGCAGATGAAGCTAAAGGAATTAAAGGTTCACAGATTGATTTACTGATTGTAAGGAAAGATCAGGTAATTAATTTATGCGAAATGAAGTATTCAAATTCCGATTACACTGTATCAGCAGATGTGGATTCTGACATAAGGGGAAAAATTCAAGATTTTCAGAAGGCAACAAAGACTAAATATGCGATTTATCCTACATTGGTTACTACTTATGGGATGGTAAATAATAGCTATTCAGGAAATATTCAAGCTGTGATTACTTTAGATGATTTGTTTATCTAATTCCTTTTGCGGAAAGTCCCAGGGGGCAGCTCAAATTTCATTCAGTATGTCAACTAATTAAAATATTGACAGAGTGCTTGCTATTTAACATAATAACCATATGGAGGATTCATTATGTCAAATGAACGAAACGCAGGGCGCAAACCAAAAATTTCAGATGAGCAGTTTGATGCAATCATTTCTCGCCATGAATTAGGTGAGAGTATTGCGAGCCTTGCAGCAGAATATGGTGTGTCTAGGCAGGCGCTTCACAAACGAATAAAAGAATCGAATCAACAACCTCTTAAAATAGACTGGTGTGTAAATGATGAGAATGTCTCTTCCATAACAGTTGACTTACAACATAGAGCTGTTGTGTTAGCAAATTATGCTGTTCAAATATCAAAGCTTCCATTTGGATTTAATATGAATCCAACGTGGCAGGATATGATCAAGATGCTTGAAGAGAAGTATTTAATTCAGGTAGGAGTAGATGAACCTGGCGTGTATCTTTTTACAGATGGTGAGAAAACATTCAATCCATCAGTAATACCAGAATTACAAATCAAATCAAATGATGAACTTCCAGAATTCGCATTTACGAAGAAAGATATTCTTCTAACCAGAACTGACACAGATGGATTCCAGATGAAAGCCCTGACCTATGGACGTTCACTTTTTGTGAAATCACAGGCTATAATGGCTAGTATTGCAATGAGAGATTGGGCGGTGGAGATTATTGCTAGTGATATTGCTAACCAGTTAGGTATTCCTTGTGTTCAGCAAAAACACTGCATTTTTGCATATGGCGGCAGGAAGTTTGATGCAGTGTATTCTTCGAATTTTGAATTAGATGGATATACGTTTTTATCATTTGAATCATTACTGGAAGAAAAACATATATCTACTAAGGACGACTTCTTTTTAAAAATGAATTCCATTGAAAAGCTAAAATGGTGTGCCAAGCAGTTATCAGAAATGGGGAATATCCCATATGAGGAATCCGAAAAGTATATGCTGAATCTATCGGTATTAGATTGCTTGGTTGGTAATGTGGATAGGCATACACGAAACTTCGGTTTATTTTTTAATTCAATAAATGGAGAATACCAGATACCACTAATTTTTGATAATGGAATGGGCCTATTTGAACACGATTATTATCGCGATAATTATCATACGTTCGAAGAAGCCATGAACAATGTGTATGTATCGCCATATGGCGAGGATCCTTTTGACTTTTTAGAAATATTGAATAGAGAATATAAGGTTAAAGAGATATATAAGGGAGTGAATGAAATCAAATATATTGATATTTTAAACACCCCATTTGCTAAAGAATATGAAAGGAGGATGTCGGAATTATGGCAGAAGTTAGATTAATAAATAATCTAAAAGGAGTTTTATATTTTTTGGACACCCCTCTTATGGATTTTGAAATAAAAGATCGTGAGCTAATAAAAGCTACAGACTTAAACAATGGCAAGCTTTACCCATGGGAACTGGCAAAGCTTGGCATATCATATGGGAGCTTCGTTAAATTCTTCCAGCGCCGGACTATGCGAGAAGGATGCATGTTTTATCAGGAGCATCTTAGAGCACTAGGCATGGATAAAATGGATTTTGATCTTTATATAAAGAAAAACAATGGAAACAACCACTTAGATAATTACTGGGTGAAGTTTGAAGATTTTGGAGCGAAGAAATTTGTTGAGCTCTAACTAATCATGCCCCACATTTTGGTGCAGCACGCCAAGCAGCGAAATAAAGCACTGTATGAAGTACCAGCCCCAGAAAGGAATATGAATTTGTTGTGAAATTGTGAAAAACCTTTCCCATTCCTTGAAAACCGCCCTTATTTAGTATAAACTTTTCACTGAAATCGTTTTCGTTGATTTTTTGTTTATATACAAAGGAGTAATAACAATGGTAGCATGGAAGAATTTTGATCAGCTCGAAGCTTATGGCAAGCTTCAGGGCCTCAAGAATCAGGTTGAGCTTAAGTCTGTTATGGCTGGAGCAAACGGAGCAAAGAGAGTTGCAGAGTATTCAGTGCCTATGTCAAACGGCATGTCTTACAACTTCGCTGCAAAGCAGGTTGATGATACAGTTCTTGACGCACTTCAGGAGCTTGCTGATGAGGCACAGCTCACAGACAAGTACTCAGCACTTTTCAACGGGGAAGTTATCAACACTGGAGAGAAGAGATTAGTTCTTCACCAGCTTACACGTGGTCAGCTTGGCAGTGATGTTATGGCTGATGGGGTTAATAAGAGAGAGTTTTATGTAAAGCAGCAGGAGCGTATCGCTGAGTTTGCAAACAAGGTTCACGCAGGTGAAATCGTAAACGAAAAGGGCGAGAAGTTCACAACAGCTGTTCAGATTGGTATTGGTGGTTCAGACCTTGGCCCTCGTGCTATGTATCTTGCACTTGAGAACTGGGCAAAGGTTAATAATACTTTCAAGATGGAGGCTCGCTTCATTTCAAACGTTGACCCAGACGATGCTGCTTCAGTTCTTGCTGGCGTTGATGTTGCTCATTCTATATTCATTCTCGTTTCTAAGTCAGGTACAACACTTGAGACACTTACAAACGAGTCATTTGTTAAGGATGCCCTTGCAAAGGCAGGCCTCGATGCTAGTAAGCACATGATTGCTGTTACATCTGAGACATCACCTCTTGCAAAGTCAGCTGATTACCTTGACGCATTCTTCATGGATGATTACATCGGTGGCCGTTACTCATCTACATCTTCAGTAGGTGGCGCAGTTCTTTCACTTGCATTTGGTCCAGATGTATTTGCTCGTTTCCTTAATGGTGCTGCAGATGAGGATAAGCTTTCTCGCAACGTTGATGTTCGCAAGAACCCAGCTATGCTTGATGCCCTTATCGGTGTATATGAGCGCAATGTTCTCGGCTTCGAGACAACAGCTGTTCTTCCATACTCACAGGGCCTTAGCCGTTTCCCTGCTCATTTACAGCAGCTTGATATGGAGTCAAACGGCAAGAGCGTTAACCGTTTTGGTGAGCCTGTTGACTATGTTACAGGCCCAGTTATCTTTGGTGAGCCAGGAACAAACGGACAGCACAGCTTCTACCAGCTCCTTCACCAGGGAACAAACATCATTCCACTTCAGTTTGTTGGCTTCAAGAAGAGTCAGATGGCAACAGATGTTGTTATTGAGGATAGCACTTCACAGCAGAAGCTTTGCGCAAACGTAGCAGCTCAGATTATGGCTTTCGCTTGCGGTAAGGATGATGATAATAGAAACAAGTACTTCGAGGGTAACCGCCCATCATCAATCATCGTTGGTGAGCAGCTCACACCTGAGACACTTGGTGCACTTCTTGCACACTTTGAGAACAAGGTTATGTTCCAGGGCTTTGTATGGAACCTTAACTCATTCGATCAGGAAGGTGTTCAGCTTGGTAAGACACTTGCAAAGAAGGTACTTTCTGGCGATACTTCGGATGCTCTTGCAGCATACGCAAAGTTGCTCGCAATCTAGGCGTACGATACTTATAAAATGTTTATAAATTTTGGCTACTTCATATTGAAGTAGCCTTTTTTTTTCATGTAGGATTATTCATAGTTTGAAAATAGCTGTAGCCTACAATTTCTAAGTGCTCTTTGTAAGCACATATAGTGCGACAAAGAGTATCTTAGGATTGTAGGTGTAACAGCGGGAGATGCATGATGGAAAAATATATAGATAATGAACAAGAATCAGTAAACAAGACTTTTAAAGGGGAAAAGAAAAAGCTCTCCCAGATGACATTTGGGCAGAAGCTGGAATACATCTTTGAGTACTATAAGGTGCATATGATAATTGCATTGATAGTGTTAATTGTCCTCGGCTGGTGCATCCACCATGCCATGACCTACGTTCAGTACAAGTTCTACGGAATGGTCATTAATTCGGACCAGTACAGTACCGAGGTTGAGGCACAGATGCACGATATTCTTGGTATGGAAAAGCATGACGGATTTAGCATCACTGCGGATCTTTACACAGACGACACTGCAAACATGGGTGGCTATGGCAACAAGCTTGATATCTATGTAATGGCAGGACAGATGGATTTTGCATTTGCTGATGAAGAAGGCGTGGAGCACATGGTGCAGCTTGGCGCCATCAGGGATATCAAGGACACCGCTCCTGCAGATATTTTGAAATTATGGCAGGACCAGGGCAGACTTTACAACATGGAGGTCACTGACGATGACGGAGTGACCGGAAGCTATGATGTTGCAGTGGATATCAGTGATAGCCCTATACATGAATATTTTGGGTTGGATGAGAACACCAAATATTTGATGGTGGCTGACTTGAGTGGAAGCGAAGAATACTTAGAGAGATTTTATGAATTATTATATAAGTTGGAGATAGGAGAATAGTTTTGGGAAGATTTTTTAACAGCAGATTTTTTGAAGGAATTACAAAGGTTACAGATATCCTTATCATAGGATTTTATTTCATGATATGCTCGATACCTTTGGTTACAATTGGCGCCAGTGCAACAGCGCTGTATTATGCTACAAATAAGTGTATTTTCAAGGGCCGTGGATATACTACAGCATTCTTTCATTCCTTCAAGGAAAATTTCAAGCAGTCTACATTGTCATGGCTGATTTTCATAATTATTTTTGGAATATTGAGCGGCGATATCTATATCACTAGAACTATGGTTAGTCCTGATAGCCCATTTGCAGCAGCATCAATTTTCTTTATGGTGCTCTTTGTGCTCACAATTGTTTGGGCAATTTATCATTTTGCTTATATTGCCCGCTTCTCAAATGGATTCAAGGCATCCTTTAAGATTTCAGCAATGTTCATGATATTGAATTTTGGCTGGAGCATTGTACTTTTGGGAGAAGTAGTTGTGCTTCTGTTACTCATTTACCGCTTCCCAATCTTCCTTTTGTTCTCACCTGGAATGATTTCATGCGCAATACATCCAGTTCTTGAGCGAGTATTTCGCAAGTATATGAGTCCAGAGGATATAAAGAAGGATCAGGAGCAGTACTAATACGAAAAATACCATGTAAGACAGTCAAAGTAAGAGTATAATAGTCTCATGGATAATTATAAGTTTTTTCAAAACAAAGAATGTGAATATTTCCCATGCCACAAGACTGCACATCCAGAGGATTTCAATTGCCTGTTTTGCTACTGCCCACTATATCATTTAGAGGATAAATGCGGCGGCAATTTTACCTATACTGAATCAGGAGTCAAGTCTTGTGTGAATTGCTTGCGCCCACATGTCAGGGGCAATTACGATGATATTATTAAAGCCATTAAGGAAAGCAGAACAAAAGACAATTAATTGAGAGGTGGCTGTATGAAAAATAGAAATATGAACGTGGCGGACGCGGTGGAGAACCGTGACAAGGTTATTATTCAAACAAGTGTAATTGGAATAATTGCAAATTTATTTTTAGCGGGCTTCAAGGCTTTGGTTGGCATAATGTCAAATTCCATCGCTATTATTTTGGATGCGGTAAACAATTTGTCAGATGCGCTTTCGTCGGTTATCACTATTGTGGGCACAAAG